>NZ_JBFUGY010000001.1:0-464422 GCF_056402655.1 Bradyrhizobium sp. P3_C3 | reverse complement strand
GCCGACGCCACGCGATCGCGACTTCTGTGCGAAGGGCACCTTCGGTCCGCATAATCTGCACGAGAACCGCCCCGGCTCCTTCCAGAGCGAGGAGACGATTTTCGCGACCTACAACAATGCCGGCGTCAGGGTGTTTGACGTCAGGGATCAGTTTGCGCCGAAGGAGATCGCGTATTGGGTGCCGCCGACACCGAAAAAACTCGTCGACCCCCGCCCGAACGTCGCGCTCGCAGCCAAGACCTGCGATTCCTATGTGCGGCCCGACGGGCTGATGTTCGTCTCCGACTGGAACGCCGGCATGCACGTGCTGCAATATCAGGGGTAATCGCCGCGCAGCGGGAGTCGGCGACTTGTCCGCCGTGGCCACCTCTTCCGATTGGGTGACGCCTCGCCGCTACCCGCGGATCGCCGCATTGGCCCTTTCGGCCGCGCCCGTCATCGCATCCTTGGCCGATTTCGCCCCGTTGACCACTTCATTCACGCCGATCATGAAGGCGTCCAGGATCAGTCTCGATTGCGGATGGAAAAGAATCGCCTTGGCGCGGTCGACGTCGGCATTCTGCAAATTGATCAGCGCCGCCTCGGCGGCCTGCGGACCGAACGCCTTCCTGAAGCCCTCGCTCGACCAGGCCGACACGCGTGTCGTCGCCAGCCCTGCTGCAGCAGTCTGCAGCGAGGTCGCCTTGCTCGTCGCCCAGAGCAGGAACAGGAAAGCCGCGCGCTTGTTTCGCGATTTGGAATTGATGCACGCCTGCCAGTGCGACATGAAGGGGACAGGGCCGCGACCGGCGAGATGCGGAAAGGTTGCAAACCCGGCCTGCTTGGCGACACGGCTTTTCGCTGGATTGGAAATGTCGGTCGCGAAGTTGCTGCTGTCGATCGCCATGGCCGTCCGCCCCTGCAGGAAGTCGTCCAGCACGTGGTACCATTCGTAGCTGCCGACGCCGGCAGGCCCGGCTTGACCGAGCAACTGTCCGTACATCTCGACGGCCGCGATCCCCTCCGGGCTCGCGAAAACGACCCTGTTGTGCTCGACCATGGCCCCACCGTAGGAGAACAGGAAGCCCATGGCTGGCGGGGAGGAATTGCCGCTCGCCTGGGCCCGCATCGCGATCCCCGACATCCCGTTGCCCTTGACCGCCTTGGCGGTGACAAGCAGCTCGTTGAAAGTCTGGGGTACCGGCTGGTCCTTGGCTGCCAGCGCATCGCTGTTGATGAACAGGGTCGTCGCCTCTGAGGTAATCGGGACCGCGTACCGTTCGCCGTCCGACCACAGCGGGAAGGCGCGGGCCGTCTTGAGCAGGTCGCTCTCGTCATACCAGGCGGGGTCGGTCAGCGACTTCATGGAATAATAGCCGTTCAGTGGCTCCACCCATCCGTTCGTGATGCCCTGGCCATAGGTCGTGAACATGAAGACGTCGGGCGTGCTACTGCCGCGAGCGAGCCTGATCGGCAGCGCGCCGAGGTAGGTGGTTTCCAGCTGGAAATCGATGGTGACGTTGATGCCGGTGAGGATGGTGAACTCCGGCAACAGCGGCGCGATCGCGTTCGACCACGGATGGATCGCACCCGAAAGTGCGATCGTCTGTCCCGCAAATTGCTTCCAGTCGATCGCGGCGTTGGCGTTAGCCGCAGCGGAATCCTCGGCAAAGCCCCATCGCGGCAGCGCGGTCAGGCCCGCGCCAGCTGCCCCCAGTCCCTTGATGAAACTGCGGCGGCTCGCCGGATGGCTCAATGAGTTTTCACCCTGTGCCATGATGATGCTCCTTGAATCAACCAAGGGCATTCATCCATAGCACACGCACGGTGCCGCAGTCCTGCGACATCACGGCCCGACCTCTGGCGTATCCGATGAATGTCGGGTTCCCGACCTCCTTATCCGTGCTATTGTCCCATCATGCTCTGGCGTCGGCACCAGAACACGCGCGGTCACACGAGCATCGAAGACCCACGGCCAATGTCCGTACCTGTTCGGGCCCTGCCTCTGCGATGGTTTGCTCGTCCGCTGATCCTTGCGGTCGCAGTGCTTGTGACCCTGTTTGCCGCGACCAGCTTCCTCGGCCTGCAATATTGGCAGGAGCGGCAAGCAGCTCATCACTTCATCGAGCATAGCCGCCAGGTCCTCGAAACGCTTGATCGGCTGCGGGCGATCGTCGCGGAACTGGAGACTGAAAGGCGCGGGTATCTCATGACCCTCGACCCCGCCTATCTCAAGGCCTACGGCGTCTCTGACGAAAGCGTACGGCGCGAGGCTCAGGCGCTGCAGATGTTGGTGGCGGATGATCCGATGCAGGGCCTTCGGGCCGGACATCTGGCGCTGACCGTTACAGCCACGCTGCGCGAGATCGACGAGCTGCTGAAGACGGCCGGCACGTCCGGGCTGGCCGCGCTGGCAATGATCCGCAGCATGGACGAGATCCGCTCGCAAATCGACCAGATGGTGGATCACGAGCGCTTTCGGCTCGCCGGCCGGGAGGCGCGCGCAGAAGCATTCGAGCAACGTTGGACCTGGCTGATCGCCGGCGCCGTTGTCCTCGTCGTCGCGCTGGCCGCAGCGGCGCTGGCGCTCGCGCGGCTCGAAGCGAAACGGCGGCGGGAGGCGACCGAGGAGAACATCCAGCTCCAGAGTGATCTTGCAGCACGGGATATCAAGATCAGGCGCCTGTTCGATGCCAACATCATCGGCATCATCATCTGGGAAGTCGAGGGGCGCATTCTCGAGGCCAACGATGCCTTCCTGCGCATCGTGGGATACGACCGGGAAGATCTCGCCGCAGGGCGCCTGCATCGGACCGACCTCACGCCGCCGGAATGGCGCGACCGCGACTTGCATACCGTGGCGGAACTGAAGCGGATCGGGACGGCCCAGCCATTCGAGAAGGAGTATGTGCGGAAGGACGGAAGCCGTGTTCCGGTGCTGATCGGCGGGACCATGTTCGGAGAAGGTACGGATCATGGCGTCGGCTTTGTCCTTGATCTGACGGCTCTCAAGCGGGCGGAAGCCGAAGGCCGCGAACACGAGCGGCGCTACCGTGAAGCGCTGATGGAGCTTGCGCACGCCAATCGCGTCACCACGATGGGACAGCTAACCGCTTCGATCGCCCATGAAGTCAACCAGCCGATCGCCGCGATCGTGGCGAACGCCGAGGCCGGGCTGAATTGGCTGGAGGCGCGACCGCCAAACCTGGAGCGGGTTCGACAGACCCTCGACTGGATCACCGGTGATGGTATGCGAGCCGGCGACATCATCGGCCGGATCCGGGCGCTCATCAGGAACGCGCCCCCGCAAAAGGAGACACTGGAGATCAACCCGGCGGTGCTTGAGGTCATCGCGCTGACACGCAGCGAAGCGTTCAAGAACGGCGTCTCGGTGCGAATGCAATTTGCCGAGGGCTTGCCGCCGATTCAGGCCGACCGGGTTCAAGTTCAGCAAGTGGTGCTCAACCTGATCGTCAACGCGATCGAGGCGATGGCCGCGGTCGGCGAGGGGGGACGGGAGTTGCTGATCAGCACCGGTCGGGATGCATCGGACGGCGTCCACGTCACCTTGCGGGATTCCGGTCCGGGGCTGGATCCGAAGAACGTGGATCGCCTGTTCGAAGCCTTCTACACCACCAAGCCCACAGGCATGGGGATGGGTCTCGCCATCTGCCGCTCGATCATCGAGGCACATGGCGGGCGGATGTGGGCCGGCGCAAACGAGCCGCGGGGCGCCTTCTTCCAGTTCACCCTGCCGCTCGCCTCAGACGAGGCCGCATCTCGCCCGCTGGAGACGGAAGAGCCAACGGGGCAACGCTCTGCGGCTCGATGACGGGCTCCGCGTGGCGTGGCCCTTTGGCGGGAATGTCGCCAGTGCCACGGCTGCCGCGAAGCGGCGCTAACCCGCCGGCATCCGCGTCTCCACCAGGCGCGCCCAGTAGGAGGCGCCGTGGCCGAGGATGTTGTCGTTGAAGACATAGGCCGGGTGGTGGCACTCGTTGCCGTCGCCCATGCCGACCAGGATCATCGCGCCGGGACGTGCTTCCAGCATGAACGAGAAGTCCTCGGCGCCCATCATCGGGATGAACTTGTCGTTGACGCGCTCGGCACCGACGATGTCGCGGGCGACGTCGGCGGCGAGGCCGGCCTCGCGCGCATGGTTCATCGTCACCGGATACATCCGCGTGTACTTGGTCTCGGCCGAGCCGCCATAGGCGCGGGCGACGCTCTCGGCGACCTCGCCGATGCGGCGCTCGACGAGATCGCGCACTTCAGGATCGAGCGTGCGGACGGTGCCGCCGAGCTCGGCGACTTCAGGAATGATGTTGAAGGCCGTGCCGGAGTGGAATTGCGTGATCGAGATGACGGCGGACTTCAGCGGATCGACGTTGCGCGCGACGATCGACTGTAGCGCGTTGACGATCTGCGAGCCGATCAGCACGCTGTCGACGGATTTGTGCGGACCGGCGCCGGCGTGGCCGCCCTTGCCGTGGACGGTGATCTGGATGTTGTCGGACGAGGCGAGCATCGCGCCGGGCGTCGTTGCGAAATGGCCTTCGGGCAGGCCCGGCATGTTGTGCATGCCGTAGACCTCCTGGATGTTCCAGCGCGTCATCAAGCCGTCTTCGACCATCGCCTTGCCGCCGCCGCCGCCTTCTTCCGCAGGCTGGAAGATCATGATCGCGGTGCCGTCGAAATTGCGCGTCTCGGCGAGATATTTGGCGGCACCGAGCAGCATGGCGGTGTGGCCGTCATGGCCGCAGGCGTGCATCTTGCCGGGCACCTTGGAGGCGTAGGTGACGCCCGACGTCTCCATGATCGGCAGCGCGTCCATGTCGGCACGCAGCCCGATGGTCTTGCCGGAGGCGGACTTGCGGCCGCGGATCACGCCGACGACACCGGTCCGGCCGATGCCCGTCACCACCTCGTCGCAGCCGAATTCGCGCAAGCGATCGGCGACGATGCCGGCGGTGCGATGGACCTCGTAGAGCAGCTCCGGGTTCTCATGGAAGTCATGGCGCCAGGCGGCCATTTCGTCGGAGAGGGCGGCAACGCGGTTGACGATGGGCATGAGGGGATCCGTTTCTTGTTCGTAGGGTGGGTTAGCGTAGCGTAACCCACCGCCTTGTCACGGGGAATGGTGGGTTATGCCTGCGGCTAACCACCCTCCGGTTTCTACGGACGCGCGCTCAGCTCTCGCCGAACACGCGCTTGAAGATCGTGTCGACATGCTTGAGGTGGTAGCCGAGGTCGAACTGCTCCTCGATCTCGGTGTCGGTGAGATACTTCTTCACTTCAGCGTCCTTCTTCAGGAGCTGGAGGAAGTCGCCTTCGCCGCGCCAGACCGGCATCGCGTTGCGCTGCACCAGCTTGTAGGCGTCCTCGCGGCTTGCGCCCTTCTGGGTCAACGCCAGCAGCACGCGCTGCGAATGCACGAGGCCGCCGAGGCGGTCGAGGTTCTTCTGCATGTTGGCGGGGTACACCAGCAGCTTGTCGATCAGGCCGGCGAGGCGCACCAGCGCGAAGTCGAGCGTCACGGTGGCATCCGGGCCCATCATGCGCTCGGCGGAGGAGTGCGAGATGTCGCGCTCGTGCCAGAGCACGACATTCTCCAGCGCCGGCGTCACATAGGCGCGCACCATGCGGGAGAGGCCGGTGAGGTTTTCCGACAGCACCGGGTTGCGCTTGTGCGGCATCGCCGACGAACCCTTCTGCCCTTCGGAGAAGAACTCTTCGGCCTCCAGCACCTCGGTGCGCTGCATGTGGCGGATCTCCACCGCGATACGCTCGACCGAGGAGGCGATCACGCCAAGCGTCGAGAAATACATCGCGTGGCGGTCGCGCGGGATGACCTGAGTGGAGATCGGCTCGGGGACGAGGCCCATCGCCTTGGCGACGTGCTCTTCGACGCGCGGGTCGATCTGCGCGAAGGTGCCAACGGCGCCGGAGATGGCGCAGGTCGCAACTTCCTTGCGCGCCGCGATCACGCGCTCCTTGGCGCGCGAGAATTCGGCATAGGCATAAGCGAGCTTGAGGCCGAAGGTCACAGGCTCGGCGTGGATGCCGTGGCTGCGGCCGATGGTCGGCGTCATCTTGTGCTCGAAGGCACGCTTCTTCAGCGCGGCCAGCACCTTGTCGAGATCGGCGAGCAGGAGGTCGGCGGCGCGGGTGAGCTGGACGTTGAGGCAGGTGTCGAGCACGTCGGAGGAGGTCATGCCCTGGTGTACGAAGCGCGCTTCGGGGCCGACGATTTCGGCAAGGTGGGTCAGGAAGGCGATGACGTCATGCTTGGTCTCGCGCTCGATCTCATCGATGCGGGCGACGTCGAAAGTGGCGTCCTTGGCCTTGGCCCAGACCGTCTTGGCGGCCTCTTTGGGGATGGTCCCGAGCTCGGCGAGGGCGTCCGCCGCGTGCGCCTCGATCTCGAACCAGATCTTGAACCGGGTCTGCGGCTCCCAGATCGAGGCCATTTCCGGGCGGGTATAGCGGGGGATCATCAGACTGCTCCAGGAAGGTGGGCGGGCGGCCCAAGGGGGCGGCGACCGGCCAAAATGCTTTTTACGCCGTGATTTAGCAGAGCGGGCAGGGCGAAACAAACGATCTGGACCCCAGGCGAGGGGGATCGGCGAGCTATCCACCGCCCCTGGACCAGCCCAAGCTGAGGAGACGCCGCCCGCAAAAATTAACTGTCAATCACGGATCATTGACTGACAGATATTGAAATCTGTCAGCGAGACGTGTATATCCGTTCTCGGACGCTCCGATTGGGGCGTCCCGCGGCGACCCGCCCGGGGAGCCCGAGGTCCGAAACAGTTGCGGATCGCGGGACATAAGGAGGTTGGGACCGCGGACGAATGGAGACTTAAGACAATGACGACCGAAATCATCAACTTCACCGGAACGATTGGGCATTGGCTCAATTTACTGGTTGCGCGCCAGATCGCGGCGCAGGCTGCAAAACTGCCTCATTAAGGCGAGAGCTTTCCGAAACGACCGGCACGGGCGCTTCGGAAGCAGCTCCATCGCCGGGTAACTGAGCCCTCAACGGGAACATGGTGCTGGCATGAATGAAGCCGTGATCTTGACGCCGGAGCGGATCCTCGAAGTCACCGAGGACGTTCTGCGGCGCTACGGACTTGCCAAGGCCACCGTGGTTGACGTTGCCCGTGCGCTCGATGTGAGCCACGGCAGCGTCTATCGCCATTTCCCGAGCAAGGCCTCGCTGCGCGAGGCCGTCGCCAAACGCTGGCTGGATCGCATCGACGCGCCGTTACTGGCGATCGCCGAGGAGCAGGGGCCGGCGCCGGCCCGACTCGACCGCTGGCTGCGCACGCTGTTCGCCGCCAAGCGCTCGCGCGTGCTCGACGATCCCGAGATGTTCGACACCTATCTGACGCTGGCGCGCGAGGCTTGCGCCGCCGTCAAGTGCCACAAGGACACCATGATCGACCAGATCGCGTCGATCCTGACCGACGGCGTGAAGCAGGGCGTGTTCGAGGTGGACGACGTCAAGGCCACCGCCCGCGCCATCTTCGATGCCACCGTCCGCTTTCACCACCCGGCCCATGCCGACGAGTGGAAGGACGCCGATCTGCCCGCCCGTGTCGATGCGACCCTGGCGCTGGTGCTCCGCGGGTTGAAGGCGGCCTAGACCGACACGGTCCCGCCAAAGCGTGTAACTATCGATTCAGCCTTTCGCCTTGTGCAAAAGGGCCTCCTCGCGAAGGGCAGGCGAGTGGGTCGATTGCCTTCCGTTGGCGGATGGGACTACCGGCGGGCTCTCCGGATATGTGTTCACCGCGATTTCGACAGCGTCCTTCGACCGCTTCCGAATGCGGTAGAATGTAAGCTCCTGATCGAGTGCGGGGCAGCGGAAGTGGACGACGGCCGTATCCGGCAAGCGGCAGAGTTCGTCGATGAGTTCGCCCACGGTGAGGAGCGGAGGATCGACGACCGTTCGGTGCATGGCCTTACTCATGGCGCAACTCCCTTCACTCTGCTGCTAACCAAAGCGCGACGGTGTCGGTTCCATTCCGCTCGCCTCACGCGCTGGACAAAGGCGCGAACTGCGCGCGCTAGAGCGCGGATCCCGACCGCTGGCTGCGCGACCGCAATATGCCGAACGGGTCTTCGCGCCCGGCCAGTTTCCGATATGTCGCAAGGTCGTCAAGCGTTGGACCTTCCCCGCGTCTGGCATTCCCACTCGTTCCAACCGGAATCGACGTGCCGAGGCCGGCATAGAGATAGCTGTCGCCGAACGCCTTCTTGAGCGCGGCAAAAGTCGGCTCACCGGTGCAATGTCCCGGTGCTACGGCGTCGACCTTGAACCTGTCCTTCAGAGCGGTAACGACTTTCGCGATTGCATCGTCAGGCGCCACGACCAGATGAAATCCGCCGGCGATGAGATGAATCCTGGGATTGATACCGGTCGCCGCTTCGACAATGCGCTCGATTCCGGGGTGCGAACAACCGACCAGAAGGACTACGCCTTCTGCGGTGTTGACGGCCAGAGACAGCTCCTTGAGTTCTCTTGTTCCGGGCGCGTCGGAGATCAGCGAAATCAGCGTGATCCCAGGAGCAATCTCGGTCGTCTGATCGATCAGTTCGAAGTTTGCGTTGGCCCATGCCGAGCCGAACTTTATCACCGCTGGGGGCTTACCTCCGTAGTACCGCATCTCCGGCGGCAAGGCCTCGTCTTTCCGGAAGAAGCCGGAAGGCAGTGAAGAGCCGTAGATGCCAAATCCTTCCTTCGGCGCGTAGATCTTGACGGTCGGATTGACGCTTAGGACGTAGGACAAGCCCGCCATATGATCGGAGTGGCGGTGCGAAAGAACGACAAAGTCGAGGTCCGAGAGGTTGACGCCCCTGGCCTTCACGTTTGCCGCGAAGATCTCGGGGTCGTTACCCGTGTCGAACAGGATGCGTTTTCCCGCGACTTCGACAAGGGCGGAAAAACCCCAGTCCTTTGTCATCGCGTCATTTGTGCCGAAGGCGTCATAAAGAATAGTGATCTGGTCTTTCGCCTCAGCTGCTGCGCTTTCGGTGGTTCCTGTCGCGAAAACGTTGAAGGCGATCAGTGCGGCAAGAAGACTGTCCCTGATGTTCATGGAAGCGTCTCCTGTTGTCGTACAAAACATACAACGGGAACGAGGGCGGCTTCGAAAGAGCCGGGCCAAAAGGCCCGCGTCAAGATCGGAGCCCAACAGACATCCACCGGCGGTCTCGTGCCGGATGCCGTGGCTGCGATCGAGCCTAGCACAATCCGAGAGCGACTGGAGACCTTCGTTGGGGCGGTCGGCCGGAACCAGATAGGCCTCCAGCCGCCAAGCCCTAGATCCTCGTCAGCCCGCAGCTCGCGGCCAGCCGCACGAGTTGCGCGTCCGTGCGCGCGCCGGTCTTGGTCTTGATCAAATAATGATAGTTCTGCACCGTCTTGACGCTGAGATTGAGATGCGCAGCAATCTGCTCGGTCGTCGCGCCGCCGGCGAATTGGCGCAGGATCTCGATCTCGCGCTCACCCAGTTGGTCCAGCGCCGAGCCCGCCGACAGGCTGTCCTCGGCCAGTATATGTGCGATGTCGTCGCTCATGGCGCGCTCGCCGCGCGCAACGCTGCGGATCGCGGTGACGACCGCGGAGGGTTCGCTGCTCTTGGTGACGAAGCCGCTGGCGCCGGCGCTGAAGGCGGCTTTCACCAGCACGGCCTCGTTGTGCATGGTGAAGACGAGGATGCGCGCCCGCGGGCTGCGCGCGCGGATGTTGCGGATCGCCTCCAGTCCGCTCGCCCCGGGCATCGAGATATCCAGCAAGACGACATCAGGGTCGTGCGCCTTGAAGGCGCCGTAGGCGTCGGCCGCGTTGTCGGCTTCCGCCACGACATGGAGATCGCCCTGGCTCTCCAGCACGCGCCGGTAGCCTTGCCGGACGATCGGATGGTCGTCGACCAGCAGCACGGAGATGCCTGTTGCCGCGACATCGCTCATGTCGGCCTCACGCTGCGAGCGGGATGGTGGCGGCGACGCTGAGGCCTCCTCGCGCAGGCAGGATCGAGAGCGATCCGCCGGCCGCCGCGACCCGCTCGCGGATGCCGGTGAGGCCGAAGCCGGCCGACTGCGCCACGCGTGCGGCGTCGCCGCCGCCGTCGTCCTCGACACGGATCAGCAACGCGTCGTCGTCACCGGCGCGCCGCTCGATGCGCAAGGAGATCTCGCGCGCCGAGCTGTGGCGCAGTGCGTTGGTCAGGCATTCCTGCGCCACGCGATAGGCGGTGGTGGCGGCCGGGCCCCTGATGTCGGTGAGGTCGCCCCTGAGATCGAGCCGGATGGTCGGCTGCGCTGCGCTTTGCGAGCGCCAGCTATCCACCAAATTGACCAGGCTGGCCTCGAGCCCAAGCTCCTCGGGCAGGGGATTGCGCAGGCGTTTGAGCGCATCGCGCAGCGAGGCCATCAGATGATGGGTGGCCTGCGAGATCATGCGCGCGTCCTGCGCGATTGCGTTATCCTTGCTCTCCTTCGCGCTTGCGGTCTCGATCGTGTTGGCAAAGGCGAGGATGGCGGAGAGATTTTGGCCGAACTCGTCGTGCAGCTCGCGGGCGAGCGCGCGGCGTTCGTCGTCACGGATCTCGATCAGCCGCCTTGTCAGCGCCGCGCGCTGTTCGGTGGCTTCCTCCAGCCGGCCGCCGAGCTCGCCGACGGCGCTGCCGATCATCGCCAGCTCCATGGAGCGGAAGCGCGGCAGTTTCGTGCGATACTGGCCCCGCGCCATGCGCTGGAGCGCGGCGACGATGGTGCGCGCCGGCGCCAGCGCGTGCGCAATGGCGAGCGACGCCAAGAGCGCGATCGCCGCCGCCATCAGAAGCGCGACATCGACCACGTTGAGGAGATACTCCCAGGCAAGCGAGATGGCCGCTGCGGCATCCGGCGTCGCGACGACCGTTCCGGCGGCTGCCGCGCGGGGACTGACGGGCCTTATCACTTCGGCGTGGCTGCCGAGGAAGATGGGTACGATCGCGGTGAACCAGTGCGGCGGCGTCTTGCCTAGCCCCACGCTCTGGCCGCAGAGCGGCCTTTCGAATGCGATGGCCGGCTGGAACTCGACGCAGACGCCGGGCGAGATCAGCTTCATCGTCTCCAAGGTGCGCCACTCCGGAACCGGCAAGAGCTGCTCGCGCGTTCTGCTGCTGCGCAACAAGAACTCGTGCCAGTACAGCGCCTGAAGCGCCTGTGCGACCCGCTGCGCCGAGGCCGCGGTCGCCCGGTCGACGCTGCGATAGGCGTCGAACGTGGCCCAGACGGTCGCAGCGCCAAGGCAGAGCGCGACGATGAGAAGCAGACGGGCGACAAGCTGAAGCACGAGGCGCATGCGATCACCCTCAACGTTTGGTAAGGTCAGCCTAACAACGCCGCCGCGCCTTGCCAATTGCGGGGTTTGGGCCGGATTGCAGTTCGGGCAAATTTCCCAAGCCGGATTGGGCATGGCTCTTTGGACCGCGCGCGGCGGCTTTGATCTAATCGGGGTGGAATCGTTGCAGGCCAATCCCTGCAAGCCAGGAGCAGTGCAGCATGAGTTCGATGACGATTGGACCGATCGCGGGGTCTGCTGCCGACCCATCCGAGCGCAGCGCGCTGCTGTTCTGGATGATCTTCACTGGGCTGTCGATCTTCGCCGTCGTGCTGCTGTGGCGCTTCGGCCTGATCCGCCTGATGCTGACCTCGGACCGCACCTACATTTCCAGCGTGATCGCGCTGCTCTATGTCCTTACCTGCGGCCACTGCTTCCTGCGGACACGGGCGATCGCCCGTGAAGGCGCGGCGGCGCGGCGGTGCCGGGCGGTGCTCGCGGCGCCCGGGGGCAGCAAGGTGCTCGACGGCAGCGCAGCCGCGCTGCCACGCGGGCTGGTGCGGGACCACATCGAGAGCCTCGTGACGAAAGCGTCCGCGCAGGACTACCGGGCGGTCGACCAGACGCTGCTGCTGCGAACGCTGGCCGACCGGCTGCGCGGCTCCAACGGGTTCGGTGCCTTCGTCTCGGACACGCTGATGAAGCTCGGCCTGCTCGGCACCATCATCGGCTTCATCATCATGCTGGCGCCGATCGCGGGGCTGGACGCCGCCGACAAGGTCGCGATGCGCTCGTCGATGGGGCTGATGAGCGACGGCATGGCGGTCGCGATGTACACGACGCTCGCAGGCCTCGTCGGCTCGATCCTGGTGCGCATCCAGTATTACATGCTGGATGCCGCGACCCAGCGCGTGTTCTCGGACGCGGTGGTGCTGACCGAGACCTATGTGACGCCGGTGCTGGAGCGCAAAGGCGCTGGAACCGCGTCATGATGGGTGATTTCGGTCTCTATCCGCGCGAGGAGCCGTTCGATCCCCTGGGCGTGATGCTGTTCAAGGCGCTCCAGGTGATCGCCTTCCTGTTCTTCCTGGCGCTCCTCGCGGTGTCGCCCGATGCCAAGGACGGCAAGATCGATTCCAAGGCCGAGTTCATGATCACGCTGGACTGGCCGGACAGCCATCCAGACGATCTCGACCTGTTCGTGCAGGATCCCGCCGGCAACATCGCCTGGTATCGCCACCGCGAAGCCGGCTTCCTCACGCTCGATCGCGACGACCGGGGCGGGGCCAACGACTTCATCATGGTCAACGGCAAGAAGATCGCCTCGCCGATCCGCGAGGAGATCGTCACGGTGCGCGGCATCGTCGCCGGCGAATACACCGTCAACGTCTCGCATTTCGTGGCGACGACCGGCGAACCGGTCCAGGCCAATGTGAAGGTGCAGAAGCTCAATCCGACCGCGCAGGTGGTCTTCGACAACAAATTCACGCTCGATCACACCGGCGACGAGAAGACCGCGGTGCGGTTCCGGCTCGATGCGGAGGGAAAGGTCGTCAATGTGGACCAGCGGCCGAAATCGCTGCTGGAGACGTTCCGCAGCAGTTGGCGCAACGGCGCCGATCTCGACCCGAGGACCGGTGTGAGCAAGAACGCTGTGAGGGTGCGCCGTGACTAGCCTGCAGACGGTCATCCTCACGCTGTCGGTCGCCTACGCCGTCATCGGCGCGTTGTTGCTTGTCGTGCTGGTCTATGCGCGGCTGCACTGGTCGTTGAAGGCCGTCGCGGTGGTCGTGACCAGCGCCTTCTATGTCGTCAGCTTCACCGAGATGCGCGGGCTGCTGGGCTGGGCCAGTTCCGAACGGCTGCCGGCGACCTTCAAGCTGCTGAAGGCCCGCATCGTCGAGCCGCATTCGCTGGAAGGCGATCCCGGCTCGATCTATCTCTGGGTCGAGCAGCTGGATGACGACAATCGCCCGAGCGGCATCCCGCGCGCCTTTCGTGTGCCCTACAATGACAGGCTGGCCGACAAGACCCATGCGGCGGAGAACGAGATCGCGCTGGGACATCCGCAAGGCGGCCGCGCCGCCGATTTCGGCGGCGGCGATGGCAGTCTGATCGACATGGTCCGGGAATATGTGACGCCCAAGACCATTCTGGAGACCAGCGGCGGTGATTCCTCGACCGGCGAATTCCTGGCACCACCCGCCGGCGCGCAAGGCGCGGTGTTCACCCCGATTCCGCCGCCCCGGATGCCGCCGAAGGACGAGCAATAGGCTCTTCACCATCGCGACAGGGGCACGCTGGAAAACGGACCCGCACTGGCGCATCTTCTTGACGTCCCTCAATTTGGCCTTATCGGCTTCCGATAAGGCCTTTGGGGTGGAGGGTGCGTGCTTCTCGCTGTCTTCTCGGATATCCACGGCAACCGGCAGGCGTTCGAGGCCTGCCTGAAGGTTGCCCGCGCGAAGGGCGCGGAGCGGTTCGTCCTGCTCGGCGATTTCGTCGGCTATGGCGCCGATCCGGAATGGGTCGTGGATACCGTGATGGGTCTGGTCCGGGAGGGCGCCATCGCCGTCCGCGGCAATCATGACGAGGCGGTCAACACCACGACCGAAGCCATGAATGCGGAGGCGCAGATCGCGATCGAATGGACGCGCGGGCGGCTCGACGTCGCGCAGCGGCGGTTCCTCGCCGAGCTGCCGATGCTGGTGGATGAGAAGGAGCGCCTTTACGTCCACTCGGAGGCCTCGAGCCCGCAGCGCTGGCACTATGTCCGTTCGACGGCGGATGCCGCCAAGAGCCTGATATCGACGCCCGCCCATGTCACCTTCTGCGGCCACATCCATCGCCCGGCGCTCTATTCGATGTCGGTGACGGCGAAGATGACGGGCCTCGTGCCCAAGACCGACGTTTCCGTGCCGCTGCTGCGCGGGCGGCAATGGCTGGCCGTGCTCGGCTCGGTGGGCCAGCCTCGCGATGGCGATCCATCCGCAGCCTTCGTGCTGTTCGACACCGTGTCGTGCCAGATCACCTATTGCCGCGCGCCCTATGACATTGCGAGCGCGGCGAACAAGATTCGCGAAAACGGCCTGCCGCCCTGGCTCGCCGACCGGCTGTCGCAGGGACGCTGACGGCGATGCCGCAACCCCTGGTCAAATCAGGCGCCGAGATCGACGGCTACACCATCGGTGAATGCGTCCATGCCGGCGGCATGGCGACGCTGTGGACCGTCACCCATCCCGGCATTGACGTGCCGCTGCTGATGAAGATTCCGCGGGTGTCGGAGGGCGAGGACCCCGCCGCAATCGTCTCGTTCGAGATGGAGATGATGATCTTGCCGCGGCTCGCCGGCCCGCACGTGCCCTCGTGTTTCGGCACCGGTGACTTCGCGCACCACGCCTACGCCGTGATCGAGCGCATTCCCGGGACCACGCTCTACAAGCGGCTGCCCGACCTGCCGCTCCCATATGAGGAGGCGCGGCAGCTCGTCGCGAAGATCGCCGCCGCGCTGGCCGATCTGCACCGGCAGAACGTGATTCATCACGACATCAAGCCGAGCAGCATCATGTTCCGCGATAGCGGCGAGGCGGTCCTGATCGATTACGGCCTGTCGCACCACAACCATCTGCCGGACCTGTTGCAGGAAGAATTCCGCCTGCCTTACGGCACCGCGCCCTACATGGCGCCCGAGCGGCTGTTGGGGGTACGCGACGATCCGCGCAGCGATCTGTTTTCGCTGGGCGTGCTGCTCTATTTCTTCACCACCGGCGAGCGTCCCTTCGGAGAGGGCGAGACGCTGCGCGCGATGCGTCGCCGGCTGTGGCGCGATCCGCATCCGCCGCGCGAATTGCGCGCGGACTATCCGCCCTGGCTTCAGGAGGTGGTGCTGCGCTGTCTCGAGATCGAGCCGGTGCGGCGCTATCCGACCGCGTCCCAGCTCGCCTTCGATCTCGCTCATCCGGACCAGGTCAGGCTCACCGCGCGTTCGGAACGGCTGAAGCGCGACCCCTTGAGCGTCGCCTGGCGGCGGCGCTTCAACCTGGGTGTCATGGCGCCGCGCGCGAAATCGGACGTCGCCGCGCAAATCGCCTCCAGCCCGATCCTGGCGGTCGCGCTCGACACGGTGGAAGGCGCGGGCGAGCTGAACGAGGCGCTGCGCGTGACGACCGAGCGCATTCTCGCGACGTTGCCGTCGGCGCGACTTGCCTGCGTCAACGTGCTCAAGCTCAACCGCATCGCGATCGACCGGACGCTCGACGAGCAGGGCTCCAACAAGCATATCGACCGGCTGGTCGCGCTCCGGCATTGGGCGGCGCCGCTCAAGCTGGATGAGAGCCGGCTGTCGGTTCACGTGCTGGAGGCCGTCGACCCCGCCGCAGCGCTGCTGGAATTCGCCGAGATCAATCAGGTCGACCACGTCATCATCGGCGCGCGGCAGAGCTCGTTCCGCCGCACGCTGCTCGGCAGCGTCTCGGCCAAGGTGGCCTCGGAGGCGGCCTGCACCGTCACCGTGGTGCGGCCGCCGCGGATGGCTGCGGCGAAACCAGACGCCGGCGTCGTGTGGGGCTAGGAAAGATCACGCCGCGTGGGCGGCGTGGACGGAGCGCTTGCGGCGGATCGGCCAGCAGAATTGCGGGCCGGGCTCGCCGTGATCCGCGCCGCCGCCGAAATACTGGATGATCTCGCGGCAGGGCTCGCAATTGAAGAGGTTACGCGACGCGGATGCCTTGGTCATTTCCTTCAGGCAGTTCGGGCAGTGCGGTTTCATCGGGCGTGGTCCAGAACAGAATTCAATGCCGGCGCGGTGACCGGAGCGGGTGATCCGGGTCCGCCATCTCGGGCCCGGTGTCGTCGCGCCTCTCGCCTTCGGTGCGTTCGAGCCGACCGAAGAAATAGTCGAGGTCAGGATGCGGGCGCCGCGGGATGCGGCACCTGCGCTTCGCTTGACGCTTCACGAGCGCGATCTGCATGGGCTCAGGCCCGATACCAGTCGCGACGGACGATGCGGGCCGAACGTGCCGGCACCCTCGCCGGTCCGGCCGATGGGCCAAACACAACAAACGCACTGAAACCAAGCCACAACGCCACGCCAGTCCAAACCAGGGTCGTCGTCATGATGTGCTCCCGCGAAAACAGGCAAGAATCACTAGCGGTGATTTGCACGAATCAGGGAAGCCCGGAGGAGTACGGATCAAGGTGCAATTTAGGCATTGCGCGTCGCAACGCCCGTAAGACCCGCAGCTTTTCAGCAAATATGTTGCTTGTGCTTCAGATCGCTTCGCCGCGTGCGCCTGCGGCGGCGTTACGGATCGCGGCGATGTTGGTCTTGTACGCTTCCTGCGTGCCGCCCTTGAACACGGAGGTGCCGGCGACGAAGGCGTTGGCGCCCGCCGCGGCCAGGGGACCCGCGACATCGGGACCGACGCCGCCATCGACCTCGATGTCGATCGAACGTCCCGCCGTCATCGCGCGGATGTCGCGGATCTTGCCGATCGCAGACGGGATGAAGGCCTGGCCGCCGAAGCCGGGATTGACCGACATCACCAGCACGAGGTCGACGAGGTCGATGACGTATTCGAGCACGCTGATCGGCGTGCCCGGGTTGAGCGAGACGCCGGCCTTCTTGCCGAGCGCGCGGATCGCCTGGAGCGAGCGGTGCAGATGGGGACCTGCTTCCGCATGCACGGTGATGTGGTCACAGCCGGCTTTGGCGAAGGCCTCGAGATAGGGGTCGCAGGGCGAGATCATCAGATGCGCGTCGAAGATCTTCTTGGTGTGCGGGCGCATCGCCTTGATGACGTCGGGGCCGTAGGAGATGTTGGGCACGAAATGACCGTCCATCACGTCGAGATGGATCCAGTCGGCGCCGGCCGCGTCCACCGCGCGCACCTCTTCGCCGAGCCTGGAGAAGTCCGAGGCCAGGATCGAGGGCGCGATGGCCAGGGGGCGGGGAGTGAAGGCTTGGGTCATGGCGCGGTGTCCCGTGGCGGCCGTGAAAGATGATGCTCGCCTAACATGGGCCTCTCAGCCGGGCAATGCAGGGGTGGTGTGCTTCCTGTGGGCGGAAATTTCTGCCGCGACCGGCATGAATTGCCGGTGTTCCCGAGCCGCGCCATGCGTCGCGAAGGCGGATTTCATTGAGCTTTTTGCGCTGGCACGACGCTTGCTGACATCACCGCCAGAACATTGGCTGCGGCGTGCCGCATCGGTTGGAGTTGTGCAATGTTGTTTGCCCTTGGTGCCGTATCGAGCGCGCTCGACGCGATCCAGTCGCTGACGAACTCGAAATCGTCCTCCTCGACCCAGAAGACGGGGTCTTCGCAGAACGCGCCGATCAATCCGTTCGCGATCGACAGCAGCAGCACGACCAGCAACGCGACCTCGCCGGTCAACGCAGGCAAAACTCCGCAGATCTCGCCGGAGACGATGAACGCGCTGTTCGCCGCGCAAAGCCAGTCGACGGACAGCACCGGCAGCACGGCCAGCTCGAGCTCGACGTCTTCGACCTCGACGAGCCGTGACGCTGCGCTGAAGGACCTGTTCTCTCAGATCGACGGGGACGGCGACGGCAAGATTACCAAGTCCGAATTCGAGAGCGCGCTGGGGGCCGGCGGCACCAACCTCGCGCAGGCCGACGACGTGTTCTCGAAGATGGATACGAATTCCGACGGCAGCGTCAGCCTGGACGAGATGTCGAAGGCGCTGAAGAGCGGCCATCACGGCCATGCCCACGGTGCCAGCGGCTCCGGCGACGCCTCCGGCAGCGGCTCGGATTCGTCGTCGTCGTTGAGCGGTGGATCGACCTCGACCACGACGACCGCCGCCGATGGCTCGACCACCACCACCGTCACCTACGCCGACGGCTTCAAGATGTCGACGACGGTCCCGGGCGCCTCCAGCGCCTCTCGCAATTCGGCCTACGATCTGTTCGCGCAGTTGATGCAGCGGCAAGGCGGGCAGGGCCAAGGCGCCTCAGCGACCGCCGGCTCGTCGATGTCGATGAGCGTCTGACGCCCACTCGCTGTCATGCCCCGGCTTGCCGCCTTCGCTAAAGCTTCGGCGGCCGAGCACCCTTGTGGCCTCGGCGTAGCCTTGGCGGAGCCGGGACCGGGGCATCCAGTACGCCGCGGCTTCCCGGTTCAATCACAACTGCCTCTGGAATACTGGATCGCCCGGTCTTCGCCGGGCGATGACGCGCGATATGCGGTGAGAGGCGCGTGCCCCTTACCCGCCGAAGCGGTCCTTCCACGCCGGTAATGCTCCCGCAAACGGCAGCGCCGTCGCGCTGTACACGCCGCGCGCGATCGCGCGCGCGACCACGTTGGCGGCGACCGTGCCGAGTTCGGTGAGGCCGACCAGCGGCTCGATCGGCTTCTCGCAGGTCGCAGCCGCAAACAGCACGTCGCCGTCGGTCGGGGCATGCACGGGATAGATGGCGCGGGCAAATCCGGTGTGCGCGATCATCGCAAGCCGCTTGGCCTGGGCCTTGGTCAGCGTCGCATCGGTGACGACGAGGCCGATCGTGGTGTTCTCGCGCGCGCTTGCGGCCGGGCCGCCCTTGATGCGCATCGCCAGCATGTCAGGCGTGAATTTGGATGGTAGGCCGCGCCCGCCGAACTCGCCGTTCTCCTCGAACGGCGCCGCCCAGAACCACGGTCCCTCGCCGACGGTTGCGCTGCCGACCGCGTTGACGACCATGATGGCGGCCACCTTGATGCCGTTGGGCAGGACCGCTGAAGCCGAGCCGAGCCCGCCCTTGAAGGTCGCGGTGGTACAGCCGAGGCCTGCGCCGACGCTGCCCAGCGCGAAATCGTGGCCCGCGGCCACAGCTGCCGCGTAACCGAGATCGCGATAGGGCGCGAAGCGACCCCAGGCCTTGTCGCCGCCGTTGAGCAGGTCGAACACGATGGCGCCCGGCACGATCGGGATCACCGCCTCGCGAATCCGGAAGCCGCGGCCCTGTTCGGCAAGCCAGGCCTGGACGCCGCCGCCGGTCTCGATGCCGAAGGCGGAGCCGCCGGACAGCGCAATCGCGTCAACGCGCTCGACCGTGCTGGCAAGGTCGAGCAGCGCATCCTCGCGCGTGCCCGGCCCGCCGCCGCGCACGTCGATCGCCGCGACCGCCGGGGCATCGAAGATGATCGCTGTCGTGCCGGAGGCGATTTTCGCATCCTCGGCATGGCCGACGCGGACGCCGGCGATATCGGTAAGCAGATTTTTCAAGGCCGCCACTCCATGCGCTTCAGGCATCAGCGATAGCGCACCGATGCCGCGCGCTCAACTCGCCAGCGCGGTCCTGAGCATCTTGGCAAGTTCGGATTTGCGATAGGGCTTGGCCAGCAGCAGCACGCCGGAATCGAGCCGGCCGTGATGGACGATGGCGTTCTCGGTGTAGCCCGAGGTGAACAGCGTCTTCAGGTCGGGACGCCGCCGCGCCGCCTCGTCCGCGAGCTGGCGGCCGTTCATGTGGCCCGGCATGATGATGTCGGTGAAGAGCAGGTCGATGCCCTTGTCGGCATCGATGATGGTGAGGGCTTCGGCCGCGTTGGCGGCTTCGAGCGCGGCATAGCCGAGGCTCTTGATCTGGGTCACGACATATTGGCGCACCAGCGCGTCGTCCTCGACGATCAGGATCTTCTCGTCGCCGCCGGCGATGGGCACGTTCTGGAGCGACTCGTACTCGCTCTCCTGCACGCCGCTCGAGCGCGGCAGATAGATCTTCACGCTCGTGCCGTGGCCTTCCTCGCTGTAGATCTTGATGTGGCCGCCGGACTGCTTGACGAAGCCGAACACCATGCTGAGCCCGAGCCCGGTGCCCTTGCCGACCTCCTTGGTGGTGAAGAACGGGTCGAACACCCGCTCCATCAGGTCCAGTGGAATGCCGGTGCCGGTGTCGCTGACCGCGATCATCACATAGCTGCCGGCGACGACGTCGGGATTCATGCTGGCATAGCCGTCGTCGAGGAAGATGTTGCGGGTCTCCAGCACCAGTGTGCCGCCGTCCGGCATGGCGTCGCGCGCGTTCAGCGCGAGATTGAGGATCGCGGTGGAAAGTTGGCCCGGGTCGACCAGCGCCGGCCAGGCATCCTCGGTGAGCTGCGGCATGATGGTGATCTGCTCGCCGAGGGTCGGGTGCAGCAGCTTGGCGGCCTCGAGCGCCAGCGCATTGACGTCGATCTCGCGCGGCTGGAGCGGCTGCTTGCGGGCAAAGGCGAGCAGGTGCTTGGTCAGTTGCGCGCCGCGCTCGGCGGCGTCGTCGATCAGCTTGGTGATGGCGGCGAGCTCAGGACGGTCGGCCACCGCATCCGCGAGGATGCCGATCGTGCCGGTGATGACGGTCAGCACGTTGTTGAAATCGTGGGCGACGCCGCCGGTCAGCTGGCCGATGGAGTCCATTTTCTGGACCTGCCTGAGCTGGGCTTCCGCGGCCTGCTTCTCGGTGAGGTCGCGGCCGATGAAGAAATGGCGCTTCACCGGCTCCGACCAGGTCCCCATCCAGTTCAGCGTCACCTCGTGACCGTCGTAGTGGTAGTAGCGCGCCTCGAAGCTGCGCTTGACCGCGCCACGCCGCGCCGCGCGCATCTCGCTGCGGGTGTTGTCGAGGTCATCGGGGTGAATGAACTCGATGGCGCTGTGCCCGATCATGTCCTCCGGCTTGTACCCGAGGATGTCCTTCACGCTCGGGCTGATCTGGATGAAATTGCCGTAACCGTCCGTCACGAGGATCAGGTCCTGCGAGGTCTCGAAGATGCGCTGGCGCTCCTCGATCTCGCGGTTGAGAGCGGATTCCGCCCGCTTCCGCTCGGTGATGTCGCGAGCGACCTTGGAGGCGCCGATGATCTTGCCGTCGGTCGATCGCAGCGGGACCTGGCTCAGCAGGACGTCGATCGGCTGGCCACTCTTGTGCAGCCGCACGGTCTCGTGCTGGTCGATGACCTCGCCGTTGCGGGTGCGGGCCAGCATTTCGGCGACTTCCTCGCGCTGCCCCTCGGGCATGATGATATCGACCTGGCGGCCGATCGCCTCGCTGGCGGAGTAGCCGAAGACGTGCTCTGCCGCCTTGTTCCAGGACGTGATGGTGCCGTCGAGCGACTTCGTGATGATGGCGTCGTTGGAGGACTCGACGACGGCGCTGAACAGCCGCTCGCGCTCGGCATAATAGTTCCGCTCCGAGCTCGACTGCCGCTGCAGCGCGCCGACCATGCCTGCCGTGTTGGCCTGGAGCCGCACGTTCTCGATGAGCAGCACCGCGAGCACGAAACTCGACGCAAAGAGGCCGTAGAGCCGGCCGGCATAGAAGCCGAGGTCGAAACGCGCGACGTTGACGATCGCCGACAGCGCGATGTCGAACAGCCAGGCGCACATCGTGACCATGAGCCAGATGTCGATCACCGTGTGCGGCTTGCGAAACCACAGCGTGACCAGCGCCGCGAAGCTGAGGGACCACACGAACGACACCACGCCGATCATGGTGGGGGTGTAGTGGCCGTCCTTGAGCAGGACCGGTAGCAGGCCGTGCTGCGCAGTCACCAGCCAGGCGAAGACGGTCAACGCGACGAACACGCCGGCGACGGAAAGTGCGATCGCGGGAGCCGTCGCGCCCGCAACCCTGTTGCCGCCGTTGCCGTCCTTGAGCCAGGCATAGGCCAGCACGAACAGCGGGAAACCGGCGTGCCAGATCATGTAGAGCCAGACGGTGGTCTGTGAGCCTGCACCGAACAATCCGGCCGGGGCGAACAGCCCGGGGAAGGTGAGGGCGTGGGTCACCGCGGCGCCCGCCGTGAACATATAGCCGATCGACAGCAGCAGCAGCGCGCGGCTGCGCAGCACGGCGAACTGCGACAGCAGCAAAACGGCGGTGATGATGTCGCTGACCGCGAGCGCCGACTGGTAGCTCGCCACGAAGGCCGGCACCTGTGCGAGCGGCAAGCCCGCAAACGGTACCGCCAGTGCGAACAGGATCGCGGAGATGCCGACGATCGCCAACGCAGCCCTGCGATCGCTTCGCGTAGCCGGCAAGGTCGACAGGAATGTGCTTCGGTCGTTAGGCGCTAGCACGTCGATCTCTCGTAAGCCGGCATGATGACCTCCTACGTCAATCTCTTCCGGCCGGGAAGCCGCTACCCGCATGGTAGCCCGCTCCGGGCGCGCATCCTGACAGAAAGCGCATGCGACTCAACCGAAGGTTACAGCTTATTTAACTTGGGGTGGGACTTGGAACAGGTAGCTGGTAAGAGGTGATTTACCGGGACAGACCCATACTGCCTTGCCGGGCACTTGCGGTGAATTGAACCAAATAATGATACGTATCCGGGAGTTGTTCCCATGCGCCGTGTTCTCGTTGTCGACGACCAGAAGGAGGTCCGCGCCATGGTCGCGATCGTGCTTCGGGTCAACCGCTTTGACGTCGTCGAAGCCGAGAGCGGCGCAGCGGGCCTGAAAGCCTTCAGCGAGGGCGCTTTCGATGCCGCGATCGTCGATATTTTCCTGGCCGACACCAGCGGCGTTGACGTCATGGCGGCCATTCGCGAGCGAGTTCCCGGGTTCCCGATCGTCGCGGTCTCCGGCATGACCGCGCTGGATTTCATGGGCGAGGCGCCTGGTCTGGCCGACGTGGTATGCCTGCAAAAGCCATTTCGGCCGAACGATCTCCTGCAAGCGCTCCACAAGGCCCAGGCTGCGGCGGGCGGCGAACTCTCCGCAGCCGTGTGACCGCACGGCGAAAGAAAACGCCCCGGCGAACCGGGGCGTTGGATTGATCCGGTTAAAAGGTCAGGCATCCTGTCTTAGGTGCCGTTGCCCTTGATCTCGGCGTAGCCGCCCTTGGCGTCCCATTTGTAGACGACATAGTCGAGCTGCTTGATGTCGCCCTTGGCGTCATACTCGATCGGGCCGATCACGGTGTCCCACTTGCCGGCCTTGATCGCCGCCATGACCTTCTTGGCGTCCGTGGTGCCGGCCTTCTTTGCCGCCTGCGACCAGACCTGCATCGCCGCGTAGGTGTAGAGCGTATAGCCCTCGGGGTCGATGTTCTTGGCCTTGAAGGCGTCGACGATCTTCTTCGCGGTCGGCTTGTTGCGCGGATCGGGGCCGAAGGTGAACAACGTGCCTTCGCCGGCCGGACCGGTGATGGAGGCGTACTCCTTGTCGGCGAGCGCGTCGCCGGCCATCAGGATCGTCTTGAGGCCCTGGTCACGCATCTGGCGCAGGATCAGGCCGCTCTCCTGATGATAGCCGCCGACATAGACGAGGTCGATGTTGTCGCGCTTCAGGCGCGAGACGATCGCGTTGAAGTCCTTGTCGCCCTTGTTGTAGGACTCGTACATCTTCTCGGTGATGCCGGCCTTGTTGAGCGCCTTCTTGGTCTCGTCGGCGAGACCCTTGCCGTAGGTGGTCTTGTCGTTGAGGATCGCGATGTTCTTGCCCTTGTAGTTCTTGGCGATGTACTGCGCCGCGACCAGGCCCTGCTGGTCGTCACGGCCGCAGACGCGCGCCACGTTCCAGAGTCCGCTATCGGTGAACTTCGGATTGGTCGAGGCGGGGGTAATCTGGAGCACGTTGCCGTCGGCATAGGCTTCGGAGGCGGGGATCGACGACGACGAGCAATAGTGCCCGGCCACGAACGGGATTTTCGCGCCGGCGATCTTCTCGGCGATCGAGCGCGCCTGCTTCGGGTCGCAGGCGTCGTCCTCGACGTTGAGCGCGAGCTTCTTGCCGTTGACGCCGCCGGCGGCGTTGATGTCAGCCACGGCCATCTCGGCGCCGTTCTTCATCTGGCGGCCGAAGGCGGACTCTCCGCCGGTCATCGGGCCTGCGACTGCGACGGTGACATCCTGCGCGAAAGCCGCGCTCGATAGCGCGATCGACGCGCCGAATGCCAGACCGATGAGCTTCAGTGATTTCATGAGATACCTCGCGGGTGGTCGACTGTGGAAGTTGCCGGGTACGCCCGGTCTAAACCGGCGCCATTCTTGAATGAATCTCGGGAGAAGTCACCGGCAAAATACGGGCATTGGCGGAGATATCTCGCCACATTCGGCCGCACGCGCTCCCCGTCGGCAACCTCAGCCGTGCCGGCCGCCCTCCAGGTAGGCGGCGCGAATCTCGGGGCGCTGCAACAACTCGGCGCCGGTCCCGGCCAGCGTGATCAGGCCGTTGACCATGACGTAACCGCGATGGGCGAGCTTCAGCGCATGGTTGGCGTTCTGCTCGACGATCAGGACCGTCAGGCCGTCCTGGCGGTTCAGGGTGCGGATCGCATCGAAAATCTGGCGCGCGATCAGCGGCGCCAGCCCGAGCGAGGGCTCGTCGAGCAGAAGCAGGCGGGGGCGGCTCATCAGGGCGCGGCCGATTGCCAGCATCTGCTGCTCGCCGCCGGACAGCGTTCCGCCGCGCTGGGCGTAACGCTCCTTCAGCCGCGGGAACAGCGTGAACACGCGTTGCAGCGTGGCCTCGCGTTCGGCGTCGGTGCATCCGGTGGCGTCCGCTCCCATCTGGAGGTTTTCCGCCACGCTCATGCGCGGGAAGATGCGGCGGCCTTCCGGCGATTGCGCGATGCGCAAATGGGCGATCTCATGGGTGGGAACGTCGGTGATGTCACGGCCTTCGTACAGGATATGGCCGGCGCGGGCGCGCGGCTTGCCGAAGATCGTCATCATCAGCGTGGACTTGCCGGCGCCGTTGGCGCCGATCAGCGCGACGATCTCGCCGGCGCTGATCTCGACATCGACGCCCTTTAGCGCCTCGATCTTGCCGTAGGCGGCGCGCAGGCCCCGGATCGACAGCAGGGGAGCGGACGACGTCACGACCCGCTCTCCATCACGGCCACGGCCTCTTCCTCGTCGGTGCCGAGATAGGCGGCGATCACCTTGGGATCGTCGCGGATCTCGCGCGGAGAGCCTTCCGCGATCTTGACGCCATGGTCCATCACCACGATGTGGTCGGAGATCTCCATCACCACCGACATGTCGTGCTCGATCAGCAGGATCGAGGTGCCGAGCTCGTTGCGGATCGAGAGCAGGAGCTCGCTCAAGGCCGCGCTCTCGCGCGCGTTGAGACCCGCGGCGGGCTCGTCCAGGCACAAAAGCGCGGGCTCGGTGCACATCGCGCGCGCAATCTCGAGCCTGCGCTGGTCGCCATAGGCGAAATTGCCGGCGGCATCGTCGGCGCGGTCGAGCAAATTGACCCGCTTGAGCCAGTCGGTGGCGAGGTCGATCGCGCGCTTTTCGGCGTCGCGGTAGCCGGGCGCGCCGATGAGGCCGAGAAAGGTGAAGCCGGAGGCGCGCATCAACGCGTTGTGCTGCGCCACCATCAGGTTTTCCAGCGCGGTCATACCGGGAAACAGGCGGATGTTCTGGAAGGTGCGCGCCACCTTGGCCTGCTTGGCGATGCGGAAATCGTTCAGCCGTTCCAGCGCAATCACCTTGCCGTCGTCATGGGTGAGGCGAATGGCGCCGCCGCTCGGCTTGTAGAAGCCGGTGATGCAGTTGAACACGGTGGTCTTGCCGGCGCCGTTCGGTCCGATCAGCGCGGTAATCTTCTTCCGTTCGGCCGCAAACGACAGGTCTTGCACGGCGACGATGCCACCGAAGCGCATGGTCAGCCGGTCGACGCCAAGAATCTTGTCGCTAATCTTGTCGCCGCTCATCCGTGCCCTTCCTTGACGAGGTCGGAGGAGATCGCCTGCGCCTTGGTCAGATACACGGTCGGCGCGCGATGGCCGATCAGGCCGCGCGGCCGCCATATCATGATCAGCACCATGGCCATGCCGAACACCAGCATGCGGTAGGTCTCGAGGCTGCGGAACAGCTCGAAGCCGCCGATCATGGCGAGCGCGGCGAGCGCGACGCCGAGCTGCGAGCCCATGCCGCCGAGCACGACGATGGCGAGCACCAGCGCCGATTCCTGGAAGGTGAAGGATTCCGGACTGATGAAGCCCTGGCGCGTCGCGAAGAACGCACCGGCAAAGCCGCCGAACATGGCGCCGGTCGCGAACGCCGTGAGCTTGGTGGTCGTGGTGTTGATGCCGAGCGCGCGGCAGGCGACCTCGTCCTCGCGCAAGGCCTCCCAAGCGCGGCCGATCGGCAGGCGGCGCAGCCGGATCGTCACCCAGTTGGTGAGCAGCGCAAGCGCCAGGATCAGGTAGAACAGGAAGACGATGCGCTGGGTCGGCGAATATTCGATGCCGAGCCTGGCGGCGAGCCCGTTGTCGCTGTTGTCCAGCGGGATGCCGAAGAACGAGGGGCGGGGAATGCTGGAGACGCCGTTGGGGCCGCCGGTGAGGCTCTGCCAGTTGATGATGACGAGGCGGATGATCTCGCCGAAGGCGAGCGTCACGATGGCGAGATAGTCGCCGCGCAGGCGCAGCACGGGGAAGCCGAGCAGCACGCCCCAGAACGCGGCGAGGATGCCGGCAAGCGGCAGGCAGACCCAGAACGACCAGCCGAAATTGGTCGCCAGCAGCGCGTAGGAATAGGCGCCCACCGCGTAGAAGGCGACGTAGCCGAGATCGAGCAGGCCGGCGAGCCCGACCACGACGTTCAGCCCCCAGCCGAGCATGACATAGGTGAGCACGAGGATCGCGAGGTCGAGGATATAGCGCTGATCATAGAAGATCACGGGCACAAGCACCGTGAAGATCAGAAGTGCGGGCGCCAGGTAACGGCCCAGAAACGACATGCCGCTGCGTATAGCCGGCGGCACCAGCTTGTCGGTGCCGCTGGAACCGATCCACTGTCGCAACAGCCCGAGCACGATCGAGCCGCCGAACACGGCGGCAACGAGGGAGGCGACCTCGCCGAAGCGGGTCCAATAGGTGAGCTGGCCGTCGGAACCCGCTTCGGTGCGGACGCCGACCATCAGCGAGAACAGCACCAGCGCGATCAGGGCGTTGACGAAGGCCGTCTTCAGCAGAGCGGGGATGTCCGTTGCAGGTTTGGTCGTATTGCTCGAGAGAATTGTCACGCGGCGACCGTTAGACTTTTTCGACTTCGGGACGGCCGAGCAGGCCGGTCGGCATGAAGATCAGCACGACGATCAGGATCGAGAACGCCGCGACGTCCTTGTACTCGACCGAGAAATAGGCCGACCAGAACGTCTCGATCAGGCCGATCGCGAGACCGCCCAGCATGGCGCCAGGCAGCGAGCCGATGCCGCCGAGCACGGCCGCGGTGAACGCCTTGATGCCGGCGACGAAGCCCATGAAGAAATCCACCAGGCCATAATAGAGCAGGTACATCAGGCCCGCGACTGCGGCGAGTGCTGCGCCGATCACGAAGGTCATGGAGATGGTGCGGTCGACGTTGACGCCGAGCAGCGCCGCCATGGTCTGGTCCTGCTCGCAGGCCCGCATGTCGCGGCCGAGCCGGGTGCGCGACACCAGCCAGGTGAAGATCCCAAGCAGCACGATGGTGGTGAGAACCACCATGATCTGGATGTTGGAGAGCTGGATCACAAAGCCGTCCGCGCTTTCGTGCAGCGTATAGCCGCCGGTGATGAAGGGCGGAATCGGCTTGACGCGGGCGCCCTGCGCGACCTGCGAGTAATTGGTCAGCACGAAGGACATGCCGATCGCCGACAGCATCGGGGCGAGGCGGAAGGAATGACGCAGGGGCCGGTAGGCGATGCGCTCGATGGTCCAGCCATAGAGCGCGGTGATCGCCATCGACACCAGCAGCACCACCAGCAGGATCACCGGGATCGCGGTCAGGCCGAGCGAGATCAGGATCAGGAAGGTGATCAGGGCGATGAAGCCGCCGATCATGAAGACATCGCCATGGGCGAAATTGATCATCCCGACGATGCCGTAGACCATCGTATAGCCGATGGCGATCAGGCCGTAGATCGAGCCCAGAACGAGACCGTTGATGAGCTGCTGGGCGAAATAATCCATGGGCTGCCGTTACCAAACCTGACGCGGCTCAAAGGGAGCTCTTCGAGAGAAAGTGTGATTGAGTTTCTTCTCGGGCCCCGGCAGCCCCTAAGCATTCTTCTCGTTTTGTAACAGGAGGGAACTGGTGGCTGCAACTGGCCATGCCTCGACACAAAGGCTTGTACAGAGGTCATTTCGCTACGGATGTCATTTCGGTTCCGCAGGTGCGAGGAACCGGGTTCCGCAAAGCAACCAAACTGAATCCCGGCCGTTGTCTCTCCTCTGAGGTCCAACTAGGGAGTTCCCCCAAATGTCGAAGCAGCAAGATCAGAATCCGGGCCAGCAGACTCAGAAACCCGGGCAGCAGCAGGGTGGCGGGCAGAAACCCGGACAGCAGCAGCAGGATCCGCAGCGCCAGGGCGAGAAGCCCGGCCAGCAACAGGGCGGCCAGCACGGTCAGGACAAGTAGTTTCGGAGCCTAGACGTGAAGAGGGCCCCGCCCGGAGGCGGGGCTTTTTCCTTGGGCGCGCCGCCCGGCGGGCTGGTTAAGGTAAACAAAGGGTTTAAATTGCCGCCATGGTCTGATGCGAGTTAGCTCCTCGGCAAAGCCTTTCCATGGAAGGCGCGCAGCGAGCGAAGCGGGAAGCGGCATGTTCAGGAATTGGCGGATCGGTTCGGTCAACGGCGCCCTGCTGGCGGCCTATTTCATCCCGGCCTGGACGCTCGTGGCCTTCAACATCATGGTGGCACCGGTGCACGGCCTCTACGAGCGGCCGAGTGTCGCGGTGGCGCTGTTCCTCAGCGACCATCTTCAGATGGCGGGGATGAGCACGGTGCGTGCCGCCTGGCTGCTGGCGCTGGGCCGGCTGACGGTGGTGGCGTTCTTTGCAATCTATCTCGCGCTTCTGTGCATTCCCCGCGTCCGCAAGAATGGCGGCAGCGACGAGGCGCTCGGCATTGCGCTTGCGATCGGCAGCCTCATCTCGTTTACGAGCATGTTGATGGCCTCGAAGGTCGGCGAGATGGCCGCGCTCCGGCTGCATGCCACCGAGCTCCTGCTGTTGCTCGGCGCTGCCATTGTGGTGGTGATCGAGCGGCCCGCGCCGGCGCCCAAGAACGTTCGGGAGGCCGTCGAAACCGCCGCGCCGCTAGCTCTTGAGCAGGCCGAGCTCCTGCACAATGGCTGAGGCTTCCTTGACGGCGTGGTTCGCCGCCGGCACGCCGCAATAGATTGCCTGCTGAAGCAGGATTTCCTTGATGTCGTCGGGGGTGAAGCCGCCCTCGGCGAGCGCCGCGCGCACATGCAGGCGGAATTCGTCCCATTGCCCCAGCGCGACCATGGTGCCGATCACGAGCACGCGCCGCGTGCGCTCGTCGAAATGCGGCCGCGTCCAGATCTCGCCCCAGGCGTAGCGCGTGATCATGTCCTGGAAGTCGGTGTTGAAGGCGTTGCGGCCCGCGATCGACTTGTCGACCCAGGCATTGCCCAAAACCTTCCGGCGCACATTCATGCCGGCATTGCGGCGCTTCTGGTCGTCCATGTTTTTTCTCCGGCTAGCGCTGCGTCAGGAAACCCACCACCGCGTCGGTGAAGGCGTGCGGCTGCTCGACATTGGAAATGTGAGCGGCGTCGATGATGGTCATGCTGGCGCCGGGAATGTTGGAGCGGATCAATTCACCCGCCGAGATCGGCGTCGCCATGTCGTGGCGGCCGGCGATCACCAGCGTCGGGCTCTTGATCTTGGGCAGCAGCTCGCGCTGGTCGAGCGTCGACAGCGCCTCGCAGCAGGCGAGATAGCCCTCGACGGGGGAGGCGAGCAGCATCGACTTCATCTTCGCCGTGATCTGCGGCTCGCGCTCGCGGAAATCCTGGGTCAGCCAGCCCGCGATGACGGCATCGGCCACCGCGGCGATGCCGCCCTTCTTTACCGCGTCGATGCGCTCCAGCCATTTGGTCGGCTCGGCGTAGTAGCAGGAGGTGTTGGCGAGGATAAGCTTGCCGAACCGCTCCGGCGCATTGGCCCCTAGCCACTGCCCGACCATGCCGCCCATCGACAGGCCGCACCAATGCACCTTCTCGATGTTGAGATCGTCGAGGATCGCCAGCACGTCGCGGCCGAAGCGCTCCATCGTGTAGGGGGCGGGCGGAACGTTGGACTTGCCGTGGCCGCGGCGGTCGTAGCGGATGACGCGGAACACCTGCGTCAACGCCTTCATCTGCGGCTCCCACATCTGCAACGTGCAGCCCAGCGAGTTGGACAGCATCAGCGTCGGCCCGCCGTCGCGGCCCTCGACGGAGACGTTGATCAGGCAACCGTCGGCATCGATCATGGGCATGCTGGGCGTCTCCGTTCTGGAGCATGATCCGGAAAAGTGTGGAGCGGTTTTCCGAAAAAGATCATGCTCAAACAATTAATCGCGCTCGAGGCTGTCGAGCAGCCGGTCGATCAGGGCTTGGGAAGCCCCTTGATAGGCCATCGGCTCGAACAATGCCGCAATTTTTTCCGGCGGCAGATGCGCGGTGACCTGCGAATCGGCCGCGAGAACTTCGCGCAAATGCTTCTTTTCGGCGACCGCGCGCTTGCTAGCGGCCTCGATCAAATGATGCGCATCGCTTTTGCCGATCTTGTCGGCCAGCGCAAATGTAACGGCTTCCGCCATGATGAGCCCATGCGTCGCATCGAGATTGCTGCGCATGCGCGCGGCATCGACGTCGAGGCCCTCGGCGATGTCGACGATGGCGGCGAGCGCGCCCGAGGCGACCAGCATCAATTGCGGCAGCGTCGGCCATTCCGCGTGCCAGGGGCCGGCGCTGCGCTCATGGTCCTGCACCTGGGCTGCAAAGATCGTCGCGGCGAGCTGCGGCGCCATGGTCGCGCAGCCCAGCGCGCTCGCGGCCGCGACCGGGTTGCGCTTGTGCGGCATGGTCGAGGAGCCACCGCGGCCTTCGCCGGCAGGCTCGAACGCTTCGCCAACATCGGTCTGCATCATCAGCGAGACGTCGCGCGCGATCTTGCCGCAGCTTCCGGCGAGAATCGCAAAGCATGATGCGGCTTCCGCGATCCGGTCGCGATGGGTGTGCCAGGGCGCTTCCGGCAGCGGCAGGTTGAGCTCCTGCGCCAATCGCTCTGCAACGACGAGCCCCTTGTCGCCGAGGGCCGCGAGCGTGCCGGCCGCGCCGCCGAATTGCAGCGCAAGACCCTCGCGGGAGAGCCGCCGCAGGCGGCAGCGGGCGCGGGCGAGGCTTGATGCGTATTCCGCGGCCTTGAGCCCGAACGGCATCGGCAGGGCGTGCTGGAGCCAGGTCCGCGCCACCATGGCGGTGTTGCGATGGCTCCGTGCCAGGGCGGCAAAGCCCTTGATGGCGCGGCTGAGATCGGCATCGAGCGCATCGATGCCGGCGCGAAGCGTGAGCATGGTCGCGGTGTCGATGACATCCTGGCTCGTCGCACCCCAATGCACGTAGCGCGCGGCCTCCGCATCGGCCTTGCCGACATTGGCCGTGAGCGCCTTGACCAGGGGAATCGCGAGATTGCCGGATCGCGTCGCGGCCTCGCCCAGGGCGGCCATGTCAAAGCTATCAGCCTTGCACGCGGCTTCGATCGGGCCGACCGCGGATGCGGGAATCACATCCGTGGCGGCCTCGGAGCGTGCCAGGGCTGCCTCGAAATCGAGCATGTTCTGGAGGGTCGACCGGTCGTCGCAGACCGCGCGCATGGCTGCGCTCGACAGCATCGGCGCGAGCAGGGGGGAGAGGGCTGTGCTCATGTTGCGCGGGACCTAATCACCATGCCCCGGCTCTGCCAATCCCAAACCATCGGCGGAAAGCTTTTTGCAGTTGCGAATATGCATTGCACGTGGCCGGGGGCTGCCCTTTCCTTTGCGGCCTCCGTGCGTTATTTGAGCACATTATAGCGAAGCATCCGGGAGGTACCCCATGGCCATGACGATGAACGGCGAAGTCCAGCTTGCGGCGCCGCGCGAGGCCGTGTGGGAGAAGCTCAACAATCCCGAGGTGCTGAAGGCCTGCATCCCCGGCTGCGAGGAGCTGGAGAAGACCGACGACGGCGGCTTTCGCGCGACGGCGAAAATGAAGGTCGGGCCGGTGTCGGCGCGCTTCAAGGGCAAGGTGACACTGAGTGATCTCGACCCGCCGAACGGCTACAAGATCTCTGGCGAAGGCGAGGGTGGGGTGGCCGGCTTCGCCAAGGGCGGCGCCGTGGTCAAGCTCGCGGAGAAGGACGGCGGTACGCTGCTCGCCTACGAGGTCGAGGCGCAGATCGGCGGCAAGTTGGCGCAGCTCGGCCAGCGCCTCATCAACGGCGCCGCCAAGAAGCTGGCCGACGAATTTTTCGCGAACTTCGCCAAAGCGGTACAGGGCTAGCGGTACAGGGCTGAAGGCTATCGCCTTTCGGCATGGCGCCTTGCGTCCGGGGCGATGTTGCCCCGGGGCATAATGGCCCATATGATGGGTTGGAATAATTATAAGAACCGCTTCGACGGGACCCGTCGGGGCGCTGATAGAGAGTGCTTATGGCAAAAATCTCCCTCATCGTGAACGGCAATCCTGTCACGGCCAACGTCGATCCCCGCACCCTTCTGGTGCAGTTCCTGCGCGAGAATCTGCGCCTGACCGGCACCCATGTCGGCTGCGATACCTCGCAGTGCGGCGCCTGTGTCGTGCATCTCGACGGCAAGGCCGTGAAGTCCTGCACCACGCTGGCCGTGATGGCCGATGGCCACGAGGTCAAGACGATCGAGGGACTGGCCGCCGACGGCGCTCCGCTGCATCCGATGCAGGAGGCCTTCCGCGAGCACCATGGCCTGCAGTGCGGCTTCTGCACGCCGGGCATGATCATGACCGCGATCGACATCGTCCATCGCAAGGGCCACGAGCTCGACGACCACACCATCCGCGAGGAGCTGGAAGGCAATCTCTGCCGTTGCACCGGCTACCAGAACATCGTCGCTTCGATCTCCGCCGGCGCCAAGGCGATGGCGAAATCCGATCTCGCCTAACCGCGCGCGCATTCTGCGATCAGGACATTCAGATGTACGAATTCAAATACCATCGCCCTGGGACCGTTCGCCAGGCGGCCAACCTCCTGGTGAAGAACGAGGACGCCAAGGTGATCGCCGGCGGCCACACGCTGATTCCCGTCATGAAGCAGCGTCTCGCGAGCCCGCCCCATCTGGTCGACCTCTCCCATATCGAGGGGCTCAACACGATCGAGATGAAGGGCCGCGCGCTCGTGATCGGCGCCACCGCCAGGCATGCCGAGGTCGCAAGCTCCGCGATCGTCGGTGAGGCGATCCCAGCGCTGGCCAATCTTGCCAGCCAGATCGGCGACCCGGCCGTGCGCCACAAGGGCACGATCGGCGGCTCGCTCGCCAACAACGATCCGACCGCGGACTATCCGGCCGCGGTGCTCGCGCTCGGCGCCACCATCGTCACCAACAAGCGCCGCCTCAAGGCGGAAGAGTATTTCCAGGGCCTGTTCACGACGGCGCTCGAAGCCGACGAGATCATCACCAAGGTGATGTTCCCGCTGCCGAAGAAGGCGGCCTACATCAAGTTCCGCAATCAGGCTTCGCGTTATGCGCTGGTCGGCGTGTTCGTGGCGCGGCGTCCTTCGGACGTGCGCGTTGCCGTCACCGGTGCCGGCTCCGAAGGCGTGTTCCGCGTCACCGCGTTCGAGGAAGCCCTGAAGAAGCGCTTCGCCGCGAAGGCGCTCGATGGCATCGAGGTGCCGGCGGAAGGCCTCAACAGCGACATCCACGGCAGCGCCGAATACCGTGCGCATCTCATCGGGGTGCTGACGCGGCGTGCCCTCGATGCCGCCAACGCCAAGGAGTGAGTGAACCTCACGCCTCGGCCCAAACTTGTCCCCGGTGAGGGCGTAGCGAGACTGGCTTTTTCATGACTCTCACGGCCCTGCCGGCATCGGTCGATGCGATGCTCGAACTCTTGACTTCGCGCGGTTATCTCGCGGAGCGGTCGCTGGCGACGGTGACCTATCTGTCGCTGCGTATGGGCCGGCCGCTGTTCCTGGAGGGCGAAGCCGGCGTCGGCAAGACCGAGATCGCCAAGGTGCTCTCGGCGGCGCTGGGGCGGAAGCTGATCCGCCTGCAGTGCTACGAGGGCCTCGACGTCTCCTCCGCCGTCTACGAGTGGAACAGCGCCGCGCAGATGATCGCGATCCGGATGGCGGAAGCCGCCGGCGACACCGACCGCGATCAGCTCTCGTCCGACATCTTCGCCGACCGCTACATGATCAAGCGGCCGTTGCTTCAGGCGCTGGAGCCCGACGTCGCCGGGCCGCCGGTGCTGCTGATCGACGAACTCGACCGCGCCGACGAGGCGTTCGAGGCATACCTGCTCGAAATCCTCAGCGACTTCCAGGTGACCATTCCCGAATTCGGCACCGTGAAGGCGCCGCATCCGCCGATCGTCATCATCACCTCCAACCGCACCCGCGAGATCCACGATGCGCTGAAGCGGCGCTGTCTCTATCACTGGGTCGACTATCCCGAAGCCGAACGCGAACTCGCGATCGTCAAGACGCGCGTGCCCGGCATCTCGGCCAAGCTGTCGCAGCAGGTCGTGCGTTTCGTCCAGGCGCTGCGCAACCAGGATTTCTACAAGTCGCCGGGTGTCGCCGAGACCATCGACTGGGCCACCGCGCTGTCGGAGCTCGACGCCCGCTCGCTGACCCCGCAAGTGGTTGGCGACACGCTGGGCGCGCTGCTCAAGTACCAGGACGATATCACCCGGATGCAGGGCGACGCCCTGCAAAAGGTGCTGAAGGAAGCGACGAGCGAGAATTGATCTTGCGCCACTAGTACTCCGGTCATTCCGGGGCGACGCGCAGCGTCGAGCCCGGAATCCATAACCACGATCGGGAGTATGGATTCCGGGCTCGCGCCAAGTGGCGCGCCCCGGAATGACGAGGGGATGGATACGAGACCATGGCCATCAACCACCTTGCGCCCGACCAGACCGAGCAGTTCGCCGACAACATCGTCGGCTTCGCCCGCGCGTTGCGTGCAGCCAGCATGCCGGTCGGGCCGGGCGCCGTCATCGATGCCATGAGCGCGCTCCAGGTGATCGACATCGGCAACCGCGCCGACGTCTTCACCACGCTGGAGGCGATCTTCGTCAAGCGCCACGAGCATGCGCTGATCTTCAGGCAGGCCTTCAACCTGTTCTTCCGCGCCTCGGAAGAGTGGAAGCACATGCTGGATTCGGTGCCGTTGCCGGAGCAGGCCAAGAAGAAGCCGCAGGCCGGCTCCCGCCGCGTGCAGGAGGCGATGTCGCAGCCGCGGATGACGGAGACGCCGCAGCACCAGGAGCAAGATTTGCGCCTGTCGGTCTCTGACAAGGAGATCCTTCAGAAGAAGGATTTTGCGCAGATGAGCGCGGCTGAGATCACCGAAGCACTCCGCGCCGTCGAGCGGATGCGGTTGCCGCAGGCCGAGCTTCTGACGCGCCGGCACCGGCCGGATCCCCGCGGGCTTCGTCTCGATTTGCGCCGCACGCTGCGCGCGTCCTTGCGCACCGGCGGTGACATCATCGACATCCATCGCCTCGGGCGCATCGAGAAGCCGGCGCCGATCGTAGCCCTGCTCGATATCTCGGGCTCGATGAGCGAGTACACCCGCCTGTTCCTGCATTTCCTGCACGCCATCGGCGACGCCCGCAAGCGCGTCTCGGTGTTCTTGTTCGGCACCCGGCTGACCAACGTCACCCGGGCGCTGCGCCAGCGCGACCCTGATGAGGCGCTGGCGAGCTGCTCGGCCTCGGTCGAGGACTGGGCCGGCGGCACCCGGATTTCGGCCTCGCTGCACAACTTCAACAAATTGTGGGCGCGGCGGGTGCTGAGCCAGGGCGCCATCGTGCTGCTGATCTCCGACGGGCTGGAGCGGGAGGCCGATTCCAGGCTCGCCTTCGAGATGGACCGGCTGCACCGGTCCTGCCGGCGACTGATCTGGCTCAACCCGCTTCTGCGGTTCGGCGGCTTCGAGGCCAAGGCCCAGGGCATCAAAATGATGCTCCCGCACGTTGACGAATTCCGCCCGGTACATAATTTGAGTTCGATCCAGGAGCTGATCACGACGCTCTCCCGGCCGCTGCCGCCGCATCACCGCAGCCTGATCCGTTCCGCAGCTTGAGAGGTTAAGCCATGCTCGATCGCGACGAGGATATTCTGAAGGCGGCGGAGGATTGGCAGAAGGCCGGCCGGGGCGTCGCGCTGGCCACCGTTGTCGAGACCTGGGGCTCGGCGCCGCGCCCGGCGGGCTCGAGCCTCGTCATCAACGATGAGGGCACGTTTCTGGGGTCGGTCTCCGGCGGCTGCGTCGAAGGCGCCGTGGTCACCGAGGCCATGGACGTGATCCAGAGCGGCAAGCCCAGGATGCTGGAGTTCGGCGTTGCCGATGAGACGGCCTGGAATGTCGGGCTGTCCTGCGGCGGCACCATTCGCGTCTTCGTCGAGAAGGTCGGTTAGCCGTGAAGCTCGCAATCCTGCACGAACTCAATGCCGAGCGCGCCGCGCGCCGGCCGGCGATTTTGGTGACCGACACCGAGAGCGGCGAGCAGCGTCTGGTGAAATCCGCGGATTTCGCCAAGGACCCGTTGCGTGCCGAACTGGACAAGCAGCTTCGCATGGGCAAGAGCGCCAGTGTCGAGGCCGGCGGCAAAAAGCTGTTCCTCAACGTCTATGCGCCGACCGCAAAGCTCGTCATCGTCGGCGCGGTCCATATCAGCCAAGCCCTGGCGCCGCTGGCGCGCTCGCTCGGCTACGACGTCACCGTGGTCGATCCCCGCACGGCGTTTGCGAGCGCGGAGCGCTTCCCTGACATTCCCCTGGTCGCCGAATGGCCCGACACGGCGCTGCCGCCGCTCAATGTCGATGCCTACACGGCTTTCGTCGCGGTGACGCACGATCCGAAGATCGACGATCCCGCGCTGCTGCACGCCTTCGAGCGCAACTGCTTCTATATCGGCGCGCTCGGCTCGCGAAAGACGCATGCCAAGCGCGGCGACCGGCTGCGCGCGCAGGGCGCCAAGGACAGCGACATCGCGCGCATCCACGCGCCCATTGGGCTGGCGATCGGCGCTGTCTCGCCGTCCGAGATCGCGGTGTCGATCATGGCCGAGATCACGGCGGTGCTGCGCCTGCCTCCAAAAGAAAAAGAAGAAGCGGCATGAAATTCGGACCGGCGAGCCCCAAGGATGCGATCGGCGGGGTGACCGTCCACACCCTGCGCCAGGGTCCGCTGGTGCTCAAGAAAGGCACGACGATCGGCCCGGCCGAGGTCGAGGCGCTGGAGCGCGCCGGCATCAAGGACGTCGTGGTGGTGCGCATGGAGGAGGGCGACGTCTCCGAGGATGTCGCCGCCGCCAGCATCGCGCTGGCCGTCGGCGGCGAGGGCATTCATGTCGAGCGCGCCTTCACCGGCCGCGCCAATCTGTTCGCCGCGCGCCCGGGCGTGCTGGTGATCGACCGCGCCGCGGTCGACCGCATCAACAATATCGACGAGGCCATCACCTTTGCGACGCTCACCGCCTACAAGCCGGTGGTCGAGGGCGAGATGGTCGGCACCGTCAAGATCATCCCGTTCGGCGTCGAAGGCAATTTGCGCGATGCCGCGGTGAAGGCGGCGGGCAGGGACGTGCTGAAGATCGCGCCCTACGTCATCAAGCGCGTCGGCGTGGTCTCGACGCTGCTGCCGGGCCTCTCGTCGAAGGTGATCGACAAGACGCTGCGCGTCACCGCCGAGCGGCTCGCTCCGGCCGGCGCCAGCATCATTGCCGAGCGGCGCGTGCAGCATGAGGAACGGGCGCTGTCGGCCGCGATCAAGGAATTGCTCGGGCTTGGTGCGGAGCTCGTCATCGTGTTCGGGGCGTCCGCGATCGCCGACCGCCGCGACGTGATTCCGGCGGCCGTCACCGGGATCGGCGGCGAGATCGAGCATTTCGGTATGCCGGTCGATCCCGGCAATTTGCTGCTGATCGCGCGGGCCGGCGGGGTGCCGGTGCTGGGCGCACCTGGCTGCGCACGCTCGCCGGTCGAGAACGGTTTCGACTGGGTGCTGATGCGGCTGCTCGCCGGCATCAAGGTGACGCGGTCCGAGTTGATGGGCATGGGCGTCGGCGGCCTCCTGATGGAGATCGTCACGCGGCCGCAGCCGCGCGCAGAACCCGCGATCGAGGGCAACAGCCAGATCGCGGCCATCGTGCTCGCGGCGGGCCGCTCGACCCGGATGGGCGGACCGAACAAGCTGCTCGCCGAGCTCGACGGCAAGAAGCTGGTGCGGATCGCGACCGAGCAGGCGCTGGCCTCCAAGGCCTCCGAGGTGATCGTCGTCACCGGGCATCAGACAGAGCTGGTCGAGCAGGCGCTGCAAGGCTTGAAGGTGAAGTTCGTCCGCAACCCGGATTTCGCCGGCGGCATCGCGAGCTCGGTCAAGGCCGGCATCGCGGCCGTGCCGGAAAGTTGCGACGGCGCCGTGGTCTGTTTGGGCGACATGCCGCTGATCGATGCCGGCCTGATCGACCGTCTCATCGACGGCTTTGCGCCGGACCGCGGCAACCTCATCGTCGTGCCCGTCAGTGACGGGCGCCGCGGCAATCCCGTGCTGTGGTCGCGCCGCTTCTTTAAGGAGCTGATGACGCTCGACGGCGACGTCGGCGCGCGCCATCTGATCGCCAAGCACACCGAAGCGGTGGCCGAAGTCCCCGTGGATGGCGAGAGCGCCTTCCTCGACATCGACACGCCGCAGGCGCTGGAAGCGGCACGACGCGGATGACGGTGCCGTAGGGTGGGCAAAGCGACTTGTCCGCCGTAGCTCGTAGAGCGAAGGCGGAAGCGTGCCCACCAATTTTGAATGATGGTGTGGATGGATGGTGGGCACGGCGCTTTGCCCCTTTGCCCACCCTACGGCACTCTCATTCGTTCGATTTCACCCCTCGTTCACCATCTGGAAACGTCCACCGCCTAGAGTCCTCTCCACCTGCCTTGGGGGGAGGGGTTTTTCCATGGCTTCGAATGTCGTCGCGCGCCGTTGCGCGATGTTTTTCTTTGCGCTGTCGGTTTGTGTCGCCGGCGCTCGCTACATCACGGATGCGCACGCTGCCGGTGCGTTTGCGGTCGGCAAGTGCGGGGCCTATGGCCAGGCTTTTGATTACGGCGCCGAGCGCGAGGCGCGTGCCGCGGCACAGAAGCAGTGCAAGGGCGACTGCACGACCGTGACCATGAAGCGTGCCTGCGCGGCGATGTCGGTCGATATGGCCAACCCGTGCGGCGCGTATGGCTATGCCGTCAAGCCGAAGATCTCGGCCTCGCTCAATGCCGCCACGCGCGAATGCTACAAATACGGCGGCAAGGAATGCGTGATCCGCGCCTGGGCCTGCGACGCCAAGGGATAATCCTCCTGCTGCCATTGACGATGCAACGGGTACCGCGCGATGCGCGGACCGGAGCATTGCGTCAGGAATGACATTCGGGACAGTCCGGCCATGACGATGCCGAGACTTCGACACTCCAAATACGGCCGCCTCACCCCGGCGGCATGCCTGCAAACTTCGGCAGGTCGGGATCGAGACGATCCCAATCATGTCCACGTGCTGCGTAGGTCACCACCTGCGGCTTGTAGCGGGCGGGCTCGTCGAGGCTTGCGGCGCGGATGGTGAAGATGTCGGGCATTGCGGCGAAGGTCATGTAGACCGGCAAGCCGCACTGCGTGCAGAAACCGCGCGTCTTCACGTTGCCGCTGTCGCCGACCATGTCCCAGTGCTTCGCCTCGCCCGTCACCGTGACGCCGGCACGCGCGAAGGTCATGTACGAGCCGTGACCGCCGCCGCTTTCGCGCTGGCAATCCCGGCACTGGCAGTGATTGCTGAACAGCGGCTCACCGAGAATCGAATAGCGGATCGCGCCGCAGGCGCAGCCGCCGGTAAAAGGCCTGGTCATCGAAATATCTCCCACTCACTTCTCGCCACTGATCTCGTCGAGCTGGCGGACAACCTTCTTCCAGCCGCCGCTCATGACCGTGTAGGCCGACTCGTTCCTGGGCATGACGAAGCCCGCATGCACCAGGCGGATCCGCGTGCCGGCTTCGACCGGGGTGAGGGACCACGTCACGACGGTATCGAGCGGCGCGCCGTAGCCGGTGTTGCGTTCGTCGCCGCCCTTCCAGGCATAGACGAGGCGCCGGTTGGGTATCACTTCGAGAACCCGGCAATGGATGACGCCATCCCAGTTGCCGCCCGGCGTGGTCTGGAAGGTGAAGGCCTTGCCTTCGACGGCTTCGAAGCCGGTCGGCTGCATCAGCCAGCGCGCGATCAACTGGGCGCTGGTCAGCGTCTTCCAGATCGTCTCGGGCGCGTGAGGGAAGACCTCCTCCAAAACAATGTCTTGGACGATGTCTTTTGTTTCGGCTCTGAACTCGGCTGCACTCACGGATCGATCTCCTTCAAGAGGTCACGCAGATTCTGGAAGCGCTCGCGCCAGAACACGCCGTAATGGTCCATCCAGGTGACCAGCGGCTCGAGTCCTTGCGGCGCGGCGCGGTAATAGACGTTGCGGCCCTCGGCGCGCTCGGCGACGAGGCCGGCCTGCTTCAGCGACTTCAGATGCTGTGAGATCGCGCCCTGCGTCACGCCGCTGCCGCGGGTGAGCTCGGCGACGCTGATCTCCTTGCTCTCGAACACGCGCTCGAACACGGCACGGCGGGTCGGATCGGCGAGGGCGCGCATCACGGTCGTGACGGGATTTGGGGCGGCTTCGATCATGGATATTCGATTAGCATGTGCTAATGCATTAGTCAATGCTAATTTGTTGGCTTGCATAGGGTCGGATCGCTGTCTTGACTATGACTGACCGGTCAGTCATAAATAGGGAATGACAAAGAAGCCAACCAAAGCAGCCACGCCAACCGCAGCTCGCGCCGATGCGAAGGGCCGTGCGCCCGCCGACGCTGCGCCCGCTTCGAATCGTGCCACGCGTGCGGCCGAGCGTCGGTCGGCCATCGTGGAAGCGGCGATGGAGGAGTTCATCGCGCGTGGCTTTGCGGCGACGCGGCTCGACGACATCGCCAAGCGGGCGGGTGTCGCAAAGGGCACGATCTACCTGCACTTCAAGGACAAGGAATCGATGTTCGAGGAGCTGGTGCGCACTGTGATCGTGCCGGTGGTAGCGAAGCTGAATGCGCTGCCGCCGCCGACGGGCTCGGTGCGCGATCTCGTCGAGGCCTTTGCCGGTAACTTCCTCAAGGAGGTCATCGGCACGAGGCGCGGCGATCTCGTGCGATTGATCGTGGCGGAAGGGCCGCGCTTTCCGTCCGTCGCCGATTTCTACTATCGCGAGGTCGTCTCGCGCGGGATCGCCGGCATGCGCGCGCTGATCGAGCTCGGCATTGCCCGCGGCGAGATCCGCGAGAAGAACCTCGCGCGCTATCCGCAGATCCTGGTCGCCCCCGCGATGATCGCGGTGATCTGGCAGAGCCTGTTTGCGCGGCACGCGCCGCTCGACGCCCAGGACATGCTGCGCGTCCATCTCGATTTGATTTTTGGCGAACGGAGGACGACATGAAGTCGTCACGAGCAATTTCTGTGCTTGCATTGGCCGCCGTGCTGGCAACCGTCCTTGCCGGTTGCAAGGACAAGCGCGATCCTGGATTTCAGGGTTGGGTCGAGGCCGACATGATCTTCGTCAGCCCGGACGAAGCGGGCCGGGTGACGAAGCTCAATGTGCGCGAGGGCGACGAGGTGAAGGTCGGCGATGCCCTCTATTCCGTCGACGACGATCTTCAGCTTGCCGACCTCAACCAGAACAAGGCGACACTGGCCAATGCGCAGCAGACCTATGATCGCGCGGCCTCGCTGAACAAGACCGGCTCCGGTACGCAGGCCAATCTCGATTCCGCCGTGTCGTCCTTGCGTGTCGCCGAAGCGCGGGTCGTGACGTCGGAGACGCGAATGGCGCGGCGCAGGGGCTTTGCGCCCGTTGCCGGCACCATCCAGCAGATCTACTTCCGCGAGGGCGAAATGGTGGCGGCGCAGCGGCCGGTGCTCTCGATCATGCCGCCCGGCAACATGAAGCTGCGCTTCTTCGTGCCCGAGACCGAGTTGCCGAAGCTTGCGATCGGCGACACGGTGCGCATCTCTTGCGACAATTGCGCGGCGGATCTCACCGCAAAGATCTATTTCATCGCGACCTCGGCCGAATACACCCCGCCTGTCATCTACAGCCTCGATGAGCGCAACAAGCTGGTCTATTTGATCCAGGCGCGGCCCTCGCGGCCCGATGCCCTGCGGGTCGGACAGCCGATCGACGTCTATCTCCATCCAAAAACGCCGGTGGCGGACAAGCGATGAGCGGCGGCAACGGCAACGGCATCGCGATCGACGTCAAGGGCCTGACCAAGTCGTTTGGCGGCCGCGAGGTCGTGCACGATCTGTCGATGCAGGTGAAGCGCGGCTCGATCTATGGCTTCCTCGGGCCGAACGGCTCGGGCAAGACCACCACCATCCGCATCCTCTGCGGCCTGCTCACGCCCGACAGCGGCGAGGGTACCTGTCTCGGCTACGACATCCGGCGCGATGCCGAAAAGATCAAGCGCCAGGTCGGCTACATGACCCAGCGCTTCAGCCTGTACCAGGACCTCTCGGTGCGCGAGAATCTCGAATTCGTCGCGCGGCTCTATGGGCTCGCCGATGCACGCGGCGCCGCGCGCGACATGATCAAGCGGCTCGGACTGTCGGGGCGCGAGGAGCAGCTCGCGGGCGAGCTCTCCGGCGGCTGGAAGCAGCGGCTCGCGCTCGGGGCCTGCACGCTGCCCAGTCCGAAACTGCTGCTGCTGGACGAGCCGACCGCCGGCGTCGATCCCAAGGCGCGGCGCGATTTCTGGAACGAGATCCATGCGCTCGCGGCCGACGGCCTCACCGTCCTGGTCTCGACCCACTACATGGACGAGGCCGAGCGCTGCCACGAGATCGCCTACATCGCCTACGGCCATCTGCTGGCGCACGGCACGGTGGAGGAGGTGATCGCGAAGTCCGCCCTGACGACCTACACCGTGACGGGCGAGGAGCTCAACGGGCTCACGGCCGCGCTCACCGGCAAGCCCGGCGTGGACATGGTGGCGCCGTTCGGCACTTCGCTGCACGTTTCCGGGCGCGACGTGGCCGCGCTCGAGGCCAGCATCGCGCCGTGGCGCGAGAAGGGCGGCCTGCACTGGCACAAATCATCGCCCTCGCTCGAAGACGTGTTCATCGAATTGATGAGCCGTTCCAAGGACAATTTCCAATGAGCGCCGCCGATCACCCCGCACCCGCGCACGAGATCCGCGAGCGCTTCGGCTTCTGGAAGCGCTCCTATGCGATGCTGGTCAAGGAGTTCATCCAGCTCAAGCGCGACCGCGTCTCGTTCGCGATGATCGTGATGCTGCCGGTGATGCAGCTTCTGCTGTTCGGTTATGCCATCAACACCACGCCGCACCATCTGCCGAGCGCGGTGCTGCTCCAGGAGGATTCGGATCTTGCCCGCTCGGTGTTGAAGGCGCTGGAGAACACCGCCTATTTCCGCTTCATCTACGAGGTGCACGACGTCGACGATTTCGACAACCTGCTGAAATCGGGCAAGGTGCTGTTCGGCGTCGAGATTCCGCGCGGCTTCGAGCGGGCGGTGCGGCGCGGCGACAGGCCGGCGCTGCTGGTTGCGGCCGACGCCACCGATCCCGTTGCGGCCAGCGCCGCGCTCGGCTCGCTCGGCATGGTCGTGCAGACCGCGCTTGCGCACGATCTCTATATCGGCAATCCGCCCGAGATGCCGTTCGAGATCCGCGCGCATGCGCGCTACAATCCGGCCGCGTCGTCCAGCCTCAATATCGTGCCGGGCCTCGTCGGCACCATCCTCACCATGACCATGCTGATCTTCACCGCGCTCTCGGTCACCCGTGAGGTGGAGCGGGGCACCATGGAGAGCCTGCTGTCGATGCCGATCAAGCCGGTCGAGGTGATGTTCGGCAAGATCGTTCCTTATGTGCTGGTTGGCTTCCTTCAGGCCTTCCTCATCATCGGCATCGGCGTCGGCTTGTTCGGCGTGCCCTTGCTCGGCAATCTGTTCCTGCTTGCGCTGCTGTCGACCTTGTTCATCGCTACAAATCTGTCGATTGGCTACACCATCTCGACCGTGGTGCAGAACCAGCTCCAGGCCATGCAGATGGCCATGATGTTCTTCCTGCCGAGCATTCTGCTCTCCGGATTCATGTTCCCGTTCGCCGGCATGCCGGTCTGGGCGCAATATCTCGGTGAATGCCTGCCGCTGACCCACTACTTGCGGATCGTCCGCGCCATCATGCTGAAGGGCGCGACCATGCAGAATTTGCGCTTCGATGCGCTGGCGCTGGCGATCCTGATGCTGGTCGCCATGACCATCGCGGTGACGCGCTTCCGCCGCACGCTGGATTGAGGCACAATGCCCCTGAATCGAGGGGAGAAATGGTCAGGTTTGCCAGCAGGAAGACCCGGCAGCATGCCGTGATGTCGGAGGAGTTCGAGCGCGAGCTGACGCGAGAAGTGCTGCGCACCGAGCTGTTGCGGGTGAGGGCGCTGATCACGACGGGCTGCGTCATGATCCTGTTCCTCACCGCAACCTACCTGATCGACCCTGCCATCGTGAACCGGGTCTGGCGCGGGACGGAGGGCTTGGTCCGCGAATACATGCTCTTGGGGGGCTTCATCCTCTTCGAGGTCTGGGTCCACAGCCAGATCAGGCGTAACCTCAAGCTCGATCGCGACCTGCCGGTGATCAGGCGCTATATCGGCGCTCTCATCGAAACGTCGCTGCCGACGATCATCCTGATTCTCCAGATTCGCAGCATGGGCGCTGGGCCCGCGCTCGGTTTCGTGCTGCCACTGGCCTATTTCATCTTCATCATTCTTTCGACGCTGCGGCTCGATTTCTGGCTGTCCACCTTCACGGGATTTGTGGCCGCAGCCGAACTCCTGGCCGTCGCGCTGTACTACAATTCGGCCAGCGAGGCTGGCGAACCGCTGATCTACTTTCACGCCGTGCGCAGCACCATCATCCTGATCTGCGGCGTGCTCGCCGGCTCCGTCGGCGCGCGGCTGCGGCGGCAATTTGCCGCGAGCATCGCGGCCGCCACCGCGCGTGATCGCGTCACCAACCTGTTCGGCCAGCACGTCTCGCCGCAGGTGGTGGAACGGCTGATGGCGGCGGGGCCCAGCGCGGGCGGCGACCTTCGCCGCGTCGCGGTGATGTTCGTCGATTTCCGCGGCTTCACCGCCAGCGCGCGGTTGCGCACCCCGCAGGAGGTGGTTGACCGGCTCGACGGTGCGTTCGCCGTGCTGGTCGACATCCTCGATCGTCAGGGCGGCATCGTGAACAAGTTTTTGGGCGATGGCTTCCTCGCCCTGTTCGGGGCGCCGCTGGAGGCCTCCGACGCCGCGCACCGCGCGGTTGCCGCAGGCCGCGAGATGCTGGCCGCGATGGACCGCATCAACGCGCAAACGAGCTGGCCGCTGCGGATCGGCATCGGCATCCATTTCGGCGAGGTCGTTGCCGGCAATATCGGCTCGCCCCGGCGCAAGGAGTACACGGTCATCGGCGACACCGTGAACTTCGCCTCGCGGCTGGAGGCACTCAACAAGGAGTTCGGCTCGCACCTCCTGATCTCCGCGTCCGTCCGCGAGGCGCTCGGCGACGACGGTGAGGACGCCGTCGCGCTCGGCGAGGTCGCGGTTCGCGGCTACGAGCACAAAGTGGCGGTGTTTCAACTGGGGTGAGGGTGCTCGCGTTTCGTTGAAGGCGCGTGATGAAATATCTCACGGCGATTTCCGCTCATGTTGTCAGGACGCCGAAACCTCTCGGCTTCCGTTTGCCACGCGGAGAGAACCCATGACCCGATTGACCCTTGTCTCGGCCGCCCTGATCGCCGCCGCCGTCTATCAAACCCAGGCCGCAGCCGCTCGCGACGTCGCCCCGCGGCGCGCCTCGCCTCTGGCGCCTGCGGATTGCGTGAGGGCTCCGGCACAGGGCGCGTTTGCCTCAGCGCCCTACAAGCAGCCGCCCTGCACGCCGAGGGCAGCGAATTAACGCGCAAGGCGAGGTCGGGTTGGCAACGTCCGCCGGCCCGACCTCGCGTCGCCGGCCTCGCAATTGCGGTACCTTGGTAGTTCTTGACTCCTATCTCATCTAGTCATCTATATGACTATATGAATGCAGCTCCGCACGACGACCGCCTGCCACGCTACCAGCGCCTGCGCGACGACCTCGCCGCGCGGATCAACCGCAATGAATGGCGGCCGGGCGAGCCGATCCCGTCGGAGGCCGAGCTCGCGGCGCATTACGGCGTCGCCATCGGCACCGTGCGCAAAGCGATCGATCAGCTCGTTGCCGATACCGTGCTGGAGCGCCAGCAGGGCCGCGGCACCTTCGTGCGCCGGGCGCGCTTCAACTCCTCGCTATTCCGCTTCTTCCGATTCCAGTCCGAGAGCGGCGAGCGGCGCGTGCCGAAGAGCCGCATCATCCGGCGCAAGAGCGTTTTGGCGAATTCGGCGGTTGCGTCGGCGCTGCGCATCCCTGTCGGCGAGCCCGTGATCAGCCTGTCGCGTCTGCGCCTGATCGACGATGTACCGCTGCTCGCCGAGGAGATCTGGCTCCAGCAATCGCGCTTCGCGCCGATCCTGGAGATCGACACCGCCGAATTCGGCGACCTGCTTTATCCGCTCTACGAGGAGCGTTGCGGGGAGGTGGTGGTGTCGGCCGAGGAAATTCTGACGGTCGAAATGGCCAACGAGATGCAGGCGCGGCTGCTGCGCCTCGAAGCGCACGCACCATTGATCGTGATCGAGCGCCTCGCGCTCGATCTGGAGCGGCGGCCGATCGAATGGCGCAGGTCGCGGGGGCCGGCCGACCGGTTCCGCTACCACGCCGAGATCAGGTGAGAGCGACCTTTCAACGACATCAAGCAATAACGAATTCAAGGGAGAAACAATGTCAAACTGGTACAGCGAAAGCTCGCCGCTGGAGCGGCGCACGTTCTGGGCAAGCTTTGGCGGCTGGGCGCTGGATGCGCTCGACGTCCAGATGTTCGGCCTTGCCATTCCCGCGCTGATCGCCGCCTTCGGCATCAGCAAGGCCGATGCGGGCCTGCTCGGCTCGGTCACGCTGTTCTTCGGCGCGTTCGGCGGCTGGCTCGGCGGCGCGCTCGGCGACCGTTTTGGCCGCGTCAAGGCGCTTCAGATTACCGTTGCGACCTTTGCGCTCGCGACCTTCGCCTGCGCGTTCGCGATGACTTACAACCAGCTCCTGATCCTGAAGGCGATTCAGGGCCTCGGCTTCGGCGCCGAATGGGCTTGCGGCGCGGTGCTGATGGCCGAGATCATTCGCCCCGAGCATCGCGGCAAGGCGCTGGGCTCGGTGCAGAGCGCCTGGGCCGTGGGGTGGGGCGCAGCTGTGCTGCTCTCGGCCCTCGTGTTCACTTATGCACCCGCCGACATCGCCTGGCGGCTGCTGTTTGCGCTGGGGCTGTTGCCCGCGCTCCTCATCATCTTCATCCGCCGCGGCTTGAAGGAGCCGCCGCGCGCGGTCGCAGCCGACAAGACGCCATTCTTCGCCACGCTCTCGGGCATCTTCCATCGCGACGTGTTGCGCTCGACGCTGATCGGAGGCCTGTTTGGCATCGGCGCCCACGGCGGTTACGCGGCCCTGACCACGTTCCTGCCGACATATTTGCGCGAAGTGCGGCATCTGTCGGTGCTGGGCTCCAGCGGCTATCTCGCAGTCATCATCGTTGCCTTCTTCTGCGGCTGCATCGCGAGCGGCATCATCAGCGACCGCATCGGCCGCAGGGCCAATGTCACCTTCTTCGCCAGCGCCTGCATCGTCACCGTGCTGATCTACATCTTCGCGCCGCTGACCAACGGCGAGATGCTGGTGCTCGGCTTTCCGCTCGGCTTCTTCTCGGCCGGCATTCCCGCCAGCATGGCGGCGCTGTTCAGCGAGCTCTATCCGGCCGGCGTGCGCGGCACCGGTGTCGGCTTCTGCTACAATTTCGGCCGCATCGTCTCCGCCGCGTTCCCCTTCCTCGTGGGCTATCTCAGCGACCATATCGGGCTCGGACCGGCGATCGGCATCGATGCGGCCTTCGCCTATTCGCTGGTGCTGATCGCGGTGGTGCTGCTGCCCGAAACCCGCGGCAAGGTTTTCGAACAAGCCGCGGCGACGCGCGCCTGACGCCGGATGGGGAGCAGTCACCATGATATCCCGCGAGCGTGGCCTGACGCGCCGCCAATTCGGCACAGGCCTTATATCCCTCGTGTCGGCCACGGCCGTCGCGAGCCGAGCGAAGAGTGAGACGAGCTTGCCGACGATCGATACCCATGCCCATGTCTTCCACCGCGGCCTCAAGCTCGCGCCCGGCCGGCGCTATGCCCCCGATTACGATGCGCCGCTGGCGCTCTATCTGGAGCAGCTCGACCGCAATGGCATGAGCAATGGCGTGCTGGTGCAGCCGAGCTTTCTCGGCACCGACAATTCCTATCTGGTCGAGAGCCTGAAAACTTCCGGCGGATGCCTGCGTGGTATCGCGGTGGTCGATCCTTCCGTGACCGCGGACGAACTGCGCGCGCTTGATCGCGCCGGCGTCGTCGGCATCCGCCTCAATCTGGTCGGTCAGCCCTTGCCCGATCTCGCTGCCGGCGAATGGAAGGCGCTGCTCGGAAACGTGAAATCGATGGGCTGGCAAGTCGAGCTCCAGCGCAACGCGTCCGACCTCGCACTGCTGGCGCCGCAGCTGCTCGATCATGGCGTCACCGTCGTGCTCGATCACTATGCGTTGCCGGATCCGAAACTCGGCGTCGCCGATCCCGGCTTCCAGTCGGTGCTGAAGCTCGGCGCGACGCGAAATGTCTGGGTCAAGATCTCGGCGCCGTATCGCAACGGCGCGAGCGGGGAGAGTTTTGCGAAGGAGGCCTATCCGCTGCTGCGCAAGGCTTACGGCCTCGACCGCCTGCTGTGGGGCAGCGACTGGCCGCATACGCAGTTCGAGGCGTCACAGGCTTACGCGAAAAACCGGCAGTTTCTCGATGCGTTGATCGTCGATGACAGCGAGCGCGTACAGGTCCTCGCATCGCCGTATCAGCTGTTCCGGTTCTGATTCTCCCTTCTGATCTCCTCGCGCGATTGCTCCGAATGCTCCGAATTTTGGGGCATGACGAGCGATATCGCCGGCTTGTAGACTGCCGGCGATGCGGCCGGTTGAGGCCGCGATTTTCATGAGGAAGTGAAGATGCAGCGCCGCTACATCACCGTCGACGTGTTCACCGACCGCGCCTTCGGCGGCAACCAGCTCGCCGTGGTTCTCGATGCCGGCGGGCTCACGACGCAGCAGATGCAGGCGATCGCGACCGAGTTCAACTATTCCGAGACGGCCTTCGTGCTGCCGCCGCGCGACAAGGCCAATGACGCCGAGGTGCGCATCTTCACGCCGGTGCTGGAGATTGCCTTTGCCGGCCATCCCAATGTCGGCACCGCCTTCGTGCTGGCTTCGATGGCAAAAGAGCTGAAGCCGCGCCTGCTGTTTGAGGAGAAGGCCGGGCTCGTGCCGGTCGAGATCGTGAGAGAGCAGGGCCGGGTGGTCAGGACCGAGCTCACCGCGCCCCAGCCTTTGGCGCGGCTGTCGCAATTGTCTGCCGCTGAAGCTGCAAGCTGCGTCTCGCTCGGTGCGGATGACATCAGGGTCGACAGCCACGCGCCGCAGATCGTCAGCGTCGGAAACGCGTTTCTGGTGATGGAGCTGCATTCGCGCGAGGCGCTCGAGCGCGCCCGGCCCGATGCGGCGGCCTACGGCAAGGTCTTGCCGCGGGACGGCGCCCGCTCGGTATGGTTCTACACGCGCGACGTGCCGCCGGCGGAGGCGCCTTGCGATCGGCAGGCGCGGATGTTCATGCGCGGCGCCAGCGGCCTCGTCGAGGATCCCGCCACCGGCAGCGCGACGGTCGCCGCGGCCGCGCTGTTTGCCGATCTCGATCCCACGCGTGATGGCGAGTTGAAGCTCACCGTCGGTCAGGGCTTTGACATGGGCCGGCCAAGCATCCTCCGGACGCGCGTGCGCAAGCAGGATGGTAAGATCACGTCCGCTCATGTCGGCGGCAGCTGCGTGCAAATGATGGAAGGGACGTTTCGGCTGGCGGGAGATCTGTAGCCCGGATGGAGCCGGCTACACCTGCCGTCCCGCCAAATTCCTCACCGCCACGCCATCACGCTCCTCGATGATCTCCGCGATCATCTGGCGGTGGCAATGGGTGTGATCGCGTTCGTAGCAGAGCAGGCAGACCGGACCGGCCTTCATCACCAGCGCCGAGAGCTCGTCCATCTCTTCCCGGGCCTGCGGCGTCTTCAGGTGCTTTGAATAGATCTTCTCCAGCACATCGTATTGGCCGCTGCGCGCGGCGAGCCGGCCTTCCTTCGGCGTGCCGAGCGCGGCGAGATGAACATAGGCGATGCCGCGTTCATCGAGGCCCGCGGAAAGCTGCTTCTTCGAAAAGCCGGGCCGGCGCGATGAGGTCACCGCGCGCACGTCGACCACGAGCTTGACGCCGGCCTGTTCCAGCTCGTCGAGCACCGCCTTGGGCGGCGTCTGTTCATAACCGATGGTGAAGAGCTTTTTCGCCTTTGCCATGAACCATCCTCAGCTCACCCGCGCGATCAGTTCCATGGCGCCGGCCGGTGCGCGCACCTTGCCCTCGTGGATGACATAGGCGAACACGTCGCGCGGCTCCTTCTTCGGCTTGGCCTTGTCGACCTTCGGCAGATCGTCGGGTTCACTTCCCTCGGCCCAGTCCTGAAAGCGCTTGGCCCAGGCATCGAGCTGCTTCGGCGGATAGCAGGTCTTGATCTCGTCATTGCCCTTCTGGAGCCGTGCATAGACGAAATCGCCGGCGACGTCGGCGATCGCCGGATATTTGCCGTGCTCGGCGAACACGACAGGCGTCTCGAACTCCCGGATCAGCGCGACGAAGTCCGGTGCGCAAAAGCTGTCGTGACGGACCTCGACGACATGGCGCAGCGCGCGCCCCTCGAGCTTGCGCGGCAGCAGCTCCAGGAACTTGCCGAAATCGGCGCCGTCGAACTTTTTCGTCGGCGCGAACTGCCACAGCACCGGTCCGAGATGGTCGCCGAGTTCCAGCACGCCGGAATCATAGAACCGCTTGATGGAATCGCCCGCCTCGGCGAGCACGCGGCGGTTGGTCGCGAAGCGCGGTCCCTTCACCGAGAACACGAAGCCATCGGGCACTTCGCTGGCCCATTTGCGAAAGCTCTCCGGCTTCTGCGAGCCGTAATAGGTGCCGTTGATCTCGATCGAGGTCAGCTTCGAGGCGGCATAGGACAGCTCCTTGGCCTGCGTGAGCTTCTCCGGGTAGAACACGCCGCGCCAGGGCTCGAAGGTCCAGCCGCCGACGCCGATGAAGATGTTGCCGGATTTTTTGGACGCGGTTTTTGCTTTGGCCACGGGAGGGTCTCGCATCGACGGGGAGGGACTTCATCCTAATCAAACCAGATGTGATTGGCCAGTTGCGCCGTCCCGTCTAACGTCGCAACGGGACCCGCGCAAAAAGGAGAACAAGAATGCGGATGCTGATGGTGGGAGCGGCGCTCGTCATGATGACATCTGCTGCCATGACGTTTGGTGCCATGGCCGACGATGACGACGATGCCAAGGGCGCGCAGAAGCTCGCCATGCAGGGCCGCGACGATTACTGGCATTGCCTGGCGCGGGAATATTCGCGCGACTCCAATCAGGGAATGTCGGAACAGGATTTCGGCCGTTCGGTCGCGGGCGCCTGTCCGTCGGAGCGGCAATATTACCGGGTAGCGTTGCTCGACTATCTCACCACGCAATATCCGAACATCGATGCCGGCGCCCATCTCGCCACCGCGAACAGGGCGGTCGAGTCGGCGCAGAAGGACATTGTGACGGCCTTCGTCAAGCACAGGCCGCCCGCAAAGTAGGGCAGTGGCGAATGGCCCATCGCGAAGAGGGCGTGTAAGCCGGCGCTCCTCATTCGCGACGAGCCATTCGCTACTCGCCCCTCCGCGGGGGGCTCTTCCAGCTCCGCGCGCATCCATGGTATCACTGGAGGCATCTGGAACAGGGATGGGCTTCCATGTCGTCTGAGTCGATGGGTGGCATTCTGGGCGCGATCGTCGCGGCGGTCGTGCTTGCGGTCGCCGTCGTATTGGGGCCGATCGGCCAGTACGGCAAGCCGCCCAGGCCGGCAAAGGCCGAGCCGGCTCCGGCCGCAGCGCCCGCTGTCCCGGCCGCCCCCGTGCCGCGTGGGCCGGTGATCAAGGAAGTCCCGAACTAGCAAGGGTCTGAAAAAGAGCCGCTATGCCCCCTTGCGAAGCGGTTTTGCCGTACCTATCTAGCCTCTAACGGCGACGTTGAGCGAAACCTCCGGCGCTGGAACGACCTTGGAATAGCTTGGGCTTGCGCCGGATGTACGCGCGGTCCGCCGTTCCGGGGTCGTTGGCATTTTTGGGCCCTTTTTGGGCCTTTCCCCACAGACCCCCGGCTCGGTAGATCTTGGCAGCGCAACGTCTTGGCAGCGCAGGACGCGGCGGATATACGCTGCCGTCATGAATGAAGCGATCAGACCGGGCTCCGGCACTCCCCCGCAGGCTCAAGAGGCGCCGGAACTGTCGGTCATCGTCCCGACGTTCAACGAGCGCGACAACGTCACGGTGCTGTACCGGCGGCTGGAGGCGACGCTCGCCAACGTCGCCTGGGAAGTCGTGTTCGTCGACGATAATTCGCCCGACGGCACCTGGGACGTCGTGCGCGCGCTGGCGCAGCGCGACAACCGCGTGCGCTGCGTTCGCCGCATCGGCCGCCGTGGCCTGTCGGGCGCTTGCATCGAGGGCATCCTGGCCTCCAGCGCGCCCTATGTGGCCGTGATCGATGCCGACCTCCAGCACGACGAGACGCAACTGCCGAAGATGCTGTTGCTGCTCGCAAGCGACCAGGCCGATCTCGTCGTCGGCAGCCGCTACATCGAGGGCTACAAGAGCGAAGGCTTCAACAAGCAGCGCGCCGGCGCCAGCGCGCTTGCGACCGAACTCGCCAGGAAGGCGTTGCGGGTCGAGATCGCCGATCCCATGAGTGGCTTCTTCATGGTTCGGCGCGACCGTTTCGAGGAGCTCGCGCCGAAGCTGTCGGTGCACGGCTTCAAGATCCTGCTCGACCTCGTCGCGAGCGCGAACGGTAGCTTGCGAGCCGTTGAAATTCCCTACACGTTCGGCGAGCGCCAGCACGGCGAGAGCAAGCTCGATTCCATGGTCGCGCTGGATTTTCTCGGCCTGGTGCTGGCCAAGTTCACCAACGATGCGGTCTCGCTGCGCTTCATCCTGTTCGCGATGGTCGGCGGCATCGGCCTCGTGGTGCATCTGACGACGCTGTTCATCGCCCTTCAGCTGTTCAAGGCGCCGTTCGCGGAGGCGCAGGCCGCAGGCGCCATCGTCGCCATGACCAGCAACTTCGCCCTCAACAACTTCCTCACCTATCGCGACCAGCGGCTGAAGGGCTTTGCGCTGCTGCGCGGCCTGATCGCCTTCTACATCGTGTGCAGCGTCGGCCTGCTCGCCAATGTCGGCGTCGCCTTCTCGGTCTACGACCAGGAGCCGATCTGGTGGCTGGCCGGCATGGCCGGCGCGCTGATGGGCGTGGTGTGGAACTACGCGATGTCCGGACTGTTCGTCTGGCGCAAGAAATAGCTCGATATGGGCGGGGCTGACGCGCGGATTGTCCGCAATACCGCGCTGGTGATCGTCGCGCTGGTCGGCTTGCGGCTGGTCGCGGCCGCGGTCACGCCGATCACCTTCGACGAAGCCTATTACTGGATGTGGTCGAAGAACCTCGCCGGAGGATATTACGACCACCCGCCGATGGTCGCCTATGTGATCCGCGCCGGCACCATGATCGCCGGCGACACCGAGCTCGGCGTCCGCGTGTTCTCGATCCTGCTCGCGCTGCCGATGAGCTACGCGATCTACCGCTCCGCCGCCATCCTGTTCGGCGGCGCGCGGGTGGCTGCGACCAGCGCCATCCTGCTCAACGTGACCATGATGGCCTCGGTGGGCACGCTGATCGTCACGCCGGATGCGCCGCTGCTGGTTGCCTCCAGCTTCGTGCTGTTCTTCCTCGCCAAGGTGCTGGAGACCGGCCGCGGCGTCTGGTGGCTCGCCGTCGGCGCGGCGGTCGGCGCGGCGCTGCTGTCGAAATACACCGCGATGTTCTTTGGCGCCGCGATCCTGATCTGGCTTGCGGCCGTGCCGAAACTGCGGCGCTGGTTCCTCTCGCCCTGGCCCTATCTCGGCGGTCTCGTTGCGTTCGCGCTGTTCTCACCGGTGATCCTGTGGAATGCGGATCATCAATGGGTCTCGTTCGTAAAGCAGCTCGGCCGCGCGAAGATCGAGGACTTCCGTCCTGTCTTCATCGCCGAGCTGATCCCGACCCAGATCGCCTTCGCGACGCCGCTGGTCTTCATCCTCGGCGCGATGGGCCTGCACGCGCTGACCTGGCGCCGGGCCGGCGCGCTGGCCTCGCGTTTGCTGACCGAGACGCTGTTCTGGACCATCGTCGTCTATTTCGTCTGGCATTCGCTGCATGCCCGCGTCGAGGCCAACTGGTTCGCGCCGGTCTATCCGCCCTTCATCGTTGCCGCGGCCGCCGCCGCCAATCTCGTGCCGTGGCAACCACGCGCGCGCCGCGTCGCGGATTTCTGCCTGCGCTGGGCCGCGCCCGTGGGCATCGTGATGTTTGCCGCGCTGATCGTGCAGGCCAACACCGGCTGGCTGTCGGGCTATCGCCGCGACGCGACGGTGCGCAGCGTCGGCGTCGGCTGGCGCGAGCTCGCCGCCGAGATCGAGGCGGTGCGCGCGCGCAGTGGCGCGACCTGCGTGCTCGCGCAGGACTACGGCACCACGGGCTGGCTCGCCTTTTACCTGCCGCGCGGCACCTGCGTGCTGCAGCAGAACCAGCGCATCCGCTGGGTCAACATGCCCGAGCCCGATCCAAAGCTGCTTGCCGGCAAGCTGATCTCTGTCGACGAGCTGCGCCCGGACGGCCATCCCGCCCTCGACGAGCTCTTCGCGAAGGTGACGCAAATTGCGCAATTGCAGCGCAAGCGCGGGCCGCTCGTGATCGAGACCTACGGCATTGATCTGCTCGAAGGCGCCAAGGGCGACGTGCTCGACCGCTCGCCGCCGCCGGAAGCGCGGTAGGCGGCCCCAAAAATCAGTCGATCATCTCGGCCCTGGCGGTGGCCTGGCTCGGCCCGTTCTGGTCGCGCCAGAACCAGACGGTCACGACGCCGGAGCGGCCGCGGACCTGGGTGAGCAGGGGACCTGACAGAATGCCGTCGGGAGCGCCGTGGAAGTCGGCCGCATCCAGCAGCGTATCGCTGAGCGCGAGCCGCGCACAGTTCTGGGCGGCAACCTCCATCAAGCGGTTCGCGACGTTGACCGTGTCGCCCGTCGCCGTGATGTGCTGGTGGCTTTCGCCGAGGCGGGAGGCGATGATCGGGCCGAAATGCGCGCCGATCTTGAAACCGAGCTGGCCGCGGAGGGCAGGCGGCAGCGAAGCGATCCAGCGATCGACGCTGCGATACAGGTCGATCGAGCATTGCAGCGCGCGCGCGGCGTCGTCGGGCATCGCGTGTGGCAGTCCGAACAGGATCATGGCGCCGTCGCCGAGAAAGCCGGTGATCAGGCCGCCGCAATCGACCGCGGCCTTGTCGATCAGCGCGTGAAATGCCCTCAGCAGATGCTGCAGCTCGTCCGGATCGATCCGTTCGCTGAGCGTCGTGAAACCGGAGAGATCGATGAAGACGACGGCCGCACGCTGCCGGACCGGCCTGGACAGGAAATTCGGATCGCGCGTCAGCCATTCCTGCACGGCGGGCGCCTGGAATTGCGCCAGCGACCTGCTCTTGGCGGCAAAATATTGCGTGCGGCGGCCGCCGGCCCACAGCTGCACGCCGGCAAAGACCGCGACCGGCGGCACCGCGGCGGCAAGTGTCGTCGCGGCGTTCAGCCAAACGCCGTGCGTGAAGGCGAACAGATTGAGCCCGGCCCAGGCGATCATCACCGCGGCGGCCGCGACGATGCCGGGCGCGCTGCGCCGCCAGGCGAGCAGGCCGACCAGCAGCATCGGCAAAAGGATCGCGAAAAGCGCGTCGGCGATGTGGACCTTGCGGTCGCGCACGATGCCGTCACCGGCGACGAGATGGGTGATCGCGGTCGAGATCACCTCGACGCCGGGCATCAGGGAATCGAACGGCGTCGGATAGAAGTCGCCGCCGCCGGCGACCGCGGCGCCGATCACGACGATGCGGTTCTCGATCGCCGCGCGATTGAGCGTGCCGTCGAAGATGCTCTGCGCGCTGACGGTGCGGATGGTGCGGCGCGGGCCGTAATAGGTGATCGGCAGCGCGAAATCGCTGTCGGTCGAGACCGCGCGATCGCCGAGCATGAGATGATCCGGCGCGATCGTCAGCGGCTTGTCGAGCGCGCGCGCCGCGACCCGCAAGGGAAACGACAGCTCGACCTTGTCGCGGGTCCGGAACAGCATCGGCACCGAAAGCGGCGAGCCCGACTGCCCCGTCGCGACGTTGACGACGCCGACCTCGGCGTGATCGGCGAAGGCGGGCAGCGGCAGCAGGAAGCGCTCGGCCTGCGGCAGCGCGGCGAGGGGGCCTTCGCTGTCCGGCGCCACAGTCTCGCTGGCGGTCGGGAAGATCGCCGCGGCGGCGAGCACCATGGGACCGGTGGCGAGCGTGTTGGCCAGCGTCGCGTCGCCGATCGCAGCGCTGCGGTCGACCAGGAGCAGGTCGATCGCGACGACCTTCGGCTTGAACTGCACGATGGTGTCGACGACGCGCGCGAGATCGGCGCGCGGCAGCGGATAGCTGCCGCCGCGCTTCACGACGGTGTCGTCGATCGCAACGATAGTGACGAGATCGGGCGGAGCCTGCACGCCGCGGACCTGGGTCCGCCAATCCGTCAGCGTCGCCTCGAGCCGATCGAGAAAGCGCAGATGACCGTTGGCGTGGCCGGCATAGATGCCGGCACCCCACAGCGCGGTGAGGACGAGTGCCACCAGAATCTGAACGCGTCTAGTCATTACGTAATGCAATCTTCTTTGTCGCCCGGGCGTTGCTGCGCGGGCCTTAATTGTCCAGGCCTTATTGACCCAGTCTTGCCATCAGCGCGTCGACGCGCGGCTGGCCCCAGGTCTTGACGGTCAACGGGCCCGTTGCCTCGACATCGACGCCTTGGCCCGGTCCGAGCACGACGCCGCGTCCACGAGCCCTGCGGCTCACACCGACACGGCCATCAGCAACGAAGACCGCGGTCTTGGCCTCAGCGACATCGACGGCCCATTTGGTCCCGCGCACTGCGGCGATCGCCTGCGGCGTCAGCACCTTGAAGGGATTGCCGCCGGGCTTCTTGGGCGCCTCGATCAGCAGCGCCTTGCTGCTCAACTCCACGGAGTCAATATGTCCGTCGCGGTTGGCGTCCTTAAGTTCAAATCTGGCGCCGTTTTCCGCAACGATGGTGATGCCGTTGTCGCAGCGCCACACTTGCGTGCCCGCAGCCGATGGCGATGCCGTGCAGCCGACATTGGCAACCGGCTGTGCGTTCGCAGACCCGATCAACTGAAACAACCACGCCAGAGCGAAAATACCGGCGCCCGCGATCCCTCTCATGCCAGCCTCCGTTTGCGTGCTTGGCACAGTTCAAAGCGATGTTGATACGGTACCGTATCACACGCAGAGGCTGCTGAAAAGTGCCGCTCTCGGAGCTATTTCCTCGGTGCGGTCTTTTCCAGTCCGGCGCGATCAACTTTCAGTCAGGGCGCCGTGCCGCGTGAGCACTCTGTGCGCGATGTGTGATGTGGGACGGGCTCTGCCGCCACCCTGCTGACACCCGCTGGAGAGGGAAGCGCGCACCAGCCTCGCGCAACGCTTCCCCGCTATTGTCCAGGTATTGAAGACCACGAAAACGACTTGGTTGGATGGCCTTAGAGGGGCGGCCTGTGACGTCCGTCGAACGCGCCGAACCGGCCGAGAATTATGGTTAACAGATGCTGCTAAGTCCGTAGTTCTGCGGACTTTTTTCTCGAAATGGGACAGCGTTAACGCGGTGCCTCACATCTGCCCGAACTTAATCTGCATTTAACTAAAAGTCGCCTTAATGACGCTCCGCCCTCCTGCGAGATGCTGTTCCCGGATCGTGACCAGCGGCACTTCGAAGGGGGACTGAGTGACACCGTCCTGGACGCAAGGCGAATGAGTACGAGTATCGCTGCGCAGAGTAACGCGGCACGGAAGTCCAAGAATTCTCTTCGGAAGCCTTCCCGGAAAATGACCACCACCAATTGGCTGGGCGCCGCGGCGATCGGCTGCGTCGTGATGGGCGCCGGCTGGACCATCTACAGCAACGTCCTCGGCGCCAGCGTCTATCCGACCGTCGGCAGCATTGGCTACGACGAGCCCGTGATCAAGCGCGCGCCCAGGGTGGCGCTGCGTGAGGCCGGCGAGGCCATCAGGGACACCTTTGCGCTGCTGCCCGACCGGCTCCAGGTCGCAGCCCCGATCTCGCGCGAGATGTTCAACGAGCGCTTTGCCGCGGCCGCGACCCAGGGCGTGGCGTCGAATGCGAGCGCCGCGCCCGCAACCCAGGTCGCCGTCGCCAAGGAAGCGTCGAAGGACGCCCCCAAGCAGAGCGTGATCGCGAAGGTCGCGGACGCGCTGAAACCGGCAGCACCGGCCAAGATTGCCGACAAAACTGCGGACAAGGCCAAGCGCGCGCCGGATGCGCAGATGCAACTGGCTTCGGCCGATCCGGCCGAGATCGTGCCGGCGCCCGAGGCGAAGCCGAAATCGTTTGCCGATCGCGCCAAGGCCGCGGTGATGTCGATCACCGGTCCGCGCCAGTCGATGGTCGAGAAGCTATGGGGCAAGCGCGAGCCGTCCGGCGGGCTGCTGGCCTATGCCTCGGCCGACGCCAGCGTGACCGCGTCCATCGCGCCGAGGGAGCAGAACCCCATGCTCGGCGGTTCGGCGCCCTATGAGCGCGACACGGCGGTCTACGACATCACCGCCAAGATGGTTTACCTGCCCGACGGCACCAAGCTCGAGGCGCATTCCGGCCTCGGCTCCAATCTCGACGATCCGCGCTCCTCGCGCGTCCGCATGCGCGGCGTGACGCCGCCGCACATCTACACGCTGAAGCCGCGCGAAGCGTTGTTCCATGGCGTGCCGGCGCTGCGCCTGACCCCGATCGGCGGCGAGAGCGCGATCTACGGCCGCGACGGCCTGCTCGCCCACACCTTCATGCTCGGGCCGAACGGCGATTCCAACGGCTGTGTGTCGTTCAAGGACTATTACGCGTTCCTCGACGCCTACCGCAACAAGGGCATCCGCAAGCTCGCGGTGCTGGCGCGGGTCGAGTAATCTCAGTCAATTCGCGATGATCTCAAAGGGCCGCTTGCAGCGGCCCTTTTCTTTTCTGATTTAGCCTGGCCAGCATTGTCCGCCGCCGTCGATCCTGAGCACCTGGCCCGAGACGAAGGCGCCCATGGGGCCTGCAAAGAACTCGACGACGCGGGCGACCTCGTCGACGGTCGCGATGCGGTCGAGCGTGCCGGTCTCGACCATCCTGTCGGGGTCCACCGCGCGCGTGCCGAGGAAACGGCCGGTGCGGGTATCGCCGGGCGCGATGCAGTTGACGGCGATGTCGTAGGCGCGGAGCTGGTCGGCCAGGCATCGCGTGTAGTGGGTCACGCCAGCCTTCGACACCGCATAGATCGAGCCCTGGGTGCGCCCCTTGAACGCGGCGACCGAGCCGAGCGTGACGATGCGGCCGCGGCGCCGCTCCATCATGCCCTTCGCGACCGCCTGGCAGGTCAGGATGGTCGAGAGCAGATTGCGCTCCAGCACCGCGCGCACATCGGCCTCCTTGATGTTCACCGCGTCGTTCGGGTCGGGCTTGCCACCGGCGGCTGCGATGTCGCCGCCGGCATTGTGCACGAGGATGTCGATCGGGCCGAGCGCGGCCTCCGTCTCGGCGATCACGCGCGCGATGTCCTCGCCCCTTGTGAGGTCGCCGAGCACGCGCTGGCTGCGGACGCCGAATTGCTGGCCGATCTCTGCGGCCACCGCGGTGAGGGTGGTGCCCTCGCCATATTCCGCCGGTCCGTTCTCGCGCATGCCGTGGATGGCGACGTCGGCGCCGAGCGCGGCGAGCTTCTCTGCAAAGGCACGGCCGAGCCCGCGTCCCGCGCCGGTCACCAGCGCCACGTGTCCTGACAATACTTTCCCGTCATGTGCAGCCATGATCTTCTCCTGTTATGAAACGTCAGTCCGCCGCGAGATCGAGCCCGATCGCCATCGCCTGCACGAGGCACATCGGTGCGACCAGCGTGCGCAGCGCCGGCTCGGGCATGTCCTGGATCTCGAACACGACGCTCGCGCCTTCGACGATCGGGCTCAAGAGGCTGTCGGTGATGGAAATCGTGGGCACGCCTCGCGCAACGAGTTCGGGAAATAGCCGCGCCGTATCCGGATAGTAGTTCCGGAAGCTGATCGCGACCAGCGCGTCCTCCGTGGTTGCGGCATGCGACTGCTCGTGGATGCTGCCGCCCGTGCCGTCGAGCAGGACGACGCGGCGTCCGAGCTTGCGCAGCACGTAGGCGAGGTGGGTCGCAACCGGAAACGAGCCGCCGAGGCCGAGCAGATAGATGTCGCGCGCTTTCGCAAGGATCGCAGTTGCCGCGTCGAGCTCGCGCGCATGCACGGACTGGCTCAGCGTCACCAGCGACGATTGCGCCTCCGAGACGAAGCGGGACAGCACCGCGGCCGGCTGGCGGCCGAGCACCGATTTTTCCTCGCTCTTCATGCGGGCGAGCCGCGCCTTGTAGCTTGGCGCGACGCCGGCAACGAGGCGTGAGCGGAATACCTGCTGCATCTCGGTGAAGCCGCCGAAGCCGAGCGCATGGGCGAAGCGAACGATCGCCGAGGGCGGCACGCCCGAGCGCTGCGCCACCTCGGCCACGGTGCCGAGCGCGACATCGGTCGGGTGATCGAGCACAAACTCCGCGATCTGTTGCAGCCGGCCGGACAGCGCCCGGTGCCGCTGCGCAATGGCGCCGCGCAGCTCGTCGTAGCTCATCGCGCCTTGTGCCTTGTTCATCGTCTCGGGTCTCCAGATCGGTCGCCTGTTTAACGGCATTTCACCGTTTGGATCAAATATTCCACTTTACATAATAAATGGAATGAATATTCTAATTGCACAAAAAAGCAAAAGACTTCGAAAACGGGAGGAAACGATGAGAGGGCGTCAGATCTCACGGCGAAGCGTTCTGAAGGGCAGCTTGATGGCCAGCGTCATCGGCGGCACCGGCAGCTTCTTCGGGCCGTGGAAAGAGAATCACGCGTGGGCGCAAGGCGCGAAGCCGATCAAGCTCGGCCTGACCTGCGACGCCAGCGGCCAATACGGCAACAGCGGCCAGGATGATTTCCGCGGCATCAAGATGGCGATCGACGAGGTCAACGCCAAAGGCGGCGTGCTCGGCCGCCAGGTCTCGTTCATCACCGCGGACACCGAGACGACGCCGGCGACAGGCAGCCGCGTCGCCGAGCGGTTCATCACCCGCGAGGACTGCACCATCCTGATCGGCGCGCTGCATTCCGGCGTCGCCAACGCGATCACCCAGGTCGCCAGCAAATACGGTGTGATCTACATGAACACCAATTCCTCCGCGCCGAGCGAGGCCGGGGAGAATTGCTCGCGCGTGAAATTCGTCTGGGACGGCAACGGCACCAATTTCTCCAAGGCGTCGGTCAAGAACGCGGTCGATTCCATCGGCAAGAACTGGATGCTGCTGACCAATGACTACGTCTGGGGTCACACGACGTCCGCCGCGACCAAGGCGCAGGTCGAGGCTGCCGGCGGCAAGATCATCGACAATTTGCTGGTGCCTCAGAACACCCGCGACTTCACCGCCTACCTCCTGAAGATCCAACAAGCAAAGCCCGACGTGGTCGCGACTGCGATCGGCGGTGACGACATCAAGGCGCTACGCGAGCAGGTGGCGCAACTCAAGCTCGACGGCAAGCCCGCCTGGATCAACAACCAGCAGGACTGGCCCGATGTCTGGGGCGCGCCCGACAGCCTGTTCGGCGTGTTCGGCACGACCTGGTATCACAAGCTGCAGCTGCCCGGCGTCGCCGACTTCGTCAGGAAATGGCAGGCCGCCAACAAGGACGGCCCGATCCCGGTGCCGGGCAACGTCTCCTACAACGGCTATATGAGCACGCGCGAATTGCTGCGTGCGATCGAGCGGGCAGGGTCGACCAACAACGTCAAGATCATCAAGGAGCTCGAGAACCTGAAAGTCTCGGCGACCGACCGCATGCAGCATTTCGACGCCTACATGGATCCCATGACGCATCAGATGCAGCAGACGATCTATCTGGCGCGGCGCAACGCCAAGCCGGCCGACAACACCGATCTGTTCGAGATCATCAGTTGGACGGAGCCCAAATCGGCCGCCGATGACGCTGCTCCCGGCAAGTGCAAGCTCACGCCCTACGAACAGGTGCCGACCGTCGACTCCTAGAGACGGTGCGTCGCGTCGTGGAATGAGCGGCGCGCATGTCGCGCGCCGCAGCCCGGGCCTTCGAGGGCTTGGGGGAGCAATGCCAGTTGCGAGAGTCAAAACCTTGTTCGACCTTCTTCCGCATCTCCTGAACGGCCTGACGCTCGGCCTGTTGTTCGCGCTGATCGCGCTCGGCTTCATGCTCATTGTCGGGCTGATGGAGCAGATCAACCTTGCGCATGGGTCCCTGTTCGCGCTCGGGGCCTATGTCGCCATGCAGCTCACCGGACCGCGCCCGCCATTGCCGGCCGATCTTGCGAAAGCGTGGCTCGCGCTGCCGCTGGGCTGGCGCTATGCCGCGACGCTCGTGATCGCGCCCGTGATCGTGAGCCTCGTCGGCATGCTGATCGAGCTCTGCATGCGGCGGACCTACGGCAAGGATCCGCTGTACGGACTGCTCCTGACCTTCGGCGCCGCGATGGTGATCGAGGAGCTGATCCGCCTGGTCTGGGGCACGCGCGACTATGTGCTGCAAGTGCCGTCCGCCATCAATGGCGGCTTCCTGTTCGGCGACCTGATCTGGTCAACCTATCGCTTCTACGCGGCGGGGATCGCGGCCGGGATCATCGGCCTGGTCTGGCTGTTGATCGAAAAGACCTCGTTCGGCGCAACCGTCAAGGCCGGCGCCCATGACAGCGAGATCGTCCGCGCGCTTGGCATCAACCTGTCGCGCTTGCGGCTGCTGGTCTTCGTGTTCGGCACGATGCTGGCCGCGATCGCGGGCATTATCGTTGCGCCGATCTGGGGCATCCGTCCGCATATGGGCGTCGATGCCGTCATCCCCGCGTTCCTGGTGATCGTGCTCGGCGGCGTCGGCAGCTTTTGGGGCGCGGTCGTGGCGGGGCTGCTGGTCGGACTCTGTGTCGGCCTTGCCGGCGCTTACGCGTCCGAATGGTCGCTGTTGTCGATGTACATCCTGCTGGTCGCCGTCGTGACGTTCCGTGCGCGCGGTTTGTGGGGCAAGAAAAGCGTGCTCGAGGCCTAGGGAATGATTGTGGGATCAAAATCGTCATCCGACGCTGCGCGCCTCGTCACGCCGACGATGCTGGTGCTCTGGCTCGTGCTCGCAACCGTGCCGCTCTGGATCACGCGGATCGGGCTCTATCCCTATCTCGGGATCGAGATCCTGATCTGGTCGCTCTATGCGCTTGCGTTCAACCTGGTGCTGGGCACGGCCGGACTTCCCTCGTTCGGACATGGCGCCTATTTCGGCATCGGCGCCTATGCGTTCGGGCTCTGCCAGTTCGACATTGTCGCCAATCTCTGGATCTGTCTCGCGGCCGCGGCCGCGGTCGCGGGGCTTGCCGGCGTGCTGGTGGCGCTGTTCATCTCGCACCGGCGCGGCATCTATTATGCCTTCATGACCATCGCCTTCGGCCAGATCTTCTGGACGCTGGCGATCAAGTCGCACCGGATCACCGGCGGTGAGGATGGGCTTCTCAAGATTAAACGGCTGCCGGCCGATTTCGGGCTGGTGTCGTTCGATCTCACCGACAATGTCGCGTTCTACTATTTCGTGCTCGCGGTCTTCGCGGTCGGTACTGCCGTATTGTGGCGGCTGGTGCACTCGCCCTATGGCCGCGTGGTCGCTGCGATCAGGCAGAGCGAGGTTCGCGCCGCCCATCTCGGCTATAACGTGTGGCTCTACAAGGCGTCGGTGTTTGCGCTGTCGGCGGCCGTGTCCGGCTTTGCCGGCGGACTGTTCGCGATGGCGCAGCTCGCCGCATTCCCTGACGTCATGAGCCTGCATCAATCCGGCTACGTCGTGATGATGACGCTGGTCGGTGGCGGGCTCGTCAGTTTCTGGGGGCCGGTGATCGGCGTGTTTCTCTTCCTCACCGCGCGCGACGTGATCGGCGCGCTGACCAATGCCTGGATGCTCTATTTCGGTCTGCTGTTCATTGCGATCGTGCTGTTCCGCCCCGAGGGCATCGCCGGCGCGCTCTCGGCCGCCGCGCAGCGGTACTCACTCAACGCGCTGCGGCGGCGCGGCACCTCCGCGATGCGACTGCTGGTCGGGGGCGGGCGATGAGCATGATCGAGGCCGCAGGTGTGCACGTTCGCTTCGGCGATCGCGTCGTGCTGGAAAGCGTCGATCTCGCGGTTGCCGAGGGCGAGTTTCACGGCGTGATGGGTCCCAACGGCGCGGGCAAGACCACCTTCTTCAACGTCCTCACCGGCAGGGTGAAACCGAGCCGCGGCCGAGTCCTGCTCGGCGGCGAGGACGTCACGGGATTGAGCCCGCACCGCATCGCCGCCAAGGGCATCGCCCGCTCGTTTCAGATCATGACCCTGTTCGACGAATTCTCCGCCCGCGACAACGTCATGATGGGCTTGCCCGCGTTTCGCGCCCGTGGCCTCGATATCGCGCGGGCGGCGGCTGGAGATCGCAGGTTTGCCGAGCAGGCATCCGAAGCGCTCGCCGCGGTCGGGCTTGCCGACAAGGGCGATGTCCGTGCCAAGGACCTGTCCTATGGCGACCGCCGCGCACTCGAGATCGCGGTCGCGCTGGCGCAGGCCCCGCGCGTGCTGTGCCTGGACGAGCCGACCTCCGGCCTCGGCTCCGACGGCGTGCAGCGGCTGGCCGCTCTGGTGGCGCGCCTGAAGGGCCGGCTGACCATCGTCGCCATCGAGCACGACATGGAGTTCCTGTTCTCGCTCGCCGATCGCATCTCGGTCATCCATTGGGGCCAGGTGGTGGCGCGCGGCACGCCGCACGAGCTGCAGCAGAACGAATGGGTGCGTCGCTCCAATCTCGGGAAATTCGCATGATCCTCGAAGTGGATGGGGTCGATACCTTCTACGGCGAGACCCAGGCGCTGTTCGGCGCCTCGCTCGCTATCGAGCACGCCAAGGTGTTTGCACTGCTCGGGCCGAACGGCGCCGGCAAGACCACCATGCTCCGTTCGATTCTCGGGCTGACCCGCCCGCGCCGCGGCGCGGTTCGCTTCGACGGGCATGACGTGACGCGCGATCCGACCCACGAGATCGCGCGCGCCGGCATCGGCTGGGTGCCCGACGACCGGCGGCTGTGCCCGACCTTGTCGGTGGCGCGCAACCTCACCATCGCGCAGAAGCGCACGCGCTTTCGCAATTGGAGCGTCAAGGAGGCCGCCGCGATCTTCTCGCCGCTCGAATATCTCATGGAGCGCGACTGCGAGAACCTGTCGGGTGGCGAGATGCAGATGGTTGCCATTGCGCGCGCGCTGGTCGGCTCGCCGGGACTGGTCCTGTTCGACGAGCCGAGCCAGGGTCTTGCGCCAAAGATCGTCGGCGACGTGCTCGCGACCATTTTGCGCATGAAAGAGGAGGGGATCGCCTCGCTGGTCGTGGAACAGAATGCGGAGATCGCGCTCTCGGTCGCAGACCACGCCGCGGTGATCGACCGTGGCAGGATCGTCTGGACCGGTGAGGCCGCGACCTTGCGTGATGATCGCGCCCTTCGTCAGCGCTTGCTGGGAGTACAATAGGTGGCCGCACCGCTGCTCGTTCTCGATGACGTTCGCAAGGTCTACACAAGGGGCCGCGTCATCCGCCGTCCGACGTTCACGCTTCAGGCAAACCTGTCGCTGGAGGAGCCGGGTATCGTCGGCGTGGTCGGGCCGAACGGCGCCGGCAAGACGACCTTGTTCGAGATGATGACCGGTTCCAACGTGCCGACCTCGGGCCGCGTGCTGGTCGCGGGCACCGATATCCACGGTGTCAAATACCGCGAGCGCGACCGGCTCGCGATCCACTATCACCAGTCCTATCAGGTCAGGCGGTTTCGCAAGCGCGTTCCGTCCGCCTTGCTGGCGCCGTCGCCGACAAAAACGCCGCTGGTTCACTTGTTCGACGAACCGCAGTTCAACCTGCAGGACGGCTATATCGGCTTCATGCTCGATTTCTTCCGCAAGCTGCGCGACGAGGGCAGGCTGGTCGTGCTCTGCATGCATCCGACAGCTAGCTGGCACCTCGACATCCTCGCCGAGATCGCCGGGCAATTCCTGTTCGTCGCCGGCGGCGGGGTGACGCGGATGGCGGACTTCCGCACGCTCGCCGCCGAGCCGCGCTTCCGCGTCTATCTCGGACCGGAGATGACGCGCGCCGCGGACGCGATCTGTCACAGCTCGACCTAAAAGGAGATTCCGTTGGCCTATTCGAACACGCAGCTTTTCATTGCCGGCAAATGGCGCCCGGCCCATTCGGGCAAAGCGATCGAGGTGCGCAATCCCGCGACCGAGGAGGTGATCGGCACCGTCGCGCATGCTGGCCAATCCGATCTCGACGAGGCGCTCGTCGCCGCTTCCGCCGGCTTCAAGGTCTGGCGTAACGTTGCCCCCTTCGAGCGCTGCCGGATCATGCGCAAGGCCGCCGCGATCATGCGCGAGCGCAATGACGAAATCGCGCCGCTGCTGACGATGGAGCAGGGCAAGACGCTGGGCGAGGCCAGGATGGAGGCGATGGCCGCCGCTGACGTGATCGAGTGGTTCGCGGAGGAGGCCAAGCGCGCCTATGGCCGATTGATCCCCGCGCGCGGCCCCGGCATCTACCAGATCGCGATGAAGGAGCCGGTCGGCCCGGTCGCCGCGTTCACGCCGTGGAATTTCCCGATCAACCAGGTCGTGCGCAAGCTTTCCGCGGCGCTCGCTGCCGGTTGCTCGATCATCGTCAAGGCGCCGGAGGAGACACCAGCTTCGCCCGCGCAGTTGATCCGCGCGTTTGCGGACGCGGGCGTGCCCGACGGCGTCATCAACCTCGTCTACGGCGTGCCGTCGGAGATCTCCGAATATCTGATCCCGCATCCGGTGATCCGGAAAATCTCCTTCACGGGCTCGACCCATGTTGGCAAGCAGCTCAATGCGCTTGCGGGCCTGCACATGAAGCGCGCCACCATGGAGCTCGGCGGCCATGCGCCGGCGATCGTCTTTGGGGATGCCGACGTCGCGTCGGCCGCGAAGATCCTGGCGGCGGCGAAATATCGCAACGCCGGCCAGGTCTGCATCTCGCCGACGCGGATGCTGGTGCAGGACGATGTGTTCCGCGAATTCGTCGACAAATTCGTCGACAGCGCCAAGGCGTTCAAGGTCGGCAATGGCCTCGATCCCGAGTCCAAAATGGGCTCGCTCGCCAATCCGCGCCGCGTCACCGCCATCGAAGGCATGGTGCAGGATGCCGTCGGCAAGGGCGCCAGGCTCGAGACCGGCGGCAAGCGTGTCGGCAACAAGGGCCATTTCTTCGAGCCGACCGTGGTGAGCGATGTGCCGAAGGATGCGCGCGCGATGAACGAGGAGCCGTTCGGCCCGCTCGCCCTGATCTCCCGCTTCTCGTCATTCGACGACGTGGTCGAGGAGGCCAATCGGCTGCCCTTTGGCCTTGCCTCTTACGCCTTCACCAGCTCGGCCAAGACGGCGGCTGCGATCGGCGCGGCGGTCGAGGCCGGCATGATGTCGATCAACAGCTTTGGTCTGGCACTGCCCGAAGTGCCGTTCGGCGGCATCAAGGATTCCGGCTACGGCTCGGAAGGCGGCACCGAGGCGATGGATGGCTACTTCAACACCAAGTTCATCAGCCAGACGGGCGTGTGAGCGGGCGTTGCACGCGAGGCCGCGCGATCATCGCGCGGCTTAGCGCTTGACGAAAACCAGGTTGCAGGCACGCGCCTCGTTGCGCTTGCCGCTGCCGCGGGTGCGATCGAACTGCGCGTCGACCGTGAAGGCATAAGGAGAGCCGGGTGCGAGGTTATTGAGTGTGTAGGTGCTCGCCCCGGTCGTGCCACGTGCGCTCAAGGTCGTCTTGCCGTCCGCGGGGATCTGGCCGTCGATCTCCAGCCGATTGACACCGCCCGGACCCTGCACCTCGGCGTGAAACACGCCATTGGTCACGGTGGCGACCAGGGGCCTGGTGAAGCCCTGCGCCTTGCCGGAAGCCGGGCAGTTCAACGTCACGTCCCAGCTGCCGTCGAAATCCTTGCTTCCCGTGGTTCTGGCGTTGCCGGAAGGCGCCAGCGCCACTTTCTGCTTCAGGCCCTCAATGCGTCCCTTGGCGAGGGTGGCGAAGATGCAGTTCGGGAATCTCGCGAGATGATCCTCAAAGGCACCCAGCGTGCCGATGCCCTCAGCAGCCTTCCAGTGCGCCTCGGCGGCCGCGCAGGGATCGGCCTTCGGTGCAGCTTGGGGGGCCGCCGGCGCGACCGTGACCGACACAGGCCCGTTCAGATAGAACTTGCCGATGATCGACAGCGAGAGCTCCGGCAGCTGGGTCTTGCCGCTGGAGTCATAGACGTCGCTGCTGATGTCGCGAAAGACGTCGCCGATTTCCTGCGGCTCCTCGATGTGCTTCAGGAACGCAGTCGTGTAGGGGCTGTTGCGGCCGACGCCATCGGCGGCGACCTGCCCTGATTGTGTCGAGAACGACACGATCGTGCCGCGCGGTGCCTCGACCTTCGACAGGCCTCGTCCGATCGAGGCGGCGCGCGTCGAGCCTGCAGAGCGCTTCAAGGTTTCGGCCAGCGGATTGTCGCGGCAGGAATCAAGCACGAGGATGCGCAAATTCTTGGCCTGCTGCAAATCGTTCACGATGTCGTCGACACGTACGAAGCGTTTCAGGTCCGCCTCATCCGTCAGCACGGCGTCGACGGGCATCAGATAGTTCACGCCGTTGTACTGCATCGCATGGCCGCTGTAGTAGAACATCGCGACGTCGGCACGGCTCGCGGCGCGCGCGAACCGGATGGTCAGGTCCTGCATGTCGGCCTGGCGCAGGTCGATACCCTGGAACACCTCGAAACCGCTGCGCTTGAGCGAGGCTGCGACGTCTTCGGCATCGTGCGACGGGTTGGGTAGCTGCGCCGTAGAGAGGTAAGCGCCGTTGCCAATCACCAGCGCGACCCGCGTGTCCGCCGATGCGGGGCCAAGGCTCAGCCCAAGGCTCAGCCAGAGGGCGAGGAGGGTCAGGAAAAACGGACGCAAAATTCCAGAAGGAGCACGCATGAATGCCTTCCAGGGAAATATCGAAAAATATCCCCCAGATTAGCGCATGTCGTGTCGGTATCAATGCCCTCGCTGTGGACCGGTCAGATTTGGCGACCGTGACATCCTGTCACGCCGGGTTTGCCGCCACCGTCTTGCGTAGCTCCATCTCGGTCGCAATCGCGTCCCGCACGCTGGGCCGCGCCTGCATGCGCGCGAGATAGGCCGACAGGCTTGGCCATTGCGCGATGTCGACGCCCGCGGGACGGAGCAGCAGCAAGGCCCAGGTGAGGTGGGCATCCGCGACGGTGAAGCCGTTGCCGACGAGGAATTCGCGGTCCGCGAGATGCGCCGATGGCACCGCCAATGTCTGCGTGATCCTTGCACGCGGCTTGGCGAGCGAGCTGTCGTCCTTGTACCAGAAGGTCGGAAACAGGAATGCCTTGTGGATCTCGGTGCCGATGAAGCTCAGCCATTCCTGCAGGCGGTAGCGGTCGGGATCGCCGAGCCGGGGCGCAAGGCCCGCCTCCGGCTTCGCATCGGCGATGTATTGCAGCACCGCCGCGCTTTCGGTCAGCCGTTCGCCGTTCTCCAGCACCAGGACCGGCACCGCGCCCTTTGGCGACACGCCGCGGAAATCGCCGTCGTCGTCCGCGACCGTCTTGGTCCGGAGATGCACCAGATGATAGCGCGCGTCGAGGCCGGCTTCCATCAGCGCGATGCGGCTCGCAAGCGAGCAGGCCATCGGCGAGAAATAGAGCTGCAGCATCGGGTTGCTCCGTTATTTCAGCGCATCGCCGCGCGCGATGATCGCGAAGCGGTCGGACAGCTCGGCGAGCGCAACCTCGTGGATGGTTCGGGCGTCCAGCGTGCCGCCGCGGCCGTCGGGCAGGTCGCGCGTGGCGCAGGCATCGGCGTCAACAGTCGTGCGAAAGCCGAGGTCGAGCGCGGCACGGGCGGTGGAGCTGACGCACATATGCGTCATGAAGCCGGCCAGTACGATGTTCTTCCTGTCGGTTGCGGCAAGGCGCGCCTGCAGATCAGTGCCGGCAAATGCATTGGGCAACTCCTTCTCGATCACCAGCTCGCCGGCACGGGGGCTCAGCTCGGCGACGATGGCACCGCGGTCGGCGCCGCGATCGAACAGGCTGCCGGCCTTGCCGCGATGGGCGATATGGATGATCGCGGCTCCGCTCTCGCGTGCCCGTGCCAGGAGCGTAGCCGCCCGCGCGATCGCGGGCCGGGCGTCGGGCAGAGCGAGGGGACCTGCGAGATATTCGTTCTGGATATCGATCAGCACCAGCGCGGCGTCGCCAAGACGCGGCGGGTTCAGATCGGCACCGGCGAGCTGCAGCAGGGTCTTTGCGGTCGTCATGGTCTGGAAATCTCCGGGGCAAAAGGCTGCACAAACATAGCCCCGGGAATGCCTGCCGATATGCAGGGATATTGCAGCGGGTGGCTGCGATATTGCAGGCTGCTCCCGGCCGGTATAGCCTGACGCAATGAACTGGGACGATCTGCGTATCATCGCCGCCGTCAGGGACGAGGGCACCTACGCGGGCGCCAGCGCGCGGCTGCGCATCGACGAGACGACGGTCGGGCGCAGGCTCTCGCGCATCGAGCGTGCGCTCGGTTTGCGTCTGTTCGAGGCCGCGGACGGCGTCCGCCGGCCGACGCGGAGTTGCGAGGCGGTGCTGGCGCATGTCGAGGCGATGGCCGCACATGCCGCCGAGATCGGTCGCGTTGGCGCGAGCCTGGCAGGTCCGGTGGGCCGCCTGCGCATCGCCTCCACCAACACGTTCGCCGAGGAGGTGCTGTCGCCGCGCGCGAGCGACTTCCTGCGCGCCAATCCCGGCCTGACGCTGCAATTCCTCACCTCGAGCGAGAACGTCAAGTTCTCGCGCTGGGAGGCCGATCTCGCCATCCGACTGCGCAAACCCGACAAGGGTGATTTCGCGATCTCCAGGCTCGGCGAGATCCGCATTTATTATTTCGAGCCTGTTGCGACCGAGGGCGAACCGGTGCTGTGCGCCTATCCGGATGAACTCGGTGCCATTCCCGAGATGCAATTCCTGCGCATGAAGCAAGCCCATGCGCGCTGCGTCACCGACAACGTTCGCGTCATCCGTAACTGATCCGCGCGCATCGGGCCGCCGGCGTGTTGCCGGAGTATGTTTGCGCGGACTTGCTCGGCGATCGCCGCCTGCGCGCCACGCTGCTGCCGAAGCGGCGCGACGCCTGGCTGCTGGTGCAAAACCATCTCAAGCGCGATCCCGCGACGCGTGTCACGATCGACTGGGTGAGGGCGAGTTTTCAGGAAACGTCGCGCGGTTGACGTCACATCGCATTGTGATCATCGCGTCACAGTGCGGAGTGCGTGACGAAAAATCTTGGCTTTCCCCCTTGCAACCCGAACGTGCTTCGTCTATTAGCGCCCTCCTTCGCTAGGCCATGGGTTCGGGCTCTCTGAGATCCCGACTGGCGCGGGCCGCTCTGCGGTTTCGTGTTCCGCCGAATGAAGGGCAAACGCAGGACGTAGCTCATGGAGAGCGTCGGGCTGAACACCCGAAGGCATCGGTTCGATTCCGGTCTCTTGCACAAAGGATAGCTCAGTTTGGTAGAGCAGATGACTGTTACTCATCCTGTCGCGGGTTCGAATCCCGCTCCAGCGCTCCGTTTCAGCCTGAAAAGCTGATACCTCTGACGAGGACCGGACGCGCGCTTCAGTCGCAGTCCGGCCGTTTTGCCGAAAGGCATTCCGTCCGAACCTAGACACTGTGAGACCGGCTTTGCGCCGCGGGTCGATACCGCTTGCGCTGATGCCGGGTGGCTCCGCATGACCGCTCGACACGCGTCGAGCGATCGCGCGCGCGCGCCCGTCATCGTGCAAGCTCAAGCCCCGGCCCGCCGATCTCTAGGGAAGCGTCGTCCGCGTCCTCACGTCCTTTGCAAACGAAACCTGCTATCCGGCCGCGTGCGGCCGGAGGCAACATGATGGAGGCGTGCCATGACCTGGCATTTGCTGATGCTGAACGTGACGGTGAAGGATGGCGAGTGTGCGTTGCTCACGCGCAACGGACAGCTCGTGCGCGTGCTCGCGCCCGGCAAGCACCGGCTGTTCGATCCCCTGCACGAGCTGAAGGCCGAGGTGCTCGACGTGGTGCGCAGCGAATTCCCCGCGGATCGCTACGCGGTGCTGAAGGCCGCGCGGCCTGATCTGGCCGCTGAGCTGTTCGAGGCGATCGAGACCAAGGCGGACGAGATCGCCATCGTCAGCCTCGACGGCCGGCCCGTGCATCTGATGACGCCCTGGCAGGTGCGCGTCTACTGGAAGGTCGCGACCCGCATCGATGTCGAGCGCATCGATGTGTCCGCCGATCCCCGGGTTGGCGCGCGGCACCTGACCATGATCGAGCGCAACCGCTCGACCGTCGTGATGGAAGCGGTGGTCGAGAACCACGAGGCGGGCCTGCTCTATGTCGAGGGCCGGCTCGTGGAGCGGCTTGCGCCCGGCCGGCACGCCTTCTGGACCGTCGGCCGCAAGATCGAGGTGAAGCGCCTCGACCTGCGGCCCCAGGCGGTCGAGATCACTGCGCAGGAGATGCTGACCAAGGATCGCATCGCGCTGCGGGTGACGCTGACGGCGTTCCGCAGGATCGTCGATCCCGAGCGCACGGTTGCGACCGTGGCCGACGTGGATGCGTGGCTGTACCGGCTGGTGCAGTTCGCGATCCGCGAGGCGGTGGCGGGCCGGACGCTGGACGAGGTGCTGTCTGCGAAGGCGGCGCTGGATGCAGAGCTGCGCGACTATGTGCGGGCACGCGTCGCAGAGTCCGGCGTGGAGGTAACCGAGCTCGGCGTCAAGGACGTGATCCTGCCCGGCGAGATCCGGGAGCTGGTGAACAAGGTGGTGGAGGCGGAGCGGGTCGCGAAGGCGAACCTGATCCGCCGGCAGGAGGAGACCGCGGCGACGCGTTCGCTCCTGAACACCGCCCGCCTGATGGAGGAGAACCCCCTGCTGCTGCGGCTCAAGGAGCTGGAGTCGCTGGAGCGGCTGGTCGAGAAGGTCGGCCGCATCGACCTCCACGCCGGCAACGGCGAGGGCCTCGATGCCCTCCTGACCCGGCTCGTGCGCCTGAAGGCGCCCGAGAGCGCATGAAGCAGAAGGGCCGCCCACGGGCGGCCCTTCACATGTTCATTGTCGACGCTTGCGATGAACGCGTGCGCGCGCCTGTGCGACCAAACCATGAGTGGGTATTGCACGCGCGCGAAGGTTGCGTAATCTCACGGTGACGACCACAATCTCGATCATGGCAAGCGAATGACCACTCTTCAGCAAACGATCGGCCCTACGGCCCGGCCGCGGGAATGGAAAGCGATCGTCGTCCTGATCCTGTTGATCCCGGTGCTGTGGTCGCCGCCGTTCCTGTTTCGCTTCTTCCTGTATCAGCCGTTCAACATTCCTTCCGGCTCGATGACCCCGACGCTGGTCGTCGGCGACTACGTCTTCGCCGCAAAATATGCCTATGGCTACGGCCGCTATTCCTTTCCGTTCGCGCCGTCATGGATCTCGGGCCGCTTCCGGGCCGCCGATCCGGAACACGGCGACGTCGTCGTATTCCGCTCGTCGAAGGGGACTTCGGCCGACTATGTCAAGCGCGTGGTCGGGTTGCCAGGCGACCGCATCCAGATGCGGAAGGGGCAACTCATCCTGAACGATCGCCCCGTGACGCGCGTCCCTCTGAAGGAGGTGCCCGCGGGTTCTGCCTGCGGCACCGATGATGGCGCGAAGGTCAAGCGCTGGCGCGAGACGCTGCCGAGCGGCGCGTCCTACATAACCTACGACTGCGTCGACAACGGTTATCTCGACAACACGGACGTCTTCACAGTGCCCCCCGGCCATTTCTTCGCGCTCGGCGACAACCGCGACAACTCGTCCGACAGCCGGCTGATGTCAGTGATGGGTTTCATCCCGATGGACAATCTCATCGGCAAGGTGACGCGGATCATCTGGTCGCTCGACGAAGACGGCGAGCCGCACATGGAGCGGCTGGGGAAGGTGTGGTGAGGGGCGCCGCCGTCATTCCGGGGCGGCGCGTAGCGCCGAGCCCGGAATTCATTCGTCCGCAAGGTTCGTTTCCCGAAGGTCGTCGGGCCGAGCCCTTCAGTCGCCAATCTCTTTCAGAAAGGCCTTCGCGTTTGCGCAGGCTTCGTCCGTGTCGCCAAAGCGGCAGGATTTCGCCAAGAAACGCCGCGCCCGGTCGTTGTTCTTTTCGACGCCGATACCTTTGATCAAGTGAAATCCCATCATCGTGCATGCCCAGGGATCGTCTCGGCCGCATGCCAGTTCATACGTCCGATTGGGACAGGCATAGTCGCCGCTGTCTTCCATGCTGGCGGCAACGTTCGTACAGCCTGAAGCAACGCCGAGCTTGCAGGCCCTCAGAAACAGCGCATCGGAGAGCGGCCCGGTCTTGATCATCCGCTGGACGACGAGTGCGGCTGCGTAGCAGTCGCTCGCGTTGCCCGCCCGACAGCGATCAAGGCACTGCTCCGCCGCAGCCGAGCATCCTTCGATCGAAAAAGCAGGTGCGCCCGCGTTCGCCGGCATGGAGTCAGCGGGGCATTGCTCGGCTCGCGGAAGCCAATCCGGCCATGTCCCTTCCATCTTCCCAATCGCGTCATTGTTGTCCGCCGCGTCTAGGGGCGTCGGCGCGGAAAGGCCCGCAGCGGAGATGATGACAAGGGCTGCCAGCAGCGGACGTATCTTGCGGTGCGGCATTGCAATTCTCGTCAGGGCTCCACGGGATCCTGCAGCATTAGTGATCCGAAGGATACACCTTTGAATTGTAGGTGCGCTCGCAGGTCGCCACAAGGCGTTGCATCGGGGCGCCGCCCCAAAACAAAAACCCCGGCATCGCTGCCGGGGTTTCGCATTCCGTATCGTATCTGAACGGCTGGATCAGAAGTCCATGCCGCCCATGCCGCCGCCCGGGGGCATCGCCGGACCGGCGCCGCCCTTCTTGGGCAGCTCGGCAACCATGGCTTCCGTGGTGATCAGGAGCGCGGCAACCGAGGCTGCGTTCTGGATCGCGGTACGGACCACCTTGGTCGGGTCGATGATGCCCTTGGTGACCAGGTTGACGTACTCGCCGGTCTGGGAGTCGAAGCCGTAAGCGTAGGTCTTGTTCTCCAGGATCTTGCCGACGATCACCGAACCGTCTTCACCGGCGTTGATCGCGATCTGGCGAGCGGGAGCCGACAGCGCCTTGCGCACGATCTCGACGCCGGTCTTCTGGTCGTCGTTCTTGGTGCGCAGACCCTTGAGCTGCTCGGAGGCACGGAGCAGGGCGACGCCGCCGCCCGGGACGATGCCTTCCTCGACCGCCGCGCGGGTCGCATGCATCGCGTCATCAACGCGATCCTTGCGCTCCTTCACCTCGACCTCGGTCGCGCCGCCGACGCGGATCACCGCGACGCCGCCTGCGAGCTTGGCGAGACGCTCCTGGAGCTTCTCACGGTCGTAGTCCGAGGTGGTCTCCTCGATCTGCGCCTTGATCTGGGCCACGCGCGCCTCGATGTCGGCCTTCTTGCCGGCGCCGTTGACGATCGTGGTGTTCTCCTTGTCGATCATCACCTTCTTGGCGCGACCGAGCATGTTGAGCGTGACGTTCTCGAGCTTGATGCCGAGATCTTCCGAGATCGCCTGGCCGCCGGTCAGGATCGCGATGTCCTGCAGCATGGCCTTACGGCGATCGCCGAAGCCCGGAGCCTTGACGGCCGCGACCTTCAGACCACCGCGCAGACGGTTCACGACGAGGGTCGCAAGCGCTTCGCCTTCGACGTCCTCGGCGACGATGACCAGCGGCTTGCCGGTCTGCACCACGGCCTCGAGCAGCGGCAGCAGCTCGTTCAGCGAGGAGAGCTTCTTCTCGTTGATGAGGATGTAGGCGTCGTCCATCTCAACGCGCATCTTGTCGGCGTTGGTGACGAAGTAGGGCGAGATGTAGCCGCGGTCGAACTGCATGCCCTCGACGACGTCGAGCTCGGTCTCGAGCGACTTGGCTTCCTCGACGGTGATGACACCCTCGTTGCCGACCTTCTTCATGGCGTCGGAGAGGAACTTGCCGATTTCGGCATCGCCGTTGGCGGAGATGGTGCCGACCTGGGCGATCTCGTCGTTCGAGGTGACCTTCTTGGAGTTCTTGACGAGGTCGGCGACCACGGCTTCCACGGCCAGGTCGATACCACGCTTCAGGTCCATCGGGTTCATGCCGGCGGCAACCGACTTTGCGCCTTCACGAACGATCGCAGCCGCGAGCACGGTTGCGGTGGTGGTGCCATCGCCGGCCGCGTCAGCCGACTTGGAGGCGACTTCGCGCACCATCTGCGCGCCCATGTTCTCGAACTTGTCGTCGAGCTCGATCTCCTTGGCGACGGTGACGCCGTCCTTGGTGATGCGGGGAGCGCCGAACGACTTGTCGAGGACGACGTTGCGGCCCTTGGGGCCGAGCGTCACCTTGACGGCGTTGGCGAGGATGTCGACGCCACGCAGCATCTTGTCGCGTGCATCGACGCCGAATTTGACTTCTTTAGCTGACATCTGGATTTTTCCTTAGGTGTTTAGCTGGTGGGGAGAGGGGGCTCTTAGGCCGCCTTCTTCTTGGAAGCGGGGACGTCGAGGACGCCCATGATGTCGCTTTCCTTCATGATCAGCAGGTCGACGTTGTCGATCTTGACTTCAGTGCCGGACCACTTGCCGAACAGCACGCGGTCGCCGACCTTCAGGTCGATCGGGATCAGCTTGCCAGCTTCGTCGCGGCCACCGGGGCCGACGGCGACGACTTCGCCCTGCGAGGGCTTTTCCTTGGCAGTGTCGGGAATGATGATGCCGCCGGCGGTCTTCTCTTCTGCGTCGATACGCTTGACCACGACGCGGTCGTGAAGCGGACGGAATTTCATGCAGTCCTCCTAAGTAGTTGCACGGTATGGGAATTTTTTGGCGTTAGCAGTCTGTGCCCGCGAGTGCTAGCACAGGCGAGGCTGAAATAGGACAGGAATTTTGCGGGGGCAAGGGCTTCTAGCAGAAAAATCGGCACTCTGAAGGCCCGGGTGCCAGAATCTCTTTACCATCGTTAACCCGCCCGGTGACCGTATTAGCACGGAGCCGCCTCTGCTGCTAAAGCATTGAATTTCAACAGCTTGTTAAACTTTTAGGCTTGAGATGGATTGTCAGTTTGCGTCACATTTCTCTCATGTGAGCGCATCAGTACCGGGTGGCTCGTAAGGCGCACACCGACCAAGCCGCCCCTTGAATGCGCTCCTGCAAAGGAGGTTGGCATGGGCTTGCGGAGTGGGGGCGTTTCCGAAGATTTCCGGAAACAGCTTTTGGGTTACGGGCTGACGACGGCGCAAATTCTCTATCGGATGCCCGATCATCCCTCGCTTCTCCAGACCTACGTCTGGCAGAACTACGACATGTTTCCGAAATTTCCGGCGCTGAAGGATTTCCTGGCGTTCTGGCAGGAGAAGCTCGACGGTCCGCTCCATTCGGTGACCGTCGCGCATTCCAAGCTGATCAAGCCGGCCGAGCTGCGCGCCGTGGATGGCGTGTTCCGGCTGCATTGAACAGCGCGCCGGCATCGTAGAGTGGGCAAAGGCGCGCTCGCGCCGTGCCTACCATCTCTCCACGATTGCATCTGGCAATGGTGGGCACGCTTTCGCTTTGCCCACCCTACGATATCTCGTTCTGTGCTAGCCTCCGCCTATAACAACAGGGAGGCGGCCCATGGCCAAGAAAACAAAATCGCGCAGTGCAGCCCAGGCCGCGGTGAAGAAGCGGAGCGGAGCCAAGGCCGTGGCACGATCCTCGGCGCGCAAGGCGGTGAAGGCAAAGGCGCGCACGACACCGGCGAAGGCCGCTCCGAAAAAGCCCGCTCGTCCCAAGCAGCGCATCGCCATCAGCCATCACCGCGAGGAAGACTTCAAGGCCGACGGCCTGCGCGTCTACGCCAAGTATCGCGACCTCGGCATCGCCGAAGCCAGCCACGGCCTCGCGCAAGCCCACGTGATCCGCCTGCAAGGCCCCTGCGATCCGAACGAGGTGTCGAAGCTGCACTTCCACGACGTCGAATTCCAGATGGTCTACGTGCTCAAGGGCTGGGTGAAGACCTACATGGACGGCCAGGGCGAGACCTTGATGAAGGAAGGCAGCGCCTGGACCCAGCCGCCGAAGATCAAGCACATGATCCTGGATTATTCGGATGACGTGGAGCTGCTGGAGGTGATCCTGCCGGCGGAGTTCAGGACGGTGGAGTTGAAGGCGTAGGCGCGGTCTTTCCGCCGTCATTGCGAGGAGCCCGCGACAAAATTGCGAAGCAATTTTGCGCTGGCGACGAAGCAATCCAGAAATCTTTCCGCGGAGACGGTCTGGATTGCTTCGCTTCGCTCGCAATGACGGGTGGAGAGAGCCTAACTCAACACCCCCACGACCGCGCCCATCAGGCACGTCGTCAGCGTTCCCGAGACGATCGATTTCAGCCCGAGCGCGTTGATCTCCTCGCGCCGCTCCGGCGCCATCACCCCTAAGCCGCCGATCATGATGCCGAGGCTGGCGAAATTGGCGAAGCCGCACATTGCGTAGAGCATGATCAGGCGCGAGCGCGGATCGAGCGTATCGGGCGGCAGTTTCGAGAAGTCGACATAGGCGATCAGCTCGTTGAGCACGGTCTTGGTGCCCATCAGGCTGCCGGCGGTCACCGCCTGGTCCCAGGGCAATCCCATCAGCCAGCACACCGGCGCCATCACGACGCCGAGCAGGCGTTGCAGCGAGATCGCGGCGCCGCCGATATTGGGCAGCAGTCCGAGGACGGCATTGACGAGATAGACCAGTGCCACCAGCACCAGCAGCATGGCGACGATGTTGATCAGCAGTTCGATCCCCGCGCTCGTCCCCTTGACGATCGCATCCATCGGGCCGGAGACGTCCATCTCAGGATCCTCCAGCGCGCCGCCGGTGCGCTTGTCTGACGTCTCCGGCACCATGATCAGGCTGACGAGGATCGCGGCCGGCGCGCCCAGCACGGAGGCGATGACGAAATGCGCGGCGGCATCGGGAATGAGCGGCGCCAGCAGCGTCGCATAGAGCACCAGCACCGTGCCGGCGATGCCGGCCATGCCGCCGGTCATTACCAGGAACAATTCGCTGCGGGTCATCTGCGCCAGATAGGGCCGCACGAACAGCGGCGCCTCGACCATGCCGAGGAAGATGTTGGCCGCGGTCGAGAGCCCGACCGCGCCGCCGACGCCCAGCGTCCGCTCCAGCAGCCAGGCCATGCCGCGCACGACCGGCGGCAGCACGCGCCAGTAGAACAAGAGCGTCGTCAGCACGCTCATGACCAGCACGATCGGCAGCGCCTGGAACGCCAGGATGAAATCGGCGCCCGGCACCTTCAGATCGAAGGGCAGGGGACCGCCTCCGACATAGCCGAACACGAAGGAGGAGCCGGCGCGCGAGGCCGCCGAGATCGCGCCGACCGCGTCGTTGATGGCGCCGAAGGCGCGCGCGACGACGGGCACCTTCAGGAGCACGACCGCGGTGACGAAGGTTGCGACAAGCCCGATCGCTGCTTGGCGAGCCGAGGCCGCGCGGCGATTCTCGCTCAGCACCCAGGCGATCAATAGCAATGCGAAAACGCCGAGTGCCGATTGCAGCCGAAGCATGATGTCCCCAAACCCTCAATGATTATGGCCGCGCGTGCGTTGCAAACGCAATGCCGGAAGGCCGCCGGAGCCGCCCGCTGTTGACAAGCAGGCCTGCGTCAGCCACGCGGGGCGGGTCGAAATCAGGGGGCGGACGGTCCAAGCGTGACCCAAGAGGCGATGACAGAGCAGCCGATATCCTCGAATCCGCCGGTCACCGCCCGCGCACTTCTCTCCCACCGCGCATTCCTGTTCTTCCTGCTTTCGCGCAGCCTGTCGCGCTTTTCCAGCCAGATCGCGGCGGTCGCGATCGGCTGGCAGATCTATGATCTCACCGGCTCGGCCTTCGATCTCGGCATGGTCGGCCTCGTGCAGTTCCTGCCCACCGCGCTTCTGGTGTTCGTCGCCGGCCACGCCGCCGACCGTTTCGAGCGCAAGCGCGTGGTCCAGCTCTGCCAGCTCGTGGAAGCCGCCACCGCGCTCTATCTCGCAATCATCACCTATCTCGGCCTGGTCAGCGAGGTGCAGATCTTCATCGCGACCTTCGTGCTCGGCATTGCCGGCGCCTTCGAGAGCCCGACCACTGCGGCTCTCTTGCCGCTGATCGCGCCGCAGGGATCGCTCCAGCGCGCAACCGCAGTCGCGAGCGGCGCGGGGCAGGTCGCGACCATCACGGGTCCGGCGCTCGGCGGCTTTGCCTATGCGGTCGCGCCGCATCTTGCCTATGCCGTGATGCTGCTGTTCTGGATTCTCGGGATGATTTTGACTGGCTTCATCCGGCCGCGCCCGCAGGCGGTCTCCAAGGAGGGGACGGACGCCGACAACATCTTCGCCGGCGTCCGCTTCATCCGCAGCAATCCGGCGATCCTCGGCACCATCTCGCTCGATCTGTTTGCCGTGCTGTTCGGCGGCGTCACCGCGCTGTTGCCGATCTATGCCCGCGACATCCTCCAGACCGGCCCGATGGGGCTCGGGATCTTGCGCGCCGCGCCCGCGGTCGGTGCGCTGCTGATGACCATGGTGCTCGCGCGTCACGCCATCTCGCGGCATGTGGGCCTGCGCATGTTCCAGGCTGTGATCGTGTTCGGCGTCGCCACGGTCGTGTTCGCGCTGTCGTCGTGGATGTGGCTGTCGGTGTTGTCGCTCGCGGTTCTGGGCGCCGCCGACACGATCAGCGTCGTGATCCGCTTCTCGCTGGTGCAGCTCTCAACCCCCGACGAGATGCGCGGCCGGGTCGGCGCGGTGAACTTCCTCTTCATCAACGCCTCCAACCAGCTCGGCCAGTTCGAGAGCGGCGTCGCAGCCGCGCTGCTCGGCGCGATGCCTGCGGCCGTGCTCGGCGGCGTCTGCACCGTCGCGGTCGCGCTGCTGTGGATGAAGCTGTTTCCGGCGCTGCGGCAGGTGGAGAGCTTGGAGTAGGGCTCCGCTCTATCATCCGTCATTGCGAGCGCAGCGAAGCAATCCAGACTGCTACCGTGGAGGCGTGGTCTCTCACCAGGAGACCACGACGAGACTGCGTTGGTCGTCCCAGTTGTCGAGAAAGCTGGTTCGGAAATCCTGCTGTGCCTCAGCAATCGTTAGTTCGAATATTCTCTGCGCGTACGACTTTTCAACGAACATCCCGTCCGGGAGAAATTCGTTGAAAAAGGCGTCAGCGACGGCGTTTCTTTGATACCCGATCTGTTTGGTGTAGACGACATCCTCCAATCTATCGATCATCGGATACTGCTTGATCTTGAAGGTCTTCAATCTCTTCAAGACATTTGGCGGCAGTTGCGGCTTCGGCGCGAAAAAGCTTCTCTTGTCGGTAAAGTATAGACCCGTCTGGGTCGGGTTCATCGGATCCGATTCGCCTGTGGGGCAGAAATAAAAGCTGTCGGAGAATTTTCCGATCCCTGACAGCTCCCGTTGATGAAGGGCTTGATAGTAGTCTCGCGCGGAGAATCCGTGATCGGAAAGAAGCCGCTCAAAGTCGATATACTGATTTGTTTTCTTGCGGCTGAATTGAACGATCTTCTGAAGTTGAGCCTGCTCGACGTCGATGATGACAGGAAAATCAGTGACGTCATCGTCGATGTGAAGATGATATATGTCCAAACCCATTTGTACCGTTCCGAACGATTTGCGGAGCCGCCGGGTAATGGCCGGGATTATGGCTCTACCCTAGGTGGCTCATACCTTAGTTCGGGATTGTGACATGCTTTCTCGCTGTTTCCCGGCTCTGCGCGCGTGTAAGGACGATTGTCGAGGCGGGGCCAGGACTTATTCCGTCTCACCCGCTTGCGGGGAGACTTCGCGGCGCCTTGACGCCTACTGTGCATGGGGTTGTTTTTCAGTTTTTTGAGTCAGGCCCTCTCCCCGCAAGCGAGGAGAGGGAAGAGAGGTCTTCAGCCCCGTCCGACAAACGGCATCTTGGTGGCCATGACGGTCATCGTCAGCACGTTGGCATCGAGCGGCAGGCCGGCCATGTAGGCGACGGCGTCGCCGACCGCCTTGGCGTCCATGCGCGGCTCGTGCTTGGTGGTGCCGTCGGGCTGCAGCACGCCGGGGCCGTTGACCATGCGATCGGTCATGGGCGTGGCGGCATTGCCGATGTCGACCTGGCCGACCGCGATGTCGTACATGCGGCCGTCGAGGTTGGAGGCCTTGGTGAGGCCCGTGATGGCATGCTTGGTCGAGGTGTAGGCCGCCGAGAACGGACGCGGCGCGTGCGCCGAGATCGAGCCGTTGTTGATGATGCGGCCGCCGCGCGGGCTCTGGTCCTTCATGATGCGGAAGGCGTGCTGGGTGCACAGGAACGGGCCGGTGAGGTTGGTGTTCACCACCGCCTGCCACTGCTCGAGGCTGAGATCCTCGAAGTTCACCGCCGGCGCGCCCATGCCGGCATTGTTGAACAGCACGTCGAGCCGGCCGTAGGTCGCCTTCACCTTGTCGAACAGCGCGGCAATGGAGTCCGGCTTGGTCATGTCCGCGGTGACGCACAGGCTCTTGCCTGCGGGGCCGAGCTTTGCGGTCTCCTCGAGCATGTCGAGCCGGCGCCCGACCAGCACCACGGTGAAGCCGATGTTCATCAACGCCAGCGACGCCGCGCGCCCGACACCGGTGCCCGCGCCCGTCACCACTGCGATCTTGTTTGCTTCACTCATCGTTTCCTGCCTTTTCTCTCTTCAAGTTGGCTGTCAGGTTTTTGGTTCTTTTTCGTTCTTGTAGGGCGGCCGCGGAATGTTCTGATGCGCCGCGCGCAGGGCCGCCGACCAGCGCGAACGGAGGTCGTGGAAATAGGGCTCGCCGGCCTCGATGCGGTGGTTGAGATCGGCATCGCAGGCATCGCTACGCACCACCAGCACGTCGATCGGCAGGCCGACGCCGAGATTGGAGCGCATGGTCGAGTCCATCGAGATCAGGCCGGTCTTCAGCGCCTCGTACAGCTCGACGTCGTAATGCATGGCGCGGTCGAGCACCGGCTTGCCGTATTTGTGCTCGCCGATCTGCAGGTAGGGCGTGTCCGTGGTGCACTCGATGAAATTGCCGGCGGTGTAGACCATGAACAGGCGCATGCGCGCGCCCTTGATCTGGCCGCCGAAGAGGAAGGAGACGTCGAAGGAGACGTCTTCGGATCGCAGCGCCGGTCCTTCGGTCGCGTGCACCGCCCGGATCGCCCGACCGATGCGCTGGGCGGCCTGGAACATGGTCGGCGCGTTCATCAGCGTCTCGACCTCGCCCGTGGTGGGGTCCTCCAGGCCTTCGGTCAGCGTCGACAGCACCGACTGGCTGATGGCGAGGTTACCGGCGCTGGCGATCGCCATGATGCGGTCGCCGGGTTTGGAGAAGATGTGGAGCTTGCGGAAGGTCGAGACATTGTCGAGCCCGGCATTGGTTCGGGTGTCGGCGATCATCACCAGACCGTCCCGAACCAGGATTCCGCAACAATAGGTCATTTCCCGTCCCCGAACGCGTTTGCGCGGAATTACTAGCCAATTTCGGGGAGGCATGAAACCCCCGATTCCCCGGGGGAGGTCGTCATTCTCCGGCGAAACAGCTATCTCTGCCGCTCAGTCAGCGGCATCGACGAGAAACGCCTCGTCGACGGGGACGCCGAGCGCCGTGACCAGCCGGTTGGTCTCCGCGGCCATGCCGACGATGGCGAGCATCTCGCCATATTCGGCCTCGGTCATGCCCTTGGCCCGTGCGCCCGCGGTGTGCGAATGGATGCAATAGCTGCAGCCATGCGCGATCGAGACTGCGACATAGAGCATTTCCTTGATCTTGGGATCGAGCGCGCCGGGTGCCATCACCTCCTTGATGCTCTCCCAAGTCCGCCGCAGCGTCTTCGGATCATGCGCCAGCGCGCGCCAGAAATTGTTGACGAAGTCCGACTTCCGCACCTTGCGGATATCGTCGAAAACGGCGCGCGCCTCGGCGGAGAGTTCATCGTCCGAAAGCAGCTTTACGGTCGCCATGGGGTACCTCGCGGGGTCAGGTCTGATCCCGCGAGTGTAGCACGGCTCGAGCGCTCAGCCGGCATGTCCGGCCGCACGACGCAAGGCCAGCTTGCCGACGTCGACATATTGCCGCTGCTGCGCGTGAGCGTGCTGAGCTGCGACGTGAAGGTCGCGCAGGCGCCGCTGCAGCGGCGAACTGTCATAGACCACGCTGGCGCCGGCCAGCGCAAAGCAGGCATCCGCGATGCCGACGCAGGTCGTGGCGAGCCAGGTCGCGGACCGGGACCCCTCGATCATGAGGTCTTCGTCGTTCAGCGTTCCCGCCAGCGCGTGACGCCAGTGGCTGGCGGCCTGGACCTCATGAAACGCTTGCGCGGCCCCGAGGTCGGCGGAGATCCGGCCGAGATCGTACTGGAAGATCTCGGACTCCCGCATCGGCACGGCCGCGTACAATTGCTGCCTTCCGGTGCCCGCCAGCGCGAGCAGGTCATCGACGGTGCCCTCGGCCATGCCTACCGTGAATGCGCCGTGCACCAATGGCAGCCATTGGCGCAGCGCCCGATAGAGCGGACCCGACTGGCGCGGGCGGCATCGAGATCGAAGAAATTGGCCTCGGGAACCAGCGTCTCCCGCAGCGTGACGTGATGGCTGCCGGTGCCCTTGAGCCCCGCCGCGTGCCAAGTGTCCTCGATCTCCCAGTCGCGCGCCGGCAACACAACGACGCGAAGCAGCGGCTTGCCCTGCGGGCCGGGGACCGGCTTGCCATTTTCGGTGACAATGCAGAACCCGCCGATCCAGTCGGCGTGCGTGCAACCGCTGGCGAACGGCCAGCGGCCCTTGACGCGATAACCGTCGGCCACGCGCTCTGCCGTTCCACCCGGTTGGGATGAGCCGCAGATCGCCGTATCGGGTCCGTCCTGATAGATGCGCTGGTACAATTCCGGGGGTGACGCTGCGACGAAGAGGCTGCTGGCTCCGGCGACAGTCGCGATCCAGCCGATCGAGCCGTCGAGACGGGCCAGTGCCTTGATGACCTCCAGTCTGGCCGGAAAATCCAGCTCCAGCCCGCCATGGCTCCGCGCAACGAACATCCGGAAGAGCCCGATCGACCGCAGCCGTTCCACGAGGTCGGGCGGGACGCGGCGTGCGGCTTCGATCTCGGCGGCGCGGGCCTTGATCTCGGGAGCCAACTCCCGGATCCCCGCAAGCATGTCTTGGTGGGGATCGCGCAGGGGCACGGAATGCTTCTTGTTCTTTTCGTGAAGCCGCATCTGTCTCAACCTCTGTTGCGGAAACGGATCACAACGGAGGTTGAAGAGATGGCGCTACGGGACGGTTTCAGCGCGGGCCGTCGTCGATTACAGCTGTAACGCTGCGACGTGATTGCGCCGCAGATGCCTCGTGACGAGATACCGCAGCGCCTAGCTTTGCCGCTGTGACTGCGACTGCGATTGCCCGCCGCGGCCGGCCTGCTCGACCTTCACGGCCACCGTCAGCGTCTCCGCACCGCCGCCATAGCGGGTGCCGCGCACGGGGGCTGCGCCGAGATAGTCGAGCCCGATCGCAACGCGGACATGGGCGTCGGTGGTGCAGATGCAGTTGGCGGGATCGAAGCCGACCCAGCCGAGACCGTCGACGTAAGCTTCCGCCCAGGCATGGCCGGCATCCTGGTGCACCGTGCCGTCCGAGCGCAGGAAATGGCCGGAGACGAAGCGCGCCGGCACGCCGCCGCTGCGGGCGCAGGCGATGAAGATATGCGCGTAGTCCTGGCAGACGCCGCGCTTGAGCGTGAACGCTTCGGCCGCCGAGGTGCCGCTGTTGGTCGGATCCTCGTCGAAGGTCATGTGATCGCTGATTTGCGTCATCAGCGTGTGCAGGAAGCCGAGCGTGTCGCTCTCGGCCTCGCTGCGCAACTGCCGCGCGACCGCCGTCATCGCCGGATTGACGGTGGTGAGGTCGGTGGCGCGCAAGAACATGCCGGCCGGAAAGCGCTCGTCGGCGCCGCGCAGCACGCCGCCGGTGTCGTGGGTCTCGATCAGGCCCTCGGCGGTGATCTTGATGTCGCCGACGGGTCCGCAGGACAGCACATGGGTGACGTTGCCGAAGGCATCCTCATGGGTGTCGAGCTTGGTGTCAGTCGAGACGTCGATCTGCCACTCCGCCACATACTGCCCGTCATGGCTGCCGGGCGTCATGCGCAGGATCTGGATCACGCTGGTGGCCGGCGGCTCGTAGCGATAGGTCGTGGTGTGCAGGATTCGCAGGCGCATGGTGGACCGTGAAGTTAGTGGTTAGACCCGCTGCCTATTGCGAAGAAGCTCGTCATGCCCGGGCTTGTCCCGGCCATCCACGATCTTCCTCGCCGCGCAAAAGCAAGAACGTGGATGGCCGGGACAAGCCCGGCCATGACGATATCCCGTTTTCGTCAGCCGGGGGACATCAGATCAAATACTGCTTCGTGATGATTTCGCCCAGCCTGGAATTGTCCGTGATGAATTCCTGAATGAATTCATGCACGCCGTGCTGGAAAATGTCGTTCATATTGCTGTGTTCCAGCCGGTTGCGGATGCCGCGGGCATGGCGCTGGGCGGGGCCCTGGCGGCCGTAGGCGACGCCGATCTGGTCGAGGTTGCGCACGAGATTGCCGTAGCAGCTTGCCAGTGAGCGCGGCAGCGTGTCGTTGAGGATGAGCAGGTCCGCAATCAGCCACGGCTTCAGCGTCTCGCGATAGACCCAGTGATAGGCTGTCAGCGCCGAGACCGAGCGCAGGATCGAGCTCCACTGATAGAAGTCGAGCGGGCCGCCGACATGCTCCTCCTCGGGCAGCAGCACATGGTACTTCACGTCGAGGATGCGCGCGGTGTTGTCGGCGCGCTCCAGATGCACGCCCATCCGCGAGAACCAGTAGGCGTCGTTGCGCAGCATGGTCCGGTAGGCCGAGCCGTCGAAGCGCAGCGAAGTCTCCTGCACGAAGCGCAGGAATTTGGCGAGATCCTCGCGCGTGGAGGTGCCCTTGCTCCAGACCTCCTGGAGTTCGATCCAGGCCGAGTTGATGGTGTCCCACATCTCGCTGGTGAGCGCGGTGCGCACCGAGCGCGAGTTCAGCCGCGCCGCCTCGATGCAGTTCCTGATCGATGATGGATTGCTTGCCGAGAACGAGAGGTAGTCGACGACGTTGTGCTCGTTGGCGACTTCGTATTGCTGATAGAAGCTCGCGGCGACGCCGGCGGTGAGAAGCGCCGAGTCCCATTCATTGGTCTTGCCGATATAGGCGGCGGGAAGCGCGGTGACGCGCAGCGTCGCATCGATGGTGCGCGCGAGATATTCGGCCCGTTCGACATAGCGGGCGAGCCAGTAGAGGTTTTCGGCGGTACGCGACAGCATCTGACTACTCGTCCAGGATCCAGGTGTCTTTGGTGCCGCCGCCCTGGCTCGAATTCACCACCAGGGAGCCTTCCTTGAGCGCGACCCGTGTCAGCCCTCCGGGCACGATCGTGGTGCTCTTGCTGCCGGTGAGCACGAAGGGGCGCAGGTCAACGTGGCGTGGCGCGAGGCCGCTTGCCGTACAGGTCGGGCAGGTCGAGAGCGCCAGCGTCGGCTGCGCGATAAAACCTTCCGGCTCGCGCTTGAGCTTTTCGCGGAAGGCCTCGATCGTCGCTTTCGTCGCGGCGGGGCCGATCAGCATGCCGTAGCCGCCGGAGCCGTGGACCTCCTTCACGACGAGCTCGCCGAGATTGTCGAGCACATAGGCAAGGTCCTTCGGCTCGCGGCAACGCCACGTCGGCACGTTCTTCAGGATCGGCTCCTCGCCGAGATAGAATTTCACGATGTCCGGCATGTAGGAGTAGATCGCCTTGTCGTCGGCGATGCCGGTGCCGACCGCATTGGCGAGCGTGATGTTGCCGGCCGCATAGGCCGACATCAGCCCGGGCACGCCGAGCACGGAGTCGGGACGGAAGGTGAGGGGGTCGATGAAATCGTCGTCGACGCGGCGATAGATCACGTCGATCCGCTTCACTCCCTCGGTCGTCCGCATGAACACTTCGTTGTTCTTGACGATGAGATCGCGGCCTTCGACCAGTTCGATGCCGAGCTTGTCGGCAAGGAAGGAGTGCTCGTAGTAGGCCGAATTGTAGACGCCGGGCGTGAGCAGGGCGACGGTCGGCTCGCCGGAGGCGCCTTGCGGCGCCACCGAACGCAGCGCGGAGAGCAGTTCGTCCGGATAGCGTTCGACCGGAGCCACCCTGTGGCGGGCGAACAGGTCCGGAAACAACCGCATCATGATCTCGCGGTTTTCCAGCATGTAGGACACACCCGACGGCGTACGGGCATTGTCCTCCAGCACGATGAAGTCCTCGGCATCGATCCGGACGATGTCGATGCCGGCGATGTGCACGTAGACGTCGTGCGGCACCTGCTGGCCGTTCATCTCGGGGCGGAACACCGGGTTCTGGAAGATCAGGTCGTCGGGCACGACCTCGGCGCGCAGGATGTCGCGGCCGTGATAGATGTCGCGCAGGAACATGTTGAGCGCGCGCACGCGCTGCTTCAGGCCCTTCTCCAGCAACGCCCATTCCTTGCCGGACATGATTCGCGGGATCACGTCGAAGGGGATCAGGCGCTCGGTGGATTCGGAATCGCCATAGACGGCAAAGGTGATGCCGATGCGGCGGAACAGGAGCTCGGCCTCCTGGCGGCGATATTCGAGCGCCTCGGGAGGCGTCTCCTTGAGCCAGCGCGCCAGCTCCTGATAGGCGGGGCGAAGGTCCCCGCCGGGAATGTTCATTTCATCAAACGCGACTGCCATAGATCCCGACTTGTCTCCGCAAGGCGTTGCGCCATTCGACAGGTCGCTAGGCCTTGGTGAAGACCGCAACGTCCTGGCCATGCGGCAAGAGTGCATGACTCTGAGGAGGTAGCAAGGGCTGGGCCAGCGCGATAAGCATGGAGTTGTGGCATTTGCCGGGGACAGCCGGGAGGGTGCCTCAAAAAATGGCTGAGGACTGCTTATTTCGGCAGCAAAACCGCGTGACTTCAACGCGTTACCTCGGCAAAGTCGGGCCGACAGGTGAGGGACTTAAGGTATGAGCGACATCGTCACGGCGGGCATTCTGGTCATCGGGGATGAAATCCTGTCCGGCCGCACCAAGGACAAGAATATCGGCTTCATCGCCGAATACCTGACCAATATCGGCATCGACCTGAAGGAAGTCCGGGTCGTCTCCGACGACGAGGACGACATCATCGCGGCGTTGGATGCACTGCGGCATCGCTACGCCTATGTCTTCACCACCGGCGGCATCGGGCCAACCCATGACGACATCACCGCCGACAGCGTCGCCAAGGCGTTCGGCGTCGGCATCGACCACCATCCGGAGGTCGTCGCCCGCTTCCGCGAGCGCTGGAGCGAGCAGGACCTCAACGAGGCCCGCCTGCGCATGGCCCGCATCCCCGATGGCGCCGAGCTGATCCAGAGCGCGACCATCCTCGCCCCCGGCTTCAAGATCGGCAACGTCATCGTGATGGCCGGCGTGCCCTCGATCATGCAGGCGATGATGGACATCGTCTCGCCCAAGCTGAAGTCGGGCGTGCGTATGCTCTCCGAATCGGTCCGCGCCAATGCGCGCGAAGGTGACATCGGCAGCCCGCTGCGCGCGATCGCCGCCGCCCATCCCGACACCATCATCGGCAGCTATCCGTTCATGGACGAAGATCAGAAGCCGAACACCAATCTGGTGGTGCGCTCGCGCGACGCGGACAAGCTGGCAGCGGCGATGGCGGCGGTGAAGGAAATGCTGGCGGGATTGAACATCACCCGGTAGCAGAATGGCTGCCGGATGAAGATTGGCAGGAGACAACAATGGCTGGCGAAGCACCGGAACTGAGCGCGCAGGAGCGGGCCGGCAAGGCCTTTCCTGTTTCGTGGGACCAGTTCCACCGCGACTGCCGGGCGCTGACCTGGCGGCTCAACGAGGTCGGCCCGTTCCACGCCGTCATCGCGATCACCCGCGGCGGGCTGGTGCCGGCCGCGATCGTGGCGCGCGAGCTCGGTGTCCGCATCATCGATACGGTCTGCATCGCCAGCTACGACCACGACAAGCAGGGCGAGCTCCAGGTCCTCAAGGGCATGTCCGAGGCGGCGATGAAGCTCGGCGGCGGCACCGGCAAGGGGCTTCTGATCGTCGACGACCTCGTCGACACCGGCAAGACCGGCAGGCTGGTACGCGACATGCTGCCCGATGCGCATTTCGCCACCGTCTACGCCAAGCCGAAGGGACGCCCGCTGGTCGACACCTTCATCACGGAGGTCTCGCAGGACACCTGGATCTTCTTCCCCTGGGACACCGCGCTGTCCTACCACCCGCCGCTGCGCGACGGCGCGGCGTGAGGGAAGCGACGAAGCAAGCCAGACGATTTCCGCAGACGCATTTCTGGATTGTCTCGCTTCGCTCGCAATGACAGGTGGAGGTGGCCATGCCCCTGCAAAACCGTGTCACGCCGACCGGCGACATCATCGCCACGCCGCACCGTGGCCTGTTCACCGGCAATCGCGGCATCATCCATGATCCCGCGACCAGGACGCTGCTCAAGAAGCGGTGGTCGTCGCCGGCCTGGCTCACCTGTGTTTGCGAATTCCGCGGCCGCCGTCGCGAGGTGATGACGACGCACAGCTGGACCGAGCTGTTCTTCCTCGACGAGGCCACCGCGCTCGCCGCCGGCCATCGCCCCTGCTTCTACTGCCGCCGTGACGATGCCAATCGCTTCCGGGCTGCGTGGGAGAAGGGCAACCGCGTCCGTGATGTCCGCATGCACGATATCGACACGGTGCTGCACCACGAGCGGCTCGATCACGGCAAGAAGCGGCTTCATGCGCTGCTGGTGCCGCTCGACCAGCTTCCAGACGGCGCGATGCTGCAGCAGGGCGAGGAAAGCTTTCTGCTGATGCAGGGCGGGGCGCTGCTGTGGTCGACGGCGGGTTATGTTGAAGGCGCGCGAGAGCTTGACGATGCGCGGTTGCTGACCCCGCCATCGACGCTGCGCGCGATGAGCGCCGGCTATGAGGTCACATTGCACCCCAGCGCGCACCGCGCCTGACCGTCCCCGCAAGGGGGAGGGAACGCAGCGAGCGTGTGGCTATTTCAGCGGCCGCCCCTGCTCATCCACTGTCGTCCGCGCATCGCGCAGCGCCCATTCGCGCATGATCTGGCGGCAGCGGGTGAGCTCGGCCTCGGTTGCCGTACCCGTATCCTTTGACGCACGCTCGACCATGGCCTTGCAATTCAGCAGCACGGAGCGATCCTCCGCGCGCACAGCGAATGTGATCCCCGCAAGAGCCGTGACGACGAGTGCCGTTCGGAGCACCATCACCCCAGCTTCTCGCGCGCCAGCGCGGCACCGGCGCCGAGCGCCATCAGCTTGGCCTCGGCGATCTCCCGCCGCATCGGCGCCATGCCGCAATTGGTGGTGGCGATGATGTTGCTCTTGGGAACGAACTTCGACACCGCGTCGATCACCTGCACGACGTCCTCGGCCGTCTCCACCGTGTCGCTGGCGACGTCGATCACGCCGGCCTGCACGATCTTGTTTTTCAGCAGCGCCAGCAAATCGAGCGGCACCTTGGAATTACGGCACTCGATCGCGACCTGCTGGATCGGGCTCGCGTCGATCGCCGGAAAGATCTGCTCGTACTGCCGCCACTGTGCGCCGAGCGTCTCCTTCCAGTCGGTGTTGGCCTTGATGCCGTAGCCGTAGCAGATGTGCACGGCGGTGGCGCAGGTCAGCCCCTGCGCGGCACGCTCCAGCGCCTTGATGCCCCAGTCGTTGACCTCGTCCATGTAGACGTTGAAGGCGGGCTCGTCGAACTGCACGAGATCGACGCCGTCGGCCTGCAATGCCTTGGCTTCCTCGTTGAGGAGATCGGCGAAGGCAAAGGCCATCTTGACGCGATCACCGTAGTAGCGGTCCGCAATCGTGTCGATGATGGTCATCGGGCCGGGCAGGGTGAACTTCAGCTTCTTCGTTGTGTGCGTGCGCGCCACGCGCGCCTCGTCGGCATGGACACGCCCCTTGAGCTGAAGCGGCGCGACCACTTGCGGCACCATCGCCTTGTAGCGGTCCTTGCGGATGCCCATCTCGACCTTGTGGGCGAAGTCGATACCGTCGATCTTCTCCAGGAAGCCGTGCACGAAATGCTGGCGGGCCTGCTCGCCCTCGGTGACGATGTCGATGCCGGCATCCTCCTGGACCTTGACGGCGAGCATGGTCGCATCGCGCTTGGCGCGGAGAAGCTCGGCGCCTTGCGACTTCCAGGGTGCCCAGAGCATGTTCGGCTCGGCGAGCCATTCCGGCTTCGGCAAGGAGCCGGCGATCGTGGTTGGAAACAGCATGGCGGCTCTCCCGGCAGGTTGTGTTGCGCCCCTTCCTGCCATGTCTTAACGTCAAGGTACAGAACAACAAAAGTCGCTCTCTATTCCATTGGCGACGACAGGGAAGGGCGATGATCGACCTCTATTATGCGCCGACGCCGAACGGCTGGAAAATCTCGATCATGCTGGAGGAACTCGGGCTCCCCTATAACGTGAAGCCCGTCAATATCCGCGCCGGCGAGCAGTTCAGCCCCGAATTTCTGGCGGTCTCCCCCAACAATCGCATTCCCGCGATCGTCGACCACGCACCCGCCGACGGCGGTGCGCCGTTCTCGGCGTTCGAGACCGGCGCGATCCTGATTTACCTCGCCGAGAAGACCGGCCGCTTCCTGGCCAGCGATCTGCGCTGTCGCTCGACGACCATCCAGTGGGTGATGTGGCAGATGGCGGGCCTCGGGCCGATGCTCGGCCAGCACGGCCATTTCGCGCTCTATGCGGCGGAAAAGATCCCTTATGCGATTGAGCGTTACCGCGACGAGGCCGCGCGGCTCTATGGCGTGCTCGACCGGCAGTTGGCCAAGACCGGCGCCTATGTCGCCGGCGACTATTCCATCGCGGACATCGCCTGCTTCCCCTGGACCATGACCCACAAGGCGCAGGGCTTTACGCTCGACGACTATCCGAACGTGAAACGCTGGTACGCCGAGGTGCGCGCACGGCCGCAGGTGCAGGCGGGGCTTGCGATCGGCAAGTTCGTGAAAGAGCCGTTCGACGAGGAATCACGCAAGATCATGTTCGGCCAGCGTGCCAAGGAAGTGCTGGGAAAGAAGTAGGCTGCTCGCCCCATCGTCATTGCGAGGAGCGAAGCGACGAAGCAATCCAGACTGGTTCCGCGGAAAGATTCTGGATTGCTTCGCTTCCGCCGTCGCTCTTCGAGCTATGGCGGACAAGTCGCTCGCAATGACGGGGATAGAGCACGACAAACAAGACGCAAAGGAAACGCCATGATTGAATTCTTCTTCGACTGTTCCAGCCCCTGGACCTACCTCGCCTTCCACAACATCCAGCCGCTGGCAAAGGAGCTGGGGGCCGAGATCATCTGGCGGCCGATCCTGGTCGGCGGCATCTTCAACACGGTCAATCCGAGCGTCTACGCGCAGCGCGAGACGCCGGTGCCGCTGAAGGCGCGCTACATGAAAAAAGACCTCGCCGACTGGTCGCGCTCGGCCGGCCTCGCGATCAAGATGCCGCCGACGGTGTTTCCGGTGAACAGCGTGAAGGTCATGCGCGGCTGCATCTGGCTGGGGAAAGACATGGTGCCGTTCGCCACTGCCGTGTTCGAGACCTATTGGGGCGGCGACAAGGACATCTCGCAGGACGCGGTGCTCGCCGAGATCTGCAGGAACGTCGGTGTCGACGAGCAGAAGTTCTTTGCCGGCATCTCCGAGCAGGCAATCAAGGACCAGCTCAAGGCCAACACGGAAGAGGTCGTGGCACGCGGCGGCTTCGGCTCTCCGACGATCTTCGTGGGCAAGACCGACATGTACTTCGGCAACGACCGCCTGCCGCTGATCCGCGAGGCGCTCGAACGCAGCAAGGCGAGTGCGGCCTGATGGTGCGGGCTGTCGTCTGCCGCGAACTCGGCGCGCCCGAGACGTTGCGGCTGGAGGAGTTTCCGTCGCGCGCCGTCAAACCGGGTGAGGTGCGCGTTGCGATCCGCGCCGCCGGATTGAACTTTCCGGACGTGCTGATGGCGGCCGGCGAATATCAGCTCAAGCCGGAGCTGCCTTTCACGCCCGGCATGGAGGCCGCCGGCGACGTCACCGAGGTGGGCGCAGAGGCAAGCGGCGTGTCCGTCGGCGACAAGGTCATCGTCAAGATGCGTCATGGCGCCTTCACCGACGAAGCGGTGGTGATGCCGACGCAGCTAACGCCGATGCCGTCGACGTTCGACTACGCGGAAGCTGCGACCTATCTCGCCGGCCACGGCACCGCCTATCACGCGCTGATCGATCGCGGCCGGGTCATGCCGGGCGAGGTGTTGCTGGTGCATGGCGCCGGCGGTGGCGTGGGGCTTGCCGCAGTCGAGATCGGCAAGATGCTGGGCGCGACCGTGATCGCGACCGCCTCCAGCGACGAGAAGCTTGCGATAGCGAAATCGCGCGGCGCCGACCATCTCGTGCGCTACGATCGCGAGCCGTTTCGCGATGCCATCAAGCGCATCACAGACGGTCGTGGCGCCGACGTCGTGTTCGATCCCGTCGGCGGCGAGGTGTTCGAGAACTCGATGCGCTGCATTGCCTGGGGCGCGCGGCTGCTGGTGATCGGCTTTACCGGTGGCATCGGCTCGGCGAAGACCAACCTGCTGCTGATCAAGGGCGCGAGCGTGCTCGGCGTGCGTGCGGGTGAGGCCGTACGGAAGAATCCCGCGCTCGGCGAGGTGCGCCTGAAGGCGCTGCTGCAATGGGCGGAAGAAGGCAAGCTCCGCCCCAACGTCTCGCACCGCCTGCCGCTGCAGGATTATGCTAAAGCGATGCGGCTGTTGATCGACCGCAAGGCGATCGGGCGGGTGGCGCTGGTGATGGATTGACGGTGCCGTAGGGTGGGCAAAGCGAAGCGTGCCCACCATTCTGGTTTCGATTGCTGATAGATGGTGGGCACGGCGCAAGAGCGCCTTTGCCCACCCTACGATCCCTCTTACTTGTACTCCCGCTCGCTCCACCACGGGAAATAGTCCGGCATATCGCTCGACACCTTGTTCTTGAACTGCGCCGGACGCTTCTCCAGGAACGACACCACGCCTTCCCTAACGTCGTCCGAGCGGCCGCGCGTGTAGATGCCACGGCTGTCGACCTTGTGGGCTTCCATGGGATCGTCGGCGCCCATCATGCGCCACATCATCTGGCGGATCAGCGCGACCGACACCGGCGCGGTCTTGGCGGCGAATTCCTTGGCCAGCGCGCGGGCGGTCGGCAAGAGATCATCGGGAGCTACGACCTTGCTGACGAGGCGGCCGGCGAGAGCTTCCTGGGCCGGGAAGACGCGGCCGGAATAGCACCATTCCAGCGCCTGCGAGATGCCGACGATGCGCGGCAGGAACCAGCTCGAGGCGGCCTCCGGCACGATGCCACGCTGGGAGAACACGAAGCCGAAGCGCGCGGCATCCGAGGCGATGCGGATGTCCATCGCCAGTTGCATGGTGACGCCGATGCCGACGGCAGGGCCGTTCACGGCGGCGATGACGGGCTTCAGGCACTTGAAGATGCGCAGCGTCACCTGGCCGCCGCCGTCGCGCACCTGCGGATCGCTGTAATCGACCTTGCCGTCCGCGAAGCGCTTTACCGGGCCGCGCCGCGCGTCGCGATCGAAGGTGTCCGCACCCGAGGAAAGATCGGCGCCCGCGCAAAAACCGCGGCCGGCGCCGGTGACGATGATGGCGCGGACGTCGTCGTCCTTGTCGGCGGCGTCGAACGCGTCGATCAGCTCGGCCTGCATCTGCGCGTTGAAGGCGTTGAGCTTGTCGGGCCGGTTCAGCGTGATGGTGAGGATCTGTTCGGCGACCTCGTATTTGATCGTCTCATACGCCATGGTGGTTTCCTTCCTCATCTTAAGTGCGATCTCAATGAGACGAGACGCATGGTCGCCGTTGTCCGTCTTGCGCGGACTGGGCATGCGAGCAGTACAAGAACGTGGATGGCCGGGACAAGCCCGGCCATGACGGAATGCTTACTTTGCCGGTGGGCTCGGCCAGGGCTTCTGTGCGCCGCGCAAGCCCTCGAACGCCTTGGCCATGCCGAGCACGCCAATATCATCGAAGCGACGGCCGACGATCTGCACGCCGATGGGAAAGCCGTTGGCGTCGAAACCGCCGTTGAGGGAGACCGCAGGGTTCTCCGACATATTCCATGGCACGGTATAGCAGATGTGCTCGAACGGCCGCATCGGATCGTTGGTGGGCGAGGCCCAGTCCGCAGGGTAGTTCACGTTCGGCGCGGTCGGCGAGATCACGTAGTCGAGCTCGCAGAACAGCTTTGACGCAGCGGCGCGGATCGCCATGGTCTGATTGAAGCCGCGGATGACGTCCACACCCGAGAGCTTTGCGCCGGATGCGCCCCATTTGAAGATGTAGGGCAGCACCTTTGCCTGTTCGGCCGGCGTCAGCTTGGCCAGATCGTCCCACATCCGCGCGCGCCAGAAATTGTCGAGGCCGTCGAGCATCTCGCGGGTCAAAATGCCGTCGACCTCGGTGACGACGCTACCTGCAGATTCGAACGCCTTTGCGGCTTTCACTGCAACATCGCGGACCGGCCTTTCTGCCGGCAGGCCGACGCCGGCATCGAGCATCAGGCCGATGCGCAGTTTGCGCGGGGATTTCTCCAGTCCCTTCCAGTTGAGAGGCTCGGCGGGCAGGCTCATGCCGTCGCGCCGGTCGGGCTTTGCAATCACGCTCATCATCAGCGCGCAATCGTCGACCGTGCGGGTCATGGGACCGGCGACACGGCCGACATAGGTCGGGTCGATCGGCACGCGGCCAAAACTCGGTTTCAGGCCGACGAGACCGCACCAGCCCGCAGGCAGGCGGACCGAGCCGCCGATATCGGTGCCGAGATGCAAGGGGCCATAGCCGGCCGCAGCCGCCGCGCCGGCGCCCGCGCTGGAGCCGCCGGGATTCTTGGAGAGATCCCAGGGATTGCGCGCCAGCGCGTGGAAGCTGGAGAGTCCCGAGGACAGCATGCCGTAATCGGGCATGGTGGTCTTCGCGAAGATGATCGCACCGGCCTCGCGCAGTCGCGCAGCGGGCGGTGCGTCCTTCTCGGCTGGCACGAGCTTCACGCTGGCAGCGCCGAGCGGCACCGGCACGCCCTTGGTCGCGATGTTGTCCTTTACCGTGACAGGCACGCCGTCGAGCGCGCCGGAAGGTTCGCCCCCGCTCCAGCGCGCGGTCGAGGCCTTCGCGGCCTCGCGCGCGCTGTCGGGGTCGAACGCGAAGAGCGCCTTGAGGTGCGGTTCCCACGCAGCGACGTGCGCAAGCACGTCCTCCAGCACCTCGCTCGGCGAGAACTGCTTGGCGCGATAGCCCGCGATCAGATCAACCGCGGAGAGATCGTGCAGCGAGGTGACGGCCTCTTCGACGCTCTTCTTGTGCATTGCTAACCTACCGGCATGCGCGTTTCGATGATCCGGGCGAACATGCTGGCGCCGATCGGCAGGATCTTGTCGTCGAGCACGAAGCCGGGATTGTGCACGGGCACCGAGCCGTCGTGGCCGATCCAGAAGTAGGCACCGGGAATGGTTTGCAGCATGTCGGCGAAATCCTCGCTGCCCATCTTCGGCTGGGCGCGGGTGATCACGTTGGCGGGGTTGACGACGGTGCGCGCGACCTCCTCGACCACCTTGGACTGCTCGACCTGGTTGACCAGCACGCCGAAGGTGTCGCGGATGTCGGCTTCGATCACGCACTGATATGCGGATGCGATGCCGGCGCAGATCGTGCGGATGCGTTCGGCGATCAGGGCGCGGACTTCATCCGAGAAGGTGCGGATGGTGCCGCAGAGATGGGCCTCGCCAGGGATGACGTTGTAGGCCGAACCGGCGTGAATCTGCGTGATCGAGATGACGGCGGCCTGCAGCGGCTCGACGTTGCGGCTGACGATGGTCTGGATCGCCTGCGCCAGCGTGGTCGCGATGATCACCGCGTCCTTGGAGCGTTCGGGCATCGCGCCATGCGCGCCGTAGCCGGTGATGCGCAGGTCGAAGAAGTCGGCGCTGGCCATCGCGGGGCCGGGCAGGATCGCGATTTCGCCGAGGTTGAGGTCGGGCGCGTTGTGTAGGCCGTAGAGCTCGTCGCAGGGAAACTTCTCGAACAGGCCGTCCTTGATCATCGCGCGAGCGCCACCAAGGCCTTCCTCGGCCGGCTGGAAGATCAGGTGCACGGTGCCGTCGAAATTTTTGGTCTCGGCGAGGTAGCGCGCGGTGCCGAGCAGCATGGTGGTGTGGCCGTCATGGCCGCAGCCGTGGAAGCGGCCGGGGATTTTCGAACTCCATTTCAGATTGGTGTTCTCTTCCATCGGCAGCGCGTCCATGTCGGCACGAAGCCCGATGCGCTTGCTGCCCGAACCCTTGCCCTTGATGACGCCGATCACGCCGGTGCCGCCGAGACCGCGGTGCACCTCGATGCCCCAGCTCTTCAGCTTGTCGGCGACGATGCCGGAGGTGCGCACTTCCTCGAAGCCGATCTCGGGATGGGCGTGGAGGTCGCGCCTGATAGCAGTGAGTTCGTCGGCATAGCCGTCGATGCGGTCGATCGTGGGCATGTGTCCTGTCCGGTTAGCGTGATGGGGGCGTGAAAACGGGGCCGTTCGGCTTGATGCGGATGCCCGGCCGCAGGCGCGTCCAGGGCAGGGTGGCTGTGTCGGCCGGCATCGCGCCGGGCGCGGCGCAGATCATCAGCTTTTCCGCGATCGGCTCGAAATCGGCGCGGAAGTGCACCGAGCTCTTGTTGACCAGAATCTTCTGCGCGGTCGGCTCGATGCCGACATAGCGGTACATCGCCTGATCGGCGAGCTGTGCCTTGTGCGAGGAGACGACGACGCGGACGTCACCGATGCGCAGGCACGCGGAGGGACCCATCTCCATCTCGCGGCCACCGTAGTAGGGGCCGGGCGCGATGAAGCGTCCGTCGGAGAGCTTTTCGACGGTGAAGGTCTCGCGATAGGGCTCGTCACCGGGAATGCCGGATTTGCCGCCGAGCGACAGCGTCACGGTGGCGCCGACGCCGGCCTCATGCGCGGCCTTGGCCGAGATCGGGTCGTAGATCGCGCCGGTCGCGGCGCTCGCCTTGTTGCGTACCAGCGCGCGCAGCATGCCGGTGGTGTCGGAATCGCCGCCGGCGCCCGGATTGTCCTGGGTGTCGGCGATGATGATCGGCTTGCTCGCGCCCTTGGCGAGTTCCATCGCATGGCGCACGCCGTCGTCGGGCGACCAGATCTTGCCGTCGAAATCGTCCTCGTGGCTTTCGATCAGTTTGACGATCGCATCGGCCGCGCGGTCGGCATCGGCCTGCGTCTTGCCATAGGCGAACACGCTCGGGCCGCAGTCGCGGAAGTCGGCGGCGGGGAAGCCGGGCGCGAAGGACAGCGTCGGAACGGCGTCGCTCTCCAGCGCCGCCAGTTTTTCGTAGATGCCCTTGGTGGGAAAGTCATTGGTGCATTGCCAGCTGATCGCGATCAAGAACGGCAATTGGCGAAACGACTTTGCAAAGCGCTGCCTGGTCTGCAGCAGCAGGGCGAGGTGCCTTGCGGAGGCGCGGCCGGTCTCGGCCATGTCGACATGCGGATAGGTGCGGTAGGCGATCAGCGCGTCCGCGTGTTCCATCATCTCGGGCGTGACGTTGGCGTGCAGGTCGAGGCTGGCAACCAGCGGAACGTCCTTGCCGATGACGCGGCGCACGCGCGCCAAAATCTCGCCTTCGCCGTCGTCGAGATGCTCGGTCACCATCGCGCCATGCAGATCGAGATAGACCGCATCGAGCGGGCCGGCGGCGGCGATACCGTCGACCATCACCTTCACGATACGCTCGAAGGCGTCCCTGGTGACATGCGCCGACGGACTTGCGCCGCAGGCGATCGTCGGAATGAGGTTCCAGCCATTCGCTTCGGCGCAGTCGACGAAGCCGGCGAGACCGACATTGATGCGGCGCATCACCTTCAATACGTCGGCGCCTTCCGTCATGGCCGGCCAGCCGCCGCCATGCTGGAAGTCCGCGAAAGTCGCCTTCGTCGGGGCGAACGTGTTGGTCTCGTGGAGGAAGCCGCCGACGGCGATACGTGTCATTAATTCTGGTCCAGCGTTTGAAAGTGCGCGACGTTAGCCTTGGCTTCGAGGCGGGGGCAAGCGAGGAGCCCATGCCGCCGCGCATGGCTTTAAGTCATTTTCGAATGATGATGGTCGCTACCCGTCATTGCGAGTGAAGCGAAGCAATCCAGACCGTCTCCGCAGAGGGACTCTGGATTGCTTCGCTCCGCTCGCAATGACGAGTGGACAAACCTAAGCCGTAGCCGCGACGCCTTCCGACACCGGCCTGAAGTTCGCAAAATCCCAGCCGCGGCCCGGTGCGGCCTCCAGCAGCGCCCTGGTGTAGGCTTCCTTCGGATGGGTCAGCACCTCGGCGGCCAGGCCCTGTTCGACGACACGGCCGTGCTGCATCACCACGACCTCGTCGCAGATCTGGGCTGCGACGCGCAGATCGTGGGTAATGAACAGGATGGCGATGCCGAGCCGGTTCTGGATCTCGTCGAGCAGTTCCAGCACCTGCGCCTGAACCGAGACGTCGAGTGCCGAGACCGCTTCGTCCGCGACCAGCACGTCGGGGTCGAGCGCGAGCGCACGCGCAATGGCGATGCGCTGGCGCTGGCCGCCGGAGAACTGGTGCGGATAGCGCGTCACTGCGTCCGCGGGCAGGCCAACGAGCTCGAGCAGTTCGCGCGCCCGCTTCATCGCATCGGCATGCGAGGTGCCGTAATTGATCGGGCCTTCCGCGATGCTCTCGCCGACGGTAATGCGCGGGTTGAGCGAGCGATAGGGATCCTGGAACACGATCTGGATCTTCTGCCGGTGCGGCTGGAGCAGGCGGCGCGAGATGTCGGCGATCTCGCGGCCGGCGAGACGCACGCCGCCGGAGGTCGGATCGATCAGGCGCACGATGCACCGCGCGACGGTGGACTTGCCCGAGCCGCTCTCGCCGACGATGCCGAGCGTGCGGCCCTTGCGCAGCGTCAGCGTGACCTTGTCGGCGGCGACGACCTCGCGGCCTTTGCCGAAGAAGGCGCGCTCCTTATAGACCTTGCCGAGCTCGTTGGCCTCCAGCACCACCGGCTCCTTGGTCTCGGGCCGCGCCGCGCGCGGCACCAGGCTCGGCACCGCAGAAAGCAAATTGCGGGTGTACTCCATGGTCGGGTTGCGCAGCACGGTCTCGAGCGGACCGGTCTCGACCAGCCGGCCCTGCCGCATCACGGCGACGCGGTCGGCGATCTCGGCGACCACGCCCATGTCGTGGGTGATGAACAGGACGGCGGTGCCGTGATCGCGCTGGAGGTCGCGGATCAGCGTCAGGATCTGCTTCTGCGTGGTGACGTCGAGCGCGGTGGTCGGCTCGTCGGCGATCAGCAGCTTCGGCTCCAGCACCAGCGCCATCGCGATCATGATGCGCTGGCGCTGGCCGCCGGACAGGCGATGCGGATAGGAGGCGAAGATACGCTCGACCTGGGGCAGGCGGACCTGCTCCATCATGTCGAGAATGCGCTTCTTCCGCGCCTTGGCGTCGAGATCGGTGTGGGCGCGCAGGACCTCGTCGATCTGACGGCCGACCGGCACCACCGGATTGAGCGCGGTCATCGGCTCCTGGAAGATCATCGCCATCTGCGTCGCGCGGAGCTGGCGCAGGCGGCGATCGGTCGCGGTGAGAATCTCTTCGCCGACCAGCTTGACGCTGCCGCCGGTCGGAACCAGCGTGCCCTTCGGCAGCAGGCCCATCGTGGTGAGCGAGGTCACCGACTTGCCCGAGCCGCTTTCGCCGACGAGACACAGTGTCTCGCCCTTATGCACCTGGATCGAGATCCCGTCGATGATGTTTGCGCCCTTCGGCTTCTTGCCGATGGAGACGACGAGGTTGTTGATGTCGAGAACTGGGTTGGTCATCACTTGATCCGTCATCACTTGCCCTCCCGCTGCTTCATGCGGGGATCGAGGGCGTCGCGGGCGGCGTCGCCGATCAGATTGATGCTGAGGATGGCGATCGAAAGCAGCAGGCCCGGCCAGAAGATCAGCGTCGGCTTGAGCTGAAAATACTGACGGCCCTCGGCCATGATGTTGCCCCAGGTCGGCGTCTCCGGCGAGATGCCGGCGCCGAGGAAGGAGAGGATGGCCTCGGTCAGGATCGCGGAAGCGCAGACATAGGTGCCCTGGACGATCAGCGGCGCGATCGTGTTCGGCATCAGATGGCGCCACATGATCTTCGGCAGGCTGGAGCCGACCGAGATCGCAGCCTCGACGTAAGGCTCCTCGCGCGCGGACAGCACGACCGAGCGTACCAGGCGTGCCACGCGCGGTATTTCGGGGATGGTGATCGCGACCAGCACGGTCCAGATGCTGGCGCCGGACAGCGACACCACGGCGATCGCGAGCAGGATGCTCGGCATCGCCATGAGGCCGTCCATGACGCGCATCAGGACGGCATCGACCAGCTTGAAGAAGCCGGAGACGAGGCCGATCGCAAGGCCGATGACGATCGACAGGATCGCCGAGCCGATGCCGATCAGGAGCGAGATGCGGCCGCCATAGATGACGCGCGACAAGAGGTCACGGCCATAGGCGTCGGTGCCGAGCAGGAACTGCGCCGAGGCCGGCTTCAGCCGCTGCGAGGGCGCAAGCTGGACCGGATCGTGCGGCGCGATCAGCGGCGCCAGGATCGAGACCAGCACGATCAGCGCGAGCAGGATCGTGGCCGCCGCAATGATCGGCGTCGAGGTGAGGAATCCGAAACGCGGCCGCAGTGGCGACGTGATCGGAATGGACGACTGGGGGAGGCTATCGACGGACATATTGTTGGTATCCTTGCCTCAGTACCGGATCCGGGGATCGAGCAGCGTATAGGCGACGTCGATCAGGAGATTGACGACGACATAGATCAGCGACGTCAGCAGGATCATCGCCTGGATGACCGGATAGTCGCGCGCCAGCACAGCGTCTACCGTGAGGCGGCCGATGCCGGGGATGTTGAACACGCTCTCGGTGACGACGACGCCGGAAATCAGCAGCGCAAAGCCGGTGCCGATTACGGTGATGACGGGCACCGCGGCATTGCGCAGCGCATGGCGCATCATCACGGCGACCTCGTTGATGCCCTTGGCGCGGGCGGTGCGGACGTAGTCCTCACCGAGCACGTCGAGCATCGCCGCACGCGTCATGCGCGCGATCAGCGCGATGTAGATGAACGAGAGCGCGCAGGTCGGCAGGATGATGCGCTCGAAGAACGGTCCAAAGCCGTTGAAGATGCTGCGGAAGCCCTGCACCGGCACCCAGCGCAGGTCGATCGCGAAGACCTCGATCAGGAGATAGCCGACCACGAACACCGGCACGGAGAAGCCGAGCACGGAGAGGCCCATCACGAAACGGTCGATCCAGGTGCCGTGCTTCCACGCCGCGATGACGCCGAGCGGCACGGCGACGATCACGGCGAGAATGATCGTCGAGAGCGCGATCGAAATCGACGGCTCGACGCGCTGGCTGATCATCTTCATGACTGGCAGGTTGGAGATCAGCGACGTTCCGAGATCGCCGTGCAGCAGCTTGTTCACCCAGGTGATGAATTGCACGATCAGCGGTTCGTTGAGGCCGAGCGAGTCGCGGATGCGTTCCAGCCGTTCCGGCGTGGCGTTATCGCCGGCGAGAATGGCGGCGGGATCGCCCGGCGTCAGCCGCAGCAGCAGGAAGACGAACAGCGCGACGACGCCCATCACGGGCACCGCGGCCAGAACGCGGCGAATGAGATAACCTAGCATGCACCTATCTCCGGCTGCGGAACTTGTGGGGCCGAGAGGCCCCTGTGGAATCGGTTCTGTCTATCATGCACGCCTGTCACTCGGGCTGGAAAGCCGGCCGGAGAAGCCGACCTTTCGGGGCAAATTGTGTGCCAAGGGCAGGGCGGTCGCAAGAGGCCGCCGAGCCTCCGATATCGGCCACTCAGGATGCATGGCGGAACTCGCGCTCAACCCTGAGTGAGGGTGCGGTCGGCGGTGCGTTGAGCCCGCGCCAGCCGTCGATGGTCCCGGCAATCATCTGCGCGGTCGCCGCCGACAAGGTCCAGCCGAGATGGCCGTGACCGGTGTTGAAGAACACGCCCGGCATCCGTCCTGCGCGCACCACGGGCATCATGTTCGGCATCATCGGCCGCAGCCCGGCCCAAGGCACGACCTTGGACGTTTCGACGCCGGGGAAGTTGCTGCGCACCCAGTCGACCAGCGGCTGCACGCGGTCGGCGCGGATGTCGCGGTTGAAGTCGTTGAATTCGGCGGTGCCTGCGACGCGGAAACGATCGGCGCCGAGCCGGCTGGTGACGATCTTGGCGGCTTCGTCGAGCAGGCTCACGGTCGGCGTCGCATTGCGGCTTGCGGCAGTGTCGAGCTGAACGGTGATCGAATAGCCCTTCACCGGATAGACGTTGACGCGCTCGTCGAGGAGGGCGGCGAAGTGGCGGCTGGCCACACCGGCGCAGACCACGACGCCATCCGCCTTCAGCATGCCGCGCGCGGATGCGACAGCATCACTGGCCGAAAGATCAGCCCAGCCGATGACAAAGCCGCCACCTGCCTGGGCAATGGAATCGATGTTGGCTTCGTGGATAAAGGTCGCGCCGCGCCGCTTGCAGGCTTCCGCAAGTCCGCGCGTGAACTTGTGGATATCGCCGGTCGCATCCGACGGCGTGTAGAAGCCGCCAAAATAGTCCTTGCGCAGCGTCGGCTCGATGGCGCGGATCTCCTCCGGCGTCACCGGGCGGCGATCGAGCCCGCCTTCCTTCAGCAGCGCATTGACCTGCAGGCCGGATTCAAAACCCCTCTTGTCGTGATAGATGTGCAGGATGCCGCGGCGTTCGAGATCGAAGTCGATGCCTTCGCGCTCCGCGATCTCGAACAGATGCTTGCGGGCTTCGATCGCGAGCCGCGTGGTCTGAACCGTGTTGGCGCGGTAGTTGCCGATATTGGCGACGAACTCGCTCATCCACGAATATTTGTGCCAGTTCGGCCGCGGGTTCATCAGCAGCGGCGCATCGCGCCGGAACATCCAGCGCAGGCCTTTCAGGATCGTGGCGGTGCTGTTCCACACTTCGGCATTGCTGGCGGAGAGCTGTCCGCCGTTGGCGAAGGACGTCTCCATCGCGGCGTAGCGGTGCTTGTCGAGCACCGTCACCTTGTATCCGCGTTCGAGCAGGGCATAGGCGGTCGTTACGCCGGTGATGCCGGCGCCGATGATGGCGATATGGGTCATGGCAGGTTCGGGGCTCCCGTGAGTTAGAGTCGGCTAACCGCCGGCCAAAGGCCGTTGGCGGCGCCCCATCTGTCACGGTTACCTGAGAGCTTGATCCGGCGCGGACCTCGGCGAGGTCAGCTCCGGACTATCCCCTTCGGTGGACGTCACGACCACATTGGCCGTGCCGCCTCTCTCCAGATCGTCCTGACGATACGGTCCTTTTGCCTGAGAGTTTCCGGGGCGGTTGCTCCGTCGGCGCCGCAACGAAAGCCTGAACTCTCGTTGCGATCTCTCCCGCATCGTCGCGTGGACAATCGAGCAGTACGATGCGCCTCATTTTTAGACAAGGCTAAATTTAAACCGCGACTGCCAACGCATTGTGCAGTGCGAAGTTGATTCAATTTACTCCAGGGTCGCCAGCAGGCCCGCCATAAGGCGCCCGCGTTCAACCAGGCTCTCGACCTCGATGAATTCTTCCAGCGTGTGGCCGTTGCCGCCACGCACGCCGAGGCCGTCGAGCGTCGGGATGCCCATCGCGCCGGTAAAGTTGCCGTCGGAGCCGCCGCCGGAGCTCGCATGCGGCAGCTCAGTGCCGAGCGATTTGGCGATGCCGCGCGCCTTTTCATACAGCGCCATGGTGCCGGCATCGGGCTCCCATACGGGGCGCGTGACGCCGCGCGTCACCTTGAACGTGACATCATTGGACGTGCCCGACAACGCCAGCATCCGCTCGACGCCGCGGTCGAGATCGGCCTGGCGCTTGGCCATGGACAGCGCCTCGCCGGTGGCGGTCGTGGCAACGCAATTGACCCATTGTCCGCCGTGCACGACGCCGACCGAGAAGGTGCAGTCCTCCGTCGTCATCGCGTCGATGGCGAGGATCTGCCGCGCCATCTCGCGGATCGCCGAGCGTCCGGCCGACAATGTCGCGCCGGCATGGCTCGGCCGGCCCGTCGCTTCCAGATTGAAACGCGCGATGGCGTAACGTCCGGTGGTGACACCGTTGTCGGCGCGGCCCGGTTCGGGCACCAGCACATATTTGTTGCGCGCGGCCTCCGCCTCGATGATGTCGCGCGTCGAGGGCGTGCCGACTTCCTCGTCGGGCGTAAACAGCACCGTGATCGGCAACGGCGTGGTGAAGGAAGCACGTGCCAGCTGCCGGATCGCTTCCAGCGAGAGATAGTTGCCGCCCTTCATGTCGTAGATGCCGGGGCCGTAGCACTTGTTGCCCTCACGCCGCCATTTCAGCTTCTCGATGGTGCCGACCGGGTGGACGGTATCCATGTGGCCGGCGATCAGGATGCCCGGCTCGCCCTGCTTCGGATGCGGGAAGCGCGCGCGGATCACGCCGCCGAAGCCCTGTCGGCCGCCGATGCGTTCGATCGTCGCACCCATGATCGCCATATCCCGCGCTGCGATATCGAGCATGCGGTTGACGGCACCCGCGTCCCAGGTCGGGCTCTCGCATTCCACCCAGGTGCGCAGGCCCTCGAGCATCGCCTCGGAATCGAAGGGAAGATTGGCTGGATTCATCTTAATGTCTCTCAAGCTTCGAAAGATGGAACGCGCATTGCATTGGCGCGGACGGGACTGGCGGAAAGCGTTGTAGAGCCAAACCGATCTTTGTGGAGCCCGTGGGCGCGCCGCTTGGGGCTGCAGCGAAACCGGATTGACGCGCTCAACACTGTCTGCAAGTCTCGAAAGACAAAGGCATCGCATGAGGTTAGTTCGCCTAAAGAACGAACCGAATGCTCAACCAATAACCTGCCTTTGAACAGTTTCACGTCAGGAGAAACTTTTATGTTGAGCTTGATGCGCCGGGGGCGTCGCGCGTTCGCCTCCACACTTGCGCTATCGGTCGTTGCGCTTTCGACGGCGATGGCCTCGCCGGTACTTGCCGCCGCCAGCAAGACCATCACTGCGGTGATGCATTCGGATCTGCGCATCATCGATCCGATTTTCACCACCGCCTACATCACGCGTGACCATGGCTACATGGTCTACGACACGCTGATCGCGACGGACTCGAACTTCAAGATCCAGCCGCAGATGGCGGACTGGAAGATCTCCGACGACAAGCTCACCTACACCTTCACGCTGCGCGACGGCCTGAAGTGGCACGACGGTACGCCGGTGACGGCGGAAGACTGCGCCGCTTCGCTGAAGCGCTGGGCCGCGGTCGACGGCATGGGCCAGCAGATGATGCAGTTTACTGCGAGCATCGAGGCGACCGACCCCAAGACGATCACGCTGAAGCTGAAGGAGCCCTACGGCCTCGTGCTCGAATCCATCGGCAAGCCGTCCTCGCGCGTCGCCTTCATGATGCCGAAGCGTCTCGCCGAAACGCCGCCGGACAAGCAGATCCCCGAGCAGATCGGCTCCGGCCCGTTCAAGTTCGTGCAGGGCGAATTCCAGCCCGGCGTGAAGGCGGTGTACGTCAAGAACACCGACTACGTGCCGCGCAAGGAGGCGTCGAGCTGGACTGCCGGAGGCAAGGTGGTCAAGGTCGATCGCGTCGAATGGATCACCATGCCGGATGCGCAGACCGCAGTGAACGCGCTGCAATCGGGCGACATCGACTTCATGGAAGTGCCGCCGTGGGATCTGCTGCCCGTCCTTGAAGGCAATGCCGACCTCAAGACCGAGACGCTGAACAAGTTCGGCTACCAGACCCTTGGGCGCATGAACTTCCTCTATCCGCCCTTCGACAATCCGAAGATCCGCCGTGCCGCACTTCTGGCGATGAATCAGAAGGACGTGCTCGACGCGCTCGTCGGCAATCCCAAATACTACAAGATCTGCGGTGCGTTCTTCATCTGCGATACGCCGTTCGCGACCGACGTCGGCTCGGAATCGCTGGTCAAGGGCAACGGCATGGCCGAAGCCAAGAAGGCGCTCGCCGAGTCCGGCTATGACGGCACGCCCGTCGTGGTCATGGTGCCCGGCGACGTCGTGACGCTGAAGGCGCAGCCGACGGTCGCGGTGCAGTTGCTCCGCGAGGCCGGCTTCAAGGTCGACGCGCAGGCGACCGACTGGCAGACGGTGGTCAGCCGGCGCGCCAGCCAGAAGCCTCCGAAGGAGGGCGGCTGGAACATGTTCTTCACCAACTGGGTCAGCGCCGACGTGTCCAACCCGATCGCCAATCTGTCGATCGGCGGCCAGGGCAAGAAGGGCTGGTTCGGCTGGGCGGAAAACGCCAAGATCGAGAAGCTCAAGGACGACTTCGTCCGCGCCGCCTCGCTCGACGATCAGAAGAAGATCGCGACCGAGATCCAGAAGGAAGCCTATGACCAGGTGATCTACGTGCCGCTCGGCCAGTATCTGGCGCCGAGCGCGTGGCGGAAGTCGCTCACCGGCGTGCTCGACGGCCCGGCGACGCCGGTGTTCTGGAACATCGACAAGACCGAGTAAGGCGAGGGCGCGCCAGCGCGCCTTCCCCGAGCGTTACGCGGCGTCGCTGTCATCAGCGGCGCCGTTTTCGTTTGTCAGCCTCGCGTCAGCTTTTAACTCTTCCAGTGTCCAATCATTGCTATTTGTTTCTGACTTGAAATAGATGTGCGCGGTTCGCACATCACTTCCTTCCTGCATTTGAGTCCCGTGTCGATTGATTTTTCATTTCGGGCGATGGCCGAGCGGTCCGATCGCGCGCCGGCGCGATGGCGGCGGCCTTTCCTGCGCTGGCTCGACGGCGTCGAGGCGGGTTGGGCCGTTCCGCTTCTCATTGTGTGCTTTGTCGCGCTCTGGACGATCTATCTGGTCGTTGCCTATGCCGGCAGCGGCCTGCACCCTGATACCCTCGAGGCCTGGACGCTCGGGCGCCGTTTCGCGTGGGGCTACCACAAGCATCCGCCGCTGATGGGCTGGGTTACGGCGGTGTGGACCTCCGTCTTCCCGCTCAGCGACTGGTCGCTGCAATTGATGGCGATGGCCAATGCCGGGCTCGCCCTGTTTTTCGTCGACCGGATCGCACGGCAGTTCGTGACCGGGCACAAACGCATCCTGGTGCTGCTGCTCCTGATGCTGACGCCGGCCTATCAATTCCACGCCCAGCGCTTCAATGCCAATACGGTGCTGCTTGCGCTCTGGCCGCTCGCGACCTGGTGTTTTCTGCGCGCGTTCGAGACCCGCAGCGCGGCCTGGGCGGTCGCCGTAGGATGCACGACGGCGCTGGCGATGGTCGGCAAATATTATTCGGTCTTCCTCGTGGCGAGCTTTGCATTTGCCGCGCTGGCGCATCCCGCGCGCCGCGCCTATTTCGCGTCCGCTTCGCCGTGGATATCGGTCGTGGTCGGGGTCGCGATGTTGTCGCCGCATATCTACTGGCTCGCGACGACGGGCGCGTCGGCCTTCACCTACGCGATGGCGCACGCCAACGGCAACTTCGTGAGCTCGCTCGGCGAGGTGCAGAACTTCCTGCTCGGACTCGTGGCGGCCATCAGCGTATCGGCCGTCTTCTGGGTGATCATCGCCGGCACACGGCTGAAACAATTTGCGGCCGACTTCGCCGCGATGAGTTCCGGCCTGCGGCTTCTTTTTTACGTTGCGATCGGCACGATCGTGCTGCCGGTCCTGACGTCGCTGGCGATGGGCACCGATCTGCCGTCGCTATGGGCGCTGCAAGGGCTGTTCCTGTTCGTCGTGCTGATCGTTTGCGGCACGCGCTACCCGATCGAAAGATTCTACACCGTCAATGTCACGGTCATCACCGCAATCGTTGGGCTCGCCGCTGTCTTCGTCGCCGCTCCGATTCACGCCGTCTATCGCAACAATCACGGCTACGAAGAGGGCCGGAATTTCTACGCGCAGGTAGCCAGTGAGCTCACCCGGGAATGGCACGAGCTGACCGGCGAGCCCCTCAGCGCCGTCAGCGGCGACGATTCGCTGGCCTTTGCGACCGCGTTCTACAGTCCGGACCATCCGTACTACGCGCGGCCGTTCGAGTTTCAGTACACATGGGGCATGCCGCGAAAGACGACACTGGATCGCGGCTGGGCCGCGCTCTGTTTCAGCGGCCAGGACTATTGCGGCAGGTGGATGGAGTCCGTGTCCGCGCGCGCCGAGCATTTCGTCAAGCGCCAGTTCACCGTGCAGGCGACGCTATGGGGCAGGCCCGGCCTGACTCGAGACGTGGTCGTGCTGATCGTGCCACCGCGAACGAGCAGCGCGACGCCCGAGAGCGCCGCGCAGGACTTCAGCGCCAGCAGGCGCCCGACGGACTAGGCTTTGCGCTCAGCAGTGGCTGTCGCGGATTCGCTCGAGGCCTTCGCTCGCGAAGGGGGGAGTGAACGCAGTTCGGTCGGCGCCCGACGTCGGGCGTTCCGTTTCCGCCCGATCCGGGGTGGTGTTGTCTTCGCGATGTTCCGGTTCCATGAGGCGGCCTTTCGAATTGCTGCAGTACAACATCGACGCGGCCGGGAAGTTCCTCATGCGATGGGACGATGATGCGGCTTGAACAGCCGTCCCTTTTCCACCACCAGCACGATCGCAAGCGCCGCCAGCGTCGACAGGAAGAAGCCGACCGAGAACGGCAGCAGCGTGCCGTCGAAACTCTGCCCGATCGCCATGCCGACGACGATGCCGATCAGCGTCGTGATCGAGCCGTAGAGCGAGGAGGCGGTGCCGGCGATATGGCCCTGCGGCTCCATGGCCAGTGCGGTGAAGTTCGCGACCATCATGCCGAACGAGAACATCATCAGGGCGGACAGCACCATGAACAACGAGAGCGGCAGCATGCCGAGGCTTTCCGTCAGCAGCATCACGCCCGCAACCGCGGTGTAGAGCGTCAGCGCGCCGTGCGAGATCACGCGCATGCCCAGCCGTCCGACCAGCTTCGCATTGAGGAAGCCGGCGATCGCGGTGCCGGCCGCGATCGCGGCGAAGGCAATCGGGAAATAATGGCCGAGATGATAGACGCCGGTGAAGACCTGCTGCGCCGAGAAGACATAGGCAAAGAGCGCGCCTATCACGCTGCCGGCGGCCGTCGCATAGCCGATGGTCTGGCGGTTGGTCACGGTCTGCCGGAACGCCGAGAGCACGTCTGCGGGCGCCAGCGACCTGCGCTCGGACTCCGGAAGGGTTTCGGGCAGCCGCAGCACGCTCCATGCGAGCGCGAGCAGTCCGTAGAGCATCAGTACGACGAAGATGCCGCGCCATTGCGTGACCAGCAGCACCGCCTGCCCGAACGAGGGCGCGATCACCGGCACCGCGATGAACACCATCATGGCGAGCGACATCACGCTCGCCATCCGGCGGCCGACATAGCAGTCGCGCACGATCGAGGTCGCGATCACGCGCGTCGCCGACGTGCCGAGCCCTTGCAGCGCGCGCGCCAGCAGCAGCGTCTCGAACGAGGGCGCGGCGACCGCCAGCACGCTCGCCACCGCATAGACGGCCATGCCGCCGAGCAGCACCGGGCGGCGCCCGAAGCGGTCCGACAACGGGCCCATGACGAACTGCCCGGCACCGAAGCCGATCAGGAAGGTCGAGAGCACCAGCTGAAGATGGTTGGCGTTGGGAATGGCGAAGGCTGCCCCGATGTTGGGCAGCGCCGGCAGCATCATGTCCATCGCAAGCGGATTCAGCGCCATGATGGACGCGATCACGATGACGAATTCTGGAAAACCCATGGGCCGGTGTCCCGAGGACACCCAATCGTCGGCATTGACGTCGGACAAAGCTCACCTCTGAAAATCAGAGGCTTTTCTATCGGTTATGCTGCGTCGCACAACCCATGTTTCGGGATGGCTGACAGGCGGGTGCACAAGAATTGGTGATGTCGCCGGGCTCGGGAAGGGCCGCCTCGTCCATCATCGTGCGCTAGCGGCCTGCTCGACCAGGCCGAGCGCCAACCGTCCCGCGGTGTCGACATAGTCGAGATCGCGATGGATCAGCATCACGGTCGTGGCGCCGTCGAGCAGGATCACGAGCTGGCGCGCGACCGCCGCTGCACCGGCAACGCCATGCCCGCGCAATTCGGTTTCGAGCCACGCTTCAAAACGCTTCTTGTGCGCCGCGCCGGCCTTGACCGCGGGATGTGCCGGGGTGTTTGCGAGCTCGGCGATGGTGCGCAGGAATCCGCAGCCGCGCCATCGCGGCGTATTAACGGAGCGTCCGAGCCTTGTGAAGAGACCGCGGACCTTGTCGGCCACCGTGCCCTCGGTCTCGGCGAACCAGCGCATATAGAGCTCCAGCGTCGGCTGGTCCCTGGCCGCGATGGTCTCGGCGACGAGCTCGTCCTTGCTGGTGAAGTGATAATAGAGCGTCTTCTTGGTGACGCCGGCCTTCTCGGCGACCGCGTCCATGCTCACCGCCCTGATGCCTTCGCCATAGAACAGGCGCGTCGCCGCGATGACGATCTGCTCGCGAGTGGTGTCGCCTTTGCCTGACATCGCGAATGTATACTGCCTAGTGAGTATACACGACAAGACCGCTGTGGCTGACTTCCGCGCCTGTTCGACCTGGAATTCGACCTGGAAGGAGCCTGCACTTGTCCGATCTCGTACTCTCCGAAACGCGAGGCGCTGTCGCGCTGCTGACGTTCAATCGCCCGAACAAGCTCAATGCGCTGAGCTACGCCCTCGTCGACCGCCTGATGGCGATCCTCGATCGTATCGAGGACGATGCCGATATCCGCGCCGTGATCCTGACCGGGGCGGGCGACCGCGCCTTCTCGGCCGGCGCCGACATCGCCGAGTTCTCGGAGAGCGTGAAATGCGGGCCGGACGCGGCGGTAAAGGCCTTCGTGCGGCGCGGGCAGGCGATGACGGCGCGCATGGAGGCGTTTCCGAAGCCGATCATCGCCGCCGTGAACGGCATCGCCTTCGGCGGCGGCTGCGAGATCACGGAAGCCGTGCATCTCGCCGTCGCGAGCGAGCGGGCGAGCTTTGCCAAGCCCGAGATTGCGATCGGAATCACGCCGACCTTCGGCGGCACGCAGCGCCTGCCACGGCTCGCAGGCCGGAAGCGGGCGCTCGAATATCTCCTGACAGGAGATTCCTTTTCACCACAGCGGGCTCATGAGATCGGTTTGGTCAACCAGGTCGTGCCGCACGGGCAGCTGCTGGACGCAGCCTTCGCGCTGGCAGACCGCATCACGCGGCATTCGCACCTGGCGGTCGCCCGCGTCATCACCGCCGCCACGCGGGGCCTCAACGTCTCGATCTCGGAAGGCCTCGCCATCGAGAGCGAGCAGTTCGCACGCATGGCGGCGACACGGGACACGCGCGAAGCGCTCGACGCCTGGCTTGCCGTCCGCGCGTCGCGGTAGGGCTGGCGCGGCGGATTTGGCGGTCGTGGCAACAGGGAACCGGTTCCCCGCCGTCCAGGCGGGCGGCTGGCAACCAAGGATTCACCATAAGCGCGAGCGCAACGCACAGGGGAGATGAATCCGCAACCCATCCTGTCCATGGTGGCACGGGCTGGCGCCGAGTTGGCGCCGGGAGAGACCCGGCCAAACAAGGTATCCGATTGTGTCCGACGTCACCGGTGCAGCACGATGGTTGGAACCCTCGGCCGACATGGCTTCGCGGCGGAATTTCTGGCTTGCCTGCCTGGTCGCACTGACTGCACTGCTGGTGCTCGGCAATCTCGCCAACGATGCCGTGCTCGATATGAAATATGGCTGGGACACCCGCGTCAATTGCGCGGCGGTCGATGCGTATGCCAGCGGGCTCGATCCCTATTTCGTCAAGAACCTGAAGGGCACCAAGCTCTCTTATCCCTATCTGCCGGTGACGCTGGATATCTTCCGTCCCTTGTGCGCGGGTGGACTTCTGGTCGATCACTACAAAGGCATCTTTCCTGTCCTCACCGTGCTTTGCGGGCTCCTCTTGCCCGGTCTTGGCCGAACGCGCCCGGGCGCGCGCGATGTTGCGCTGAGGGTGCTCTGCGCGCTCGGCGCGTTCGTCGGTTTCGAATGGGTGCAGGCGTCCGGCAACTTCGCGATCCTGAGCGGCGTGCTGACCGCGGTCGCGTTGAGGTTTCTGCTTTCTCCGTCTGCGTCCGGCGCGTCTGAGGACCGCAGCTTTCCGTTGCGGCTCGCCGGCGCCGCGCTGCTCGGCCTCGTGACGTCGTTCAAGCTGGTGTTCTTTCCCGTGCTGGCCGCGCTCTATTTCCTGCCGCTGCCGCGCGGCCGCAAGCTCACGCTGATCGTGGTTGCGGCGTTCAGCTTCGCATTGCCGATCCTGATATCGCGGCTGATGTACCCCGAGCTGTTCGCAAGCTGGCAACTGGCGATGAGCGGAAAGATCCCCGACCAGCATCTCGTCGATCTCTTCGAGATCAATCCGTCGCTGCTGCTGGCGGCGCGCGACCTCATGGATCATGCCGGCCTCGGTGACAGCAAGGCGGTGACGTTCGCGACCTATGCATGCGCAGCACTCGCGCTCGTGCTGGTGCCGTTCGCCTTGTCCATCCTGCGCGTGGTCACGAGCGAGCCGGCGCAGGAAGGCGGATCGCTTCTTGTGCGACTGGATCGCTGGCTGATGGATCATCCCCGCGTCGCCATGCGCATCACGGTGTTCGCGATGTTTGCGCTCTATCTCAGCTCGCCGCGCCTCAAGGAATATGCCTTTTTCGAGCTCGCGCTTTATGCCGCGATCCTCGTCGTCGATCTTCCGGCCCTGGCACTCGCCGCGTTCCTCGCCGTCGGTCTCGCCTTTCCGGCACTGATCTCGATTCTGGGGACGGCATTCGAGGGCAGCTTCATCCTCCTCATCATTGCGCTGACAAGTTTCTGGATCCTGCTGCTCGACTTTCGTGCCGAGCCGAAGCGGCTGGAGACGGAAGGTGCGCAGTCATAATGCATGCCGCCCCGTCCGCCGCAAAAGGGACGGCGCCTTGCCCCCGCGCAGGCCATAGCCGGTCCGTGACAGCATCGGTCTGCCGTCCGCCTTTGGGCGGAGGCTCGCCCCGTCAGCTCCGATGGTGCGGGCAGCCGGGGTCGAACCGGCACAGCGCTTGCGCGCCGAGGGATTTTAAGTCCCTTGCGTCTACCAATTCCGCCATGCCCGCTTGATCCAACGAGATCAACTAGTTAAGTCCACCTCCGGCCGTCTGGAATTGGCGCGTTTCGCGGGCCGGATGGGCGGTTCTTCCTTAAGCGAGCCGGCTGCGCAAGGCAAAGCCTCAATCCGGACATCTGTTGTTGCTTTAGGCATTCTCAATCCACGGGGACTATTCATCCGGCATGGCTGCTTCGTTTTCCTCTCGCCTGCGCGACTCGGGCGCATTTCTGGCGCTACTCGCGGCGGGCGCGGCGCTGTCCGGTTGCGCCAGCATGACCGAGACGGTCGCACCGGCCTTTGCCGATCCGGGCAAGTACGAATTGTACGACTGCAAGCAACTCGAGGCTGAGCGTAAGGCGCTCGCCAGCCGCACCGAGCAGTTGCAGAAGCTGATGGAGAAGGCTGAGACCGGGGCGGGAGGCGCGGTCGTGTCCGAGCTCGCCTATCGCAACGACTACATCGCGGTGCGCGGGCAGTCGCAACTTGCCGAGGAGGCATGGCGCCGCAACAAGTGCCGGGAAACGCCGCCCGGTGCGACGCCGGCGGCCTCTGCTCCGCAGCGGCCGGACATCAAGCCCGCCCCGAAATCCGGTAGCGCCGTTCGCTGAGTTGATACGATTGCGCCCGCCTCAGGGGCGCCAGCCGTAGATCCAGTCCTGCCGCGCCAGCATGCGCTCCGGGCCGAGCGCGCGGATCGCAACATCGCGCGCGATCGCGAGCGGCCCACCGAGATGATAGATGCGGCCCTGCTGCCGCGCCGTCCGCTGCACCCGCCGCACCCGCGCCTGCCGCGCGCGGCCATATTGCTTCAGCGCCGCCGCGATGCCGGCCGTGCTCTCGGCAGCCTCGAGGCTCAGATGCCGAGCGAGCACGGCGGCGTCCTCGATCGCCATGCCGGCGCCCTGGGCCGCGAATGGCAGCATCGCATGCACGGCGTCACCGAGCAGGCCGACCGGTCCTTCGCTCCAGGGGCAGCCGTCGGGCACGCCGAACAGCGCCCATTTGCGCCAATTGTCGACAGCAGTGAGCATCATCCTGGCCTGCGATGGCCAGCGCGGTGCCGCGAAGGCGTCCATCACCTCGAACGGGTCGCCCGGCGTGCTCCAGCCGGGCCTGTTCCAGGTCCCCGGTAGCACCGCGACCACGTTGATCTGGCGTCCGCCGGCGATCGGATAAGCGACGAGATGGGCGTTCGGACCCATCCAGAGCTGCACCCGCCGCGCGGTAAAATCCTTCGGCAGTTGCGTGGCATCGAGCGTGCCGCGCCAGGCGATCAGGCCGGAGAAGCGCGGCTGCACCTCGGGAAACAGATGCTGGCGTACCGTCGACCAGATACCGTCGGCGCCGATCAGTGCGCTAGCCAGATCGCTGCGCCGTATCGTGCCGCTGCGATGGACGACCGTCAGCCCCTTGGCGTGGGGCGCCACATCCTCGAAGGTCGCACCTAACTTCAGATCGATATCGGGATGGTCGGAGACCGCACCGGCCAGCGCGGATTGCAGGTCGGCGCGATGCACCACCCAATAGGGTGCGCCGGCCCGCGCGGAAGCGGCTTCGCCGAGCGGCATGCGCAGCAGTTCGCCGCCGGCCCGCGCGCTCATGACGCAGAGCGCCTCAGGGGTGACGGCGCTTCGCTTGAGCCGCTCGGTGAGGCCGAGCTCGACCAGCACGCGGCTGGCGTTGGGGGAGAGTTGCAGGCCGGCGCCGACTTCCTCGAGCCGCTCGGCCTTTTCCAGCACGACGATGCGGAAGCCACGGGCTGCGAGCGCAAGCGCGGCCGTCAGTCCACCTATGCCGGCACCGGCGATGACAATCGTTCGGGAGAGCGCCACCCCTGACCGTGAGAGGCGGTCAGGCCACCTTGTCCTTCAGCACGCATTCCGGCGGACGGGCTTCGCCCGGCTTCAGGTCGGCGGCGAAACGGTACAGCGTCGAGCAATAGGGGCAGATGATCTCGTTGTCGTTGCCGAGGTCCAGGAAGACGTGCGGATGATCGAACGGAGGATTGGCGCCGACGCACATGAACTCTTGCGAGCCGATCTCGATGACGGGGACACCGGCATCGTTATGGAAGTGCGGGACGACATGGTCGGACATCGTAGTTCATCCTGGAGTGGCAATGGCGGCAGACACAATCAAACACTGACGCGGCATCTTTGAGGCGCCGCGGACCATACTGTTGGGTGCAGATGATTGCTAGTCCAGCGGAACCGAAAGGTTCGCAATCGCCCCATGCTCATTTGCTCATGCAAATTCGACACAATCTTGCGGCCTGAGAGAAGCCCTTCTTTCGTCGGGGACGTTGTGTCGCAATTTTGGCATACTATGTCTTTGGACAAGCGGAATTGCGACGAAAGACGAACCGTCAGGCGCAATGATCTCGGGATCGTCCAGGCTCTTGGTATGACTCTTGGCATGAAGTGGCTGCGAATCAGCACGGCGTTGACCGGTATTGCAGCATGCAGCTTCATGCTCGCGCAGGTAGCGCCGCATGCCCGCGAGGCCGGCGCGCTCCTCTCTGCCCAGGACGATCCGGCGGCGCTCTCCGAGCTCAAGCTCGATGCGCTGCTGCGGCAGAACGACCGCCTGGTTCAGGACAATATCGAGACCGCGCTCGCCGCCGGCGACGCTGATCTCGCCGACAGTTTTGTCGCGCTGGCGCGTGAACGCAACGTCGCGCTGCCCGACGACCTCCTCAACCGCGTGAGCGATGCGGTCAAGGAAGAAAATTCCACGCGGCATTTCGCCAAACGGTTCGCCACCGGCCTCGTCACCGGCAACGCCGACGATGTCGCGAGCCTGTCCGGAACCGTCGTCGGCGATCTCTTCGTGATCGGCGACATCAGGGACGTCGTGCGCGAGGGCAAGCACCTCGCCATGGGCGAGGACACCGATCGCCTGGTGCTCGGCCTTGCGACCGCCGGCCTTGCGGTGACGGCGGTGACCTACGTGTCGGTCGGCGGCGCCGCGCCCGTGCGCGCTGGACTGACGCTGGTGAAGGATGCCCGCAAGGTCGGACGGCTCGGCGAGGGACTTGCCGCATGGGCCGGCCGGTCGGCGCGTGAGGTGGTCGATACGCCAATGCTCCAGAACGCCGTCGCCAAGGGTTCGGTGTTCCGCCCCGGCGAGACCGCGAGCGCGATCAAGGCCGCGTTCCGCGCCGAGAAGGCCGGTGCGCTGGTCCGGCTCGGCAAGGACGTCACCCGCGTTGCCGAAAGGACCGGCACGCGCGGCGCCATGGACACGCTGCGCATCGCCGAAGGCCCGAAGGACGTCGCGCGCGCGGCCCGGCTGGCGGAAGCGCAGGGCGGCAAGACCCGCGCGATCATGAAGCTGCTCGGCCGCGGCGCCCTGCTGCTCGTCGGCGGCATGTTCGATCTGGCGCTCTGGCTGTTCGGCGCGGCACTGACGCTGTTCGGCCTGCTGTCCTCGATCAAGGCGGCGACGGAGCGCCTGACCCAGGCCTGGTGCGATCGCAGAAGGGCGCGCCGGCTCCGCCGGGCGCAGATGGCGGCCCAATCCGCTCTGGCGGACGCGGCGCTTACCGCCTAAGATCGATCTCTCCCCCACAACGACTTCCGGAACTGCTGATGCCGAGCTTTCACAACGGCGCCGTTGAAATTGCCTATCTCGACGAAGGCGAGGGCGATCCGATCATCCTGGTGCACGGCTTTGCCTCGAGCAAGAACGTGAACTGGGTCTATCCGACCTGGGTCTCGGAACTGCGCAAGAACGGCCGCCGTGTCATCGCGCTGGACAATCGCGGCCATGGCGAAAGCGCAAAGCTCTACGATCCCACGCAGTACTCGATCCCGACCATGGCCGGCGACGTGCTCGCGCTGATGGATCATCTCGCGATTCCGCAGGCGGACATGATGGGCTATTCGATGGGCGGGCGGATGACGGCCTGGCTCTCCCTCAACGAGTCGCAGCGCCTGCGCTCGGCGATCCTCGGCGGCATCGGCATCGGCGGCCTGATCGAGGGCACCGGGCCCGGCGAGAACGTCGCGAAGGCGCTGGAGGCGCCCACGCTCGACGACGTCACCGATCCCGTCGGCCGCACGTTTCGCGCCTTCGCCGATCAGACCCGTTCCGACCGTCGTGCGCTCGCCGCCTGCCTGCGCGGCACCCGCGACCTCATGACGAAGGAAGAGGCCGCGCGCATCGACGTGCCCGTGCTGATCGCGGTCGGCAGCGCCGACGACGTCGCAGGATCCGCCAGCGCGCTCGGCGCCATCATCCCGGGATCGGAAGTGCTCGACATCCCCAATCGCGACCACATGCGCGCGGTCGGCGACAAGGTCTACAAGACCGGCGTGCTCGATTTCCTGTCACGCCGCGGCTGAGGTCTCGTCGTCAGGTTGGTCGTCACCGAAACGACGCGCCAGCGCCATCAGGACCACGAAGGTCGCGACCCACACCATCCGTGCGCCGTAGCGGTCGTGCGGACCCGAGATCACGCCGCAGATGAAGGCGTTGCCGAGCAGCGCCAGCGTGACGGTTGCCGCCAGCAGCGTCAGATCGTCGAGCCGGCGGCTTGCCAGCGCATGCGCGAGCAACCCGACCAGCGCCAGCATCGAGGCCAGCGCGACGGGAACGTGCAGCCAGTTGACGTGATCGAAATCGAGGCCGTGATTCTGCTGCCGCGCCGCGCGCATCGGCGCGACTTGCGCCGGGATGTAGCGCTCGATGATGCCGTAGGTGTGCCCGATCCAGACACTGGTGCCTTCGCCGGTGGCCACATGCAGCAATTGCTGGCCCATCGCCCGCAACGCCGCGCCGGCCTGCCACGCCGGATAGTCGGCGAGCGAATGCACGACGATATAGCCCATCTCGTCGTTCATGCCTTCGAAGCGGCCGAGCGTGTTGAACATGCTCTTGCCCCACAGGAACTCGTCGGCGGTCGCCGGCAATTGGTCGCGATAGGGACAGAGCTTGTAGCGCTCGCGCGGGCAGTGATCGTCGAGGAAGCGCGCGACGATACCGTCCTGCATCATGCGTCCGAAAGCGACGCCATAGCCGCCGGGCGTCCAGGCCCATTTGCCCGACAGCGCATGGTTTGCCGACACCAGCATCAGGCCGCCCGCGACGATGGTGAGGCTTGCCTGCGCCAATCCGGCGAGCGGCAGGCGCGCGCCGAGGAACGGCCGCACCATCCAGCCGGCGGCACAGAGACCGAACAGCACGCCGAGTGTGGCGCTGTGGGTTGAGGCGACAAAGGCGGTGAAGGCGAACAGCGAGATCTTTTCGAGGCCCGATGTCCGGCTCGCGCCGACGACCAGCAAGAACACGGACAGGATCGAGAGCCCTGCAAAGATGTCCGTGAGCAGCATGCTCGCGAGCCAGGGCAACGCGGTCGACAGGATCAGGCAGAGGCTGATCGCGACGAAGCGAGACGTCTGCATCAACCCGAGTACGCGTAGCGTCAGTTGCAACAGCCACAGCGTCGCCAGCGACTGGCCCGCGAGATTGACCCAGAAGCCGAAAGTCTCGCCGTAGTGCAGATAGAGGCCGAACACGGTGGAGCGGCTCGGGACCAGATAGCCCTCGTACCAGCGCGCCAGATAGCCGCCGGTATCCCATTGCAACAGCGGATAGCCGTTCCAGAACGCCGGTGCGATCAAGAGGAGGGGCAGTCCCACCGCCGCCAGCCGCAGCCAAAGCGAGCCCGCGGCGCCCGCGCGCAATTGATCGGTGGTGATGCTCAAATCCGCTCCGTCGTGTTCCCCGACCATGCCGGCAATAGCGGTCGAGGCGGAATTCACCAATAGTTTGACGCTGCCCGGCTTGAATTTGGCAAAACCCTGACCATTTTGAGCCGACCTCGCCGCCTGGGGGCGTCAGAAGAAACTGTTGTGTTTCAGGGCGTTGTCGTGCTTTCGCGGAGCAACTCACTGTTCACTCTCAGGCAAGCCCGTCGGGACTTCGTCGGGTAGACTGTGGTATAGAGCCAGCAAAATGAGCCAATTCGAAAGAGCAGATCCTATGGCAGTGCATCAGGTCAGTCCGGGAGGAAAGCTCGCAACGCTCGATCCGATCTGGGATCGGATCCGCGGCGAGGCGGAGGACATCGTCCATCGCGAGCCGGAGCTTGCGACCTTCATCTACTCGACGGTGCTGCATCACAGTCGCCTGGAAGATTCGGTGATCCATCGTCTCGCCGACCGGCTCGATCATTCCGCGCTGTCGGGTGATCTCGTTCGCCAGACCTATGACGAGGCGCTGCGCGAGGCTCCCGATCTCGGCAACGCCTTCCGCGCCGACCTCGTCGCCGTCTACGACCGCGATCCCGCTACGTCGCGCTTCATCGACCCCTTGCTCTACTTCAAGGGCTTTCACGCCATCCAGACCCATCGCCTCGCGCACTGGCTCTATCTGAAGGGCCGCAAGGACTTTGCGTATTATCTCCAGAGCCGCGCGTCTGCGGTGTTCCAGACCGACATCAATCCCGCCGCGCGCATCGGCCGCGGCATCTTCCTCGACCACGCCACCGGCTTCGTCTGCGGTGAGACCGCGGTGATCGAGGATGACGTCTCGATCCTGCACGGCGTCACGCTCGGCGGCACCGGCAAGGAGAACGAGGACCGCCATCCGAAGATCCGTCACGGCGTCCTGATCGGCGCCGGCGCAAAGATCCTCGGCAACATCGAGATCGGTCATTGCGCGCGCATCGCCGCCGGCTCGGTCGTGGTCAAGCCGGTGCCGCACAACGTCACGGTTGCCGGTGTGCCCGCCAAGATCGTCGGTGAGGCCGGCTGCGCCGAGCCGTCGCGCACCATGGATCAGATGATCAACGCGATGGGACTTTGAGCGAGAGAAAAGGGCCGGATTCTCCGGCCCCGCTCGTCCCCAAATTCTTTGGCAATTCATGCTGGCGGTTCGTCGCGTCTCGTCCTAAAACCCCGCCAACCCAGATTTCGATTGGAGACTTGCCGTGGACGTCAAGGAAGTAAGGAAGCTCGACGCGTATCTGAAGCGCGTATTCGGCAATCCCAAGATCCGCGTCGTGCCGCGGCCGAAGAAGGATGATTCCGCCGAGGTTTATATCGGCGAGGAGTTCATCGGCGTGCTCTTCGTCGATGACGAGGATGATGATCGCTCGTTCCAATTCCAGATGGCGATCCTCGAGGACGATCTCGTCGATCAGGAATAGTTTTCTCTCCGTCATTGCGAGCGAAGCGAAGCAATCCAGGATCTTTCCGCGGAGGGATTCTGGATTGCTTCGCTCTGCTCGCAATGACGAACGTTAACTCCGCGGTTCCGTAGTTCTATTTCTTCGCGAGAATGCGCAGCCGCGCCGTGGCATCAGCGACAGTGATGCCGTTCGCATCGACGAGCTCGGCCTGCACGACCATATCGCGATCCGTCCGTTCGACAACGCGCGCGCGTGCCGTGATGGCTCCGACCGCTGCAGGCTTCAGGAAACGCGTATCCAGACTTCTGGTGACCACTGTCAGGTCGGGAGACAGCGCTGCCAGCGCGCCAATCCCGGTGGCGGAGTCCAGCATCGCCGCGAGGAAGCCGCCCTGGATCGTGCCGTGCCTGTTGGTGAATGCGAGCTGCGCCTGAAAGCGGATCAAGGCCCGCCCGCCCTCGTCAAAGCCGAGCCATTCGCGCCCCAACAATTGGGCGCCCGGAGGCAGGTTTGCTGCTGCATCGGTCACGTCGATCACCGCGCTTGATGTTGTTGGCGACGAGCCTATCAGCCGGTCAATGCGGCGCAAAGCGATCGGGGGTCAGCCCTTCGGTCCGCGCAATTGCGCTGACAGCCGGTCCAGCGCTTCCGCGACATCGCGCCATTGCGACAGCCAGCTCCGCGGAAAACGGAAGGTGAGATCGGCGCCGTCGACACGGCGTTCGGAAAGGCACATGCCCGGCGTGGCGGCATCGCGCGTGCAGCGTGCGGTCAGCGCGGGGCTTGCGGCGGAATAGAAGTCCTCGCTGCCATAGGGCGTGTCGGCGCGGAACATCCGCATCGTCAGGCCGTCCGCCGCACTGGTCGCGGCCTGGTCGAGATAGCGCGGATAGATCGTGGCCGTTCGCTGCTCCGGCGCCAGCGCATCGTGATGCGCCGATATCGACAGGAAGACACGGTCGATCGGTTGCATCGCCTCTTCCACGGTGTCGGCGGTGACATGTTTCGGCGCGCCCGGCGGCTCAAGCGAAGGGTAGAGGAAGTCGAGATCGATGCGCTCCTGCGGCCCGGAGTGCCGCTGGATCTTCATCCTGATCGCGGTCGTGGGAACGTTGAACAGCGTGCCGCCGACGCTCACCGGCAGCCGGTCCGGCGCATTTGCGCCGCCCGAGCCCCAGGTCGGCCACAGCAAATAGGCGACGAGCGCCACCGCGCCCAGCGCCGCAATGCCGCCGAGCACGATCGGGACGACATGCGCCCGAGGGTGCGTCCTGGAGGACCTAAGGGGAGCTGCCGAAAACATCGTCATGAGCTTGCGCAAGTCGAACCGGGAAGTCGGCCGGTGGCCGACGAATCAGCGGCGAATATGCCATGCGGCGGCGAATTCGCGGAGCGTTCCCGGCCGCCGGGACGGGGGAGGGCCCTGCGCGGATCGGCCCCCGCTGTTAACCTTCCCTTAAGGATAATGTAGCGTTAACCGGCACTCTTTGTCACAGGAAGGCTCCGGCGTTGCGTAAGGGCGGACCGTTCCGATGACACCTGAAGCCTTCAATTCTCTGTTCTCGATCTGCATCGGTTTCGCGCTCGCGGGCGCGCTCGTGAACGGATACCAGGCGTTTGCGCAGCGGCCGGCGGGCTTCGGCCTGTTGCAGGACGGCGTGGCGCCGAAGACGTTTGCCGCGGTTCCGTTCCTGGTGTTCGCGGCGCCCTTCATCATCATGCGCAACACGCTGCGCGGCATGCGGGTGGAAAGCCGCCGCGTCGAATTCGTGATGATGGCGACCGTCATCGCCGGCTTCTGGAGCATGATGAGCGGCACCTTCTTCCTGATGACGCTACGCGCCGCCGGCGTTCTGGTCTGACAGAGCTGCGTGGCGCGGCGGCCCTTTGCCTCCGCGTCGCCGTTTCGCTATGGCTGGGGTCGACGCGACAGGAGAACCCCATGGCGATCTACGAGCTCGACGGACAGGCACCCGATCTTCCCGCCGACGGGAATTACTTCATCGCCGAGACCGCGACCGTGATCGGCCGCGTGCGCCTGAAGCCGGGTGCGAGCGTCTGGTTCGGCGCCGTGCTGCGCGGCGACAATGAATGGATCGAGATCGGCGATGGCGCCAATGTGCAGGATGGCTCGACCTGCCACACCGACCTCGGCTTCCCCATGGTCATCGGCAAGAATTGCACCGTCGGCCACAACGTCATCCTGCACGGCTGCACGATCGAGGAGGGTGCGCTCGTCGGAATGGGCTCGATCGTGATGAATGGCGCGAAGATCGGCCGCAACAGCATCGTCGGCGCGGGCTCGGTCATCACCGAGGGCAAGGAATTTCCCGAACGCTCCTTGATCATCGGCTCACCCGCGCGCGTGATCCGCACGCTCGACGACGCCCAGGTGCAGAAGATGGGGAGTGCGGCGAGGTTCTACGTGGCCAACGGCCCGCGCTTCAAGAAAGGCCTGAAGCGGATCGGCTGAAAATAGCCGTGGGCCGCCGAGAAGATGGCGGCCGCCGCATAGCGGTCCGCGCGCGCAGCGCGTCAGCTTCCTCCGGATTCACATGCTTCGATCGCGGCTGCTGATGCTCGCGCGGAAGTGAGACAGTGAGGCTGTCAGGAAGGCGCGGGTGACGTTAGCTTGGTCCCGCTTTGAGCGTGGAACGTCTCCACGCGGAGGATCGAGTGATGTTACGCAAGATGATGATGGCGGCGCTGGCCGTCGCGGCAGTCGGCTTGTCGGCGCCGCAGGCGGCTGAGGCGCGGGGCGGTTTCGGTCATGGCGGCGGCGGCTGGGGCCATGGTGGCGGTTGGGGCCATGGCGGTCACTGGCGTGGCGGCGGCTTCTGGCCCGGAGTGGCGATCGGGGCAGGTCTCGCCGGCGCCAGCTACTATGGCGGCTATTACGGCTACGGCTACCCCTATTACGGCGATCCCTATTACTCTGGTACCGGCTACGACGATGGCGGTTATGGCGGCTGCTATGTCGCGCGGAAGCGTGTCATGACGCCGTCGGGCTGGCGTGTCCGCCGCGTGGATGTCTGCGAATAGCGGCCACGAGGCTCAGCCAGACTAGGAAGCCAGATCTGCCAAAAGACTGGACCCACTAAAGAACAAGGCCGTTGACGCAGTATACCGTCAACGACCTTGCCAGCCCCGGACATTGAAATCGGCTCACGCCATCCGGTAACCGCGAGCATGGCGCGGAATCATACGGGGGAATGTGATCCAGTTCACATGTGGAAAAATTTAAGTCGCGGACCCTGACCCGGCTAGCCGCGCGAGCGCTTGCGGGCGCTGGCGTGGACACGGCGCGACGGTTTCCTGCGGGTAACCGAGGGTGTCTCCGCCTCCGTGGCCCGGGCGCTGGCAAAGGACTGCCGAAGGCTGTCGATGGACTCGTTCAGCGTCGTGACCTGCTCGGACAGTCGCTTGGTGTCGGCCTGCTGGAATGCGAGCAGCTTCTTCACCGTCTGGAGCTGGTCCTGCACGACCTGGAGCTGGTCGATCGATTCCTGCTGGGTCGCCTCGAGACCCTTGGTCTTCTCGACGAGTTGCTCGGAGGCCTGGGCCGTGCGGGCCTGGAGCTGCCGCGACGCCACCACCCGGTCGGTCTCGGGAGTTGCGCCGGTATAGGCGCGCCAGATCGCGATCGAGCTCACGCCCGCGATGAGGAGCAGGAGGGCTGCGGCGGTCAGCGCGATCGGCTGGGCGCCAAGGCGAAGGAGGGGATTGGACGGCCTGTCCTGGGCGAGATCGATCATCGCTGACAAAACCCAAATTGAAACTTGGTGAGTGGCGAAGTGCGGCAACCAGAGGTCGCCGGGACGTCCCGAAAGTGTTACCATTCGGCAACAAATGGGACCAAAAAGAGGCTAACGGGAAAAAACCAGCAATCAGCTGGTCTTGGGACCCCTCAAGGTCCTCGAAAAGAGCCGGGATCAAGGCTGGAACGGCGAAAACGGTCCGGAATAGGTCTTCGAGCGCGGCGCCGCATAGGGCCCGAGTCGGGAGGTTTTCAGTCCCAGCCGCACCAGTGATTCTGCCAGCGTGACCGCCGCTACGACGCCGTCGACCACGGGCAGGCCATGTGTGGCGGCGAGTTCGGCGGCGAGGTCAGCCATGCCGGCGCAGCCGAGCACGATGGCTTCCGCCCGATCGTCGCGGACCGCGGCGGTGATCTCCGCGGAGATCTTGCCGAGAGCATCAGCATTGCGCTCCTCGAGCGCGAGCACCGGGACCTCGGCGGCGCGGACGCGAGCGCAGCGCTCGGCGAGACCGTATTTCCGCAAATTATGCTCGATCGGCACGATCGAGACACCGAGGGTCGTCACCACGGCAAAACGCGCCGCGATCAGGCTCGCCATGTGGAAGCCGGCTTCCCCGATGCCGATCACCGGCGCTTTCGCGGCGGCACGCGCGGCGTCGAGGCCGGTGTCGTCGAAGCAGGCGATGATGTGGGCGTCGGCGCCGTCGCGGTCGGCGTCGCGGATGCAGCCGAGCATGCCGGGCACGGCGAAGGCTTCGTCGTAAAAGCCCTCGATCGAGACCGGGCCCATCGCGGGCTGGCGCGCATCGATCAAAGTGTCGGGCAGGGCGACGCTGCGTGCCGCAGCGGCGATCTTCGCCGTCATCGACGCGGTGGTGTTGGGATTGACGACGTGCAGCCGCATCAGTTCAGACAAGCCCCTTGTCAGACAAGCCCTTGGCCGGCATCCGAGCCCTTGGCCGCCTGCCGTTTGTTGAGCATGTGGATGGTGCCGAGTGCAAGGGCGATCACGGTGAACGACACCGCCGAGATCACGGTGCCGAGTGCATAGATGTCGGGGTTCGTCACGGTGGTGGTGAGGCCCTGGAGATCGAGCGGCAGCGTGTTCACCGCCCCGATCGCCTGGCTGGAGCGGGCGAGTTCGTCCCAGGACAGCGTGAAGCCGAACAGGCCGATGCCGATCACGGAGGGCAGAATGATCGGCAGCACGACATGACGGAAGGCCTGCCACGGCGTCGCGCCAAGATCGCGCGCGGCTTCCTCGAGCCTGGGATCAAAGCGGTTGAAGATCGCGAACATGATGAGCAGGCCGAACGGCAGCGTCCAGGTCAGGTGCGCACCGAGGCCCGAGGTCAACAGGCCCATCGAGGTCTCGAAATTCTCGTTCCAGTGCGCCTTGATCAGGTCGTCGATGATGCGGAATTCAAGCGAGATGCCGAGTGAGGTGATGATCGAGGGAACGATGAGGCTCGCGATCGCCGAGTAAAACAAGATGCCCTGCGCCTTGAACTTGCGGCGGAAGGCCATGCCGGCGGCGACCGACAGCACGACGGTCACGACCATCACGATCAGGCCAAGCAGCAGCGAGCGGCGGAAGGCCGCGCCGAGATCGACGATGCCGGTGCCCTGGAACAGTTTTGCGATCCAGAAGGTCGACACGCCGTTCATCGGGAAAGTGAGGCCGCCCTGCGGCCCCTGGAACGAGAGGACGTAGATCGCGATCATCGGACCGTAGAGAAACACCACATAGGCCGCGAAGAAGATCGCGAGCACGTAGAACGAGCGCGGGCGTCCTTCCTTCATGCTCTAGAGCTCCTTCTTGATGTCGACGATGCGCGACATCATGGTGATGATCAGGAAGGTGATGATGAGCAGGATCACGGCGTTCGCGGCGGCAGCCGGGAATTGCAACGCGTTCACCCGCGTCTCGATGATCTTGCCGGCGGCGGCGATCTGCTGGCCGCCCATCACGCCGATGGTGATGAAATCGCCCATCACGATGGTGATGACGAAGATCGAGCCGATCACGATGCCGGGCTTGGAGAGCGGAATGATGACGTTGACCAGCGTCTGGAAACCGGTGGCGCCGGCGTCATAGGCGGCCTCGATCAGCGACTTGTCGATGCGGATCATCGAATTGAAGATCGGCACCACCATGAAGAAGGTGAAGAGGTGGACCAGCGCCAGCACCACGGAGAATTCAGAGAACAGCAGCCATTCCAGCGGGTGGTTGATCAATCCGCTCTTGACCAGTCCGGAGTTCACCAGGCCATTGCGCCCGAGCAGCGGGATCCAGGCGATCATGCGGATCACGTTGGAGGTCCAGAACGGGATCGTGCAGAGCAGCGACAATCCCATCTGCCAGGTCTTGGACTTGACGTGGAAGGCGAGGAAGTAGGCGACCCAGAAGCCGATGAAGAGCGTGATGACCCAGACCAGGAAGCACAGCTTCAGCGTCTTCAGATAGGTCTTGGCGATGGTGCAGAGATCGGGGAGCTGCGCGATGCAGCCCTCGAACGTGTCGGTGTAGCCGCGGCCGGAGAAGGCCGGCAGCAGCTGGTATTCGTTGTAGTCCCAGAACGAGACGATGACGACGAAGACCAGCGGGATCAGGAAGAAGGCGAGAAACACCAGCATCATCGGCCCGGCCTGGAGCCAGGAGATGAAGGACGGCGACAGGCGCGTCGCTTTCGCGGCGCGCGCCGTGCCCGACCCCGGGATCAATCCCGGGGACGCCTGTTGCAGGATGTCCTCTGACGTGTCCATCACGTTAGGCCGCGATGAACTCGTTCCACTTGCGGACCATGTAGTCGTTCTCGTCCATCACGGCGTTCCAGCAGGCGACGCCGCCCATGCGGTCCTCGTAGGAGCCGCCGTCGCGCACCGCGCCGGCCTTCTCGAGCAGCGAGCCGTCGGGTGCCTTGATGTCCTTCTCGGCCGGCTTGCCTTCCATCCAGTACGCCCACTCGTACGGCTCCATGTGCGCCTTCGCGGTCGAGAGCACGGCGGAGTAGTAGCCCTGGCGGTTGAGATAGGCGCCGGCATAACCGGACAGGAACCAGTTCACGAACTCATAGGCCCATTCGAGCTTCGCACCCGACACGCCCTTGGAGACGCAGAAGCCCGAGGCCCAGGAGCGATAGCCTTCCTTGAGCGGCTGGAAGGTGCAGGGGATGCCCATCGAGCGCACCTTCGTCACGGCCGGCGACCACATCGACTGGATCACCGTTTCGCCTGAAGCCATCAGGTTGACGCTTTCGTTGAAATCTTTCCAGAAGGCGCGGAATTGCCCCGCCTTCTTGGCTTCGGTCATCACCTTCATGGTGAGATCGATCTCTTCCTTGGTCATGTTGCCCTTGTCGGCATATTTGTACTTGCCGGTGGCTTCCACGACCATCGCGGCATCCATGATGCCGATCGAGGGGATGTTGAGGATCGAGGCCTTGCCCTTGAATTCGGGATTGAGCAGCTCGGACCACGAGCTGATCGGGCGCTTGATCAGGTCGGGACGAATGCCGAGCGTGTCGGCGTTGTAGACGGTCGGGATCAGCGTGACGAACTCGGTCGCCGACGTCGCGAACTTCTTGGAGTCCTTGCCTTCGAGATAAAGCACCTTCCAGGGCGCCGTGCCCTGGCCGCCGATCTTCTTGCCGCCGGGCGTCTCGCCCTTGGTGAAGACCGGCGTGATGTTGTCGAATTCCTTGATCTTCTTGGCATCGAGGGCAAGGATGTTGCCCGACGGCACGATCTTCTTCAGCGAGAAATATTCGGTGTCGAGCACATCGAAGGAGTTGGGCTGGGTCATCACGCGCTTGGTGACGTCGTCGGTGGTCGCGGTGATGTATTCGATCTTGATGCCGGTGTCCTTGAGGCACTGCTTGGAGATGTCGTCGCCCTCGTTCACGGCGGTGCCGAGATAGCGCAGCACCTTCGCATCGGCCGATTTCACATAGGGGAAGCCGGTGATGGCGCCGGAGCCGGCGGCGAGGCCCGCGAGACCTGCGGTGCCCTTGAGCAGCGTGCGGCGGCTGACGCCCTTCGTCCTGGTGGTCTCGGTCATATCAGTCACTCCTCTGTTGCGCATTCCAGTGATCGATCGGCGCTATTGCAGGCGTTGCGCCTTGGCAGGATCCCAGGTGGCCAGCACGCGATCGCCCGGACGGAACGGGTGGACGTCGAAGGCGGCCTCGGGGAGGTGGGAGAACAGGGCGGTGCCGTCGTCGAGCGTGAGCGAGACGGCGATGTAGGAGCCCTGGTACTCGGTCTGGGTCAGCAGCGCCGGCGCGCCGAACGCGCCCTCGGCGAACGGCGCGATGCCGAGCTGATCGGCGCGCACGGCGATGAGGTTTCCGGCGTCGCTGAGGACGTTGTGGCCGCCGATGAAGCGCGCCACGAATTCAGTGCGGGGGCGGTGGAAGATCTCGCGCGCGGTGCCTTGCTGTTCGATCCTGCCCTGGTTCATCACCACGATGTGGTCGGCGAGCGCCATCGCTTCTTCCTGGCCGTGGGTGACCTGGATGAAGCTGATGCCGAGCTCGCGCTGAAGGCGCTTCAACTCGCCGCGCATCCTCACCCGCAGGAACGGATCGAGCGCGGAGAGCGGCTCGTCGAGCAGCAGGATCTGCGGCTCGGTGATCAGTGCGCGAGCCAGCGCCACGCGCTGCTGCTGGCCGCCGGAGAGTTGGGCCGGGAGCCGGCCCGCATAGGGTGTCATCGCCACCAGCTCGAGCAATTCGCCGGCGCGCCTGTGCCTGGTCGCGCGGTCGACGCCTCGCATTTTGAGCGCAAACGCCACATTGTCGAGCACGGTCAGATGCGGAAACAGCGCGTAGGACTGGAACATCATCGCCGTGCCGCGCTTGGCGGGCTCGAGGTCGGTCACGTTCTGCGCACCGAGAATGATGTCGCCTTTGCTGACCGCCTCATGGCCCGCGATCATCCGCAAGGTCGAGGTCTTGCCGCAGCCGGAGGGGCCGAGCAGGCAGCAATAGGTCCCGGCCGGGATCTTCAAATTGACGGTGTCGACCGCCAGCGTCGTGTCGTAGCGCTTGGTGACGGCGACCAGTTCGAGAGCGGCGGGAGTGGCCATGGCGTGTCCAAGGGAGGGGCGATGCTCCCGTCTCTCCGCAAGGTCCGTGCCAACCGCCCTTGGCCGGCTGAATTCCAGAACTGTGCAGCAGAGTCAGGTCGTTAGATCGAATCCGCCGCCTTCGGCCGTCCCAGCACCCGTCTGTCTCGCTGCACACAAAACGGGCGCGGATTGTATAAACTTTTGCCTGTGATTGGATACAGGTCGTCGACTAACATTCAAGGCTGAACGTCGCCGATCGAGCCCTCACACCCAACCCTTCGAACTGATGGCCGCCAAGACTCCCCCGAAATCCGACGCGCCAGATGCGAGCGATCGCGTCAGCCGTATCAGTGAGGGGGTGACCGCCGCGATCCTCGAGCATCGCCTGCTGCCCGGTACGAAGCTCGGCGAGGACGAGATCGGCGAGATCTACGGCGCGAGCCGCACGCTGGTCCGCACGGCGCTCCAGCAGCTTGCGCATGAAGGCATCGTCAACATCGAGAAGAACCGCGGCGCCTTCGTCGCGCGGCCGACGCCGGGCGATGCCCGTGAAGTGTTCGAGGCGCGCCGCCTGATCGAGCCGACCATCGTCGATCACGCGATTGATGCGGTGTCACCGGCCTGGATCGATCGCCTCCATCAGCATCTCGCCGAGGAGCGCGAGGCGGAGCTGCGCGGTGACGCGCGCGCCTCGGTCCGGCTCTCCGGCGAGTTTCATCGCCTCGTCGCGGAGATGAGTGGCCACAGCATCTATCTCGGCTTCCTGAAAGAGCTGATCGCGCGCTCCTCGCTCATCATCCTGCTCTACCGCCGCCACGACACGCCGGCCTGTGGCACCGATCATCACGCCGGCATCGTCGCCGCGATCCGCAAGCGCGACAAGCAGGCTGCGCGCGTGCAGATGCTGTCGCATCTGGACGAGATCGAGGCCGAACTGTTCTTGAAGGATCCCGCCGCCGACGAGTTGCGGCTCGCCGACGTGCTGGGCGTGTGACCGCCTGCCGTCTGTCAGAACGGACGTTCCTGATTTCGCCTCATGATCTTGAGCACCAGCAGGACGGCTCCGAGGACGAGCAACAACACGCCGACGAAAGTCATGCCGCTGTATTCGAACGTCACGCCTACGGCCGTCAGCAGGCATCCCAAGATGATTGCGATGAGCCCGCCGAGCTTCTTGGCCAGCAGGATGCGTCCGTCACTCGTTTGCGCCACCATGTTACGCCTCGTCATTTGAATTCTACAGACGACCGCAAGCCCCTCCTGCCCAGTGGCTCAAATCGCGTAGACCGCGCAGGATCGTACTCCCGAGCGAGAAAGTTGCAATCTACCGTTGCTGGCGGGTCGAAATCGATAGTGCGTTTTTAATTTGAGTTCGACGCGAGTGCGACAGGTGCACTTACCCATTCGCCTATCCAACTTGATGGGGACGCTTCTCTTCGCGTCCGTATGGCTGATTTGCAAAACCTCCCTGTGGTTGCAAATTGACTCGATGCGGTTTGCAGGCATCAATCCATAGCTGCATCGCGCGGCGTCAGCTGGCTGGCGTTCGCCCGGATCTGCGTGGAGATTGGACATGTGGGGTTGGACCACGCCGGCCGGACTCTTCAGAGCCGCCGCATTGCTTGTGTCGATTGGAAGCCTCGGCAGCCCGTTGCCCTTACAAGCCCAGCAGGACTCCGCCGTCCTGTTCCGCAACGTTCGGATCTTCGACGGAAAGAATGCCACGCTCTCGGCCGCGTCCAACGTCCTGATCAGGAACAGGAAGATCGAGAAGATTTCGACCGCCGATATCGCGGCCACCGGTCAGGTGATCGACGGCGGCGGCCGGGTGCTGATGCCGGGACTGATCGACGCGCATTGGCACGCGATGCTGGTGCGCCCGACGCCGGCCGCGGCCCTCGGCGATGTCGGCTACAACAATCTGCTCGCCGCCAGCGAGGCGACAGCGACGCTGATGCGCGGCTTCACCACCATACGCGACATGGGCGGGCCGAGTTTCGGCCTCAAGCGGGCCATCGACGAGGGTCTCGTCGCCGGTCCGCGCATCTATCCGTCCGGCGCCATCATCACCATCACCGGCGGTCATGGCGATTTCCGCCAGCTCACCGATCTGCCGCGAACCATCGGCGGCATGCTCAGCCGCATGGAGCTGATCGGCGGCAGCCTGGTCGCCGACAGCCCGGACGAGGTGCGCGTGCGCGCGCGCGAGCAACTGATGCAAGGCGCGTCGCAGGTCAAGCTCACGGCGGGCGGCGGCGTCGCATCGCCCTTCAGTCCGCTCGATGTCTCCACCTTCACCGAGCCCGAGCTGCGCGCCGCTGTCGAGGCCGCGGACAATTGGGGCACCTATGTCGCCACGCACGCCTATACGCCGGTCGCGATCCAGCGCTCGATCGCAGCCGGCGTGAGATGCATCGAGCACGGACATCTCATGGATGAGGCGAGCGCGAAGCTGATCGCGGAGAAGGGCGTCTGGCTGAGCACGCAACCGTTCCTTGATATCTCCGGCGCCGCGGCGCTGGGACCGTCGGAGCAGGACAAGATGCGGCAGGTCGTTGCCGGCACCGACCGCGTCTATGCGCTGGCGAAGAAGTACAAGATCAAGACCGCGTTCGGCACTGACGTCCTGTTCTCGAAGGCATTGGCGGACAAGCAGGGCTCGATGCTGGCCGCACTGACGCGCTGGTACACGCCGGCCGAAGCGCTGACGATGGCGACGTCGACCAACGCTGAACTCTTGAGCCTGTCGGGCCTGCGCAATCCCTATCCCGGCAAGCTCGGCGTGGTCGAGGAGGGCGCGCTCGCCGATCTCCTGCTGGTCGACGGCAATCCGCTCGACGACATCAAGCTGGTCGAAGATCCCGCGAAGAATTTTGTGGTGATCATGAAGGACGGCAGGATCTACAAGAACAGGCTCGCGCATTGATGCGCGCTGGGCAGGTGTGAGCCCGCGAAATTCAATCGCCTCTAGTCTCGCTGGTCAGGAACCGGCTTTCCTGGTCGAGAGCCTTTTGCGATCTCCGGGAGCGCAGGAGGCCGCGCGGGGCTTGTCACAATCTCCGGCCTGTCACCATCGGAGGCGTGACTTCTGAGCGTCTCCAAAACCAGAAAGAATTTTTCTGCTAGCATGAGTCAAGCTCGCTGACGCGTTCATCTCGGTTTCGAGAACGACGAGATTCGCTATCAATTCGATCACTTACTGTACGCGGCGGCAATTTAATTCGTCACGCCGGACGAATTATGACAGTCCTGCCCGATCTTTAGCGTCGCGCATGGCGCATGTGGACGATGATGCGTTGCGACGTAACGTTGCTATTCCTTACGGGCCTGACGAGCTATATGCTGCGCTCTGTCATCAAACTGTCATGTCACCGGAAATGTTGAAATCAGACGCTACGCCGGCTCGCAAAACCATGAGCGCGCCGGATGGGAATCCTATCCTCAAGGACAGGAACAAGAGAACGCAAGTCGTCGCCGGCTTCCTCAGGCAACGTGACGCAGCCGAGCCCGACCCGGAACATGCGATCGTCGAGGGCGCTGTGATTGATCAGACGCCATCGCAAGACACGACGCCTGCACCGGAGCCAGCCCAGTCCGGCACTGCTGCGCGTCCCGCCGGTGAGATCGAGCTCAAGCTGCTCGTCGATGCCGATCGCATGGCGCATTTCAACGCCGCGCCGGTCATCACGGCCAACGCGCGCAACAAGGGCACGCGCAAGCATCTCAAGTCGGTCTATTACGACACGGCCGAGCGCCTGCTTCGGCGCAATGGCCTGAGCCTGCGCGTCCGCCAGAGCGGCGCGCGCTTCGTGCAGACGGTGAAGACGGACGCCGCGGACGATCCGTTGCGCCGTGGCGAGTGGGAGGCGAGCGTGTCATCGCTTGCGCCCGATCTCGCTCTGGCGATGCCCTTCATTCCGGAGAAGCTTCGTAGCAACCTCGTGACGCAGCCGCTCGAAGCCGTCTTCACCGCCGACATCCGTCGTCACGCGAGGATGATCGACTTGTCGTCCGGCGCGGTCGAAATCGCCTTCGATCAAGGCGAGCTGACGGCTGGCGATCGCACGCTACAGGTGAGCGAGATCGAGCTTGAGCTGAAGAGCGGCAGCGCCAGCACGATCTACGAGGTCGCGCTGCGGCTCGCGGAGCAGGGTGCGGTGAAGCCGTCTATCCGTACCAAGTCGGCGCGCGGCTTTGATCTTGCCGCCGATGAGCCGCCCCCGGCACGTCGCCCGCGAAAACTTCGCCTCGATGCGTCGGTCACGCTCGACGAGGCCTTCGCGACGATCCTGCGCTCCTGCTTCCTCCATCTGCTTCAGTCGCTGCCGGCCGCCGAGGACGGGCGCAACCCGGAAGGCGTGCATCAACTCCGCGTCTCGCTGCGCCGGCTGCGATCGGCGCTCGACCTGATGAGGTCGGTCGGTACGCTCAGCAATCTCGACGCGCTGCGGTCGGAGGTCAAATGGCTGGCGCAAGACCTCTCCGCCGCCCGTGATTGGGACGTGTTCCAGCTCGATACCTTGCCGACGATCGCACAGGCCTGTCCGTTGGTCGCCGGCTTCGATGCGCTGGGCCGGGCTGCGGCCGAGCGCCAGTCGGACGCCTATCGCAAGGCGCATGATGCGCTCGACGATCGCCGCTGCGCCGTGTTCCTGATCGGCCTCGGAAACTGGATCGAGACGCGAGGCTGGCGCAACGACGTTGCCGCCGAAGATCTCGGCCAGCTCGCCGAACCTGCCGTCGACTTCGCGCGACGCATCTTGTCGGAGCAATACGCCAAGGTGCTCAAGCGCGGCCGCCGCTTCAAGTCGCTTCCTGCAGAAGAGCTGCACCGGGTGCGGCTCGCGACCAAGCGGCTGCGCTATCTCAGCGAGTTCCTGCTGCCGCTGTACGAGGATCGCAAGTCGGCGCGACGTTTCTCGCGCAGGCTCGCAGCCTTGCAGGAGGAGCTTGGCGCATTCAACGATATGGCGGTCACGGCATCGCTGCTCGATGGGCTCGGTACTGAACGCGACAGCGCCGTCGCGGCTGCGGCGATCGCCGGCTGGCAGGCCCGTGCATCGATCGGCGTGCAGCCCGCTTTGCAACGCACGTGGCGCGATTTCACCGCCGCGCGCGTGCCCTGGTCGTCGCAGGGCTGATTGCTCGCCCCAAAAAAAGTTGCGGCCAGCCATTGGGGGATGGCTGGCCGCGCGCGAACCGGTCTGGGACGGGGAGGGGTGGGGATGTGACCGGGCCGCGTAACTCGTTTTCCTGACTGCTAGTTCTTGGCGCTGGCGGTGGAGACCGCCGGCTTGGTGTCGCCGAGCGAGACCCAGACGTTGGGATCGCTCTGTGACTGGCGCTTGACGAAGCGGTAGCCGGTCTCCGTCCAGGCAACGACGTTCTCGTTCTGATTGTCGAGAACGAACTCGCCCTTGTCGGTCTTCACCGTCAGCACCGCGTGTCCTTCGCCCTTCTTGTCCCGCACGACGGTGATGAGCAGGGCCTCGCGCGGCCATCCGGCATCGATCAGCATCTTGCGCTTCAGCAGCACGTAGTCTTCACAATCGCCGTAACCGTCGGTCGGCAGCGACCACTTCTCGATCACGCCCCAGTGCTCCTGGTCGGTCAGAGGCTTGACGGTCTCGTTGACCCAGCGATTGACCTTGACGAGGTCGCGCCATGCGGCCTGCGACATCACGATGTCGCGCGGTTGCGTCGGCGCGCCCTGGCACTGGGCGGCATTATCCGCACAGAACTCGACCCAGCCGATCGGCGCACGCGTGGTGTCGCCGAGGCTCGCGTAGAGCAGACGGCCTTCGCCGGCCTGCGCTGCCGCGCTGATCCCGAAGAGCATGGCAGCCAGTGCCAGCCCTTTCCCCTGTCCCCTGAAGTCCAACATTGCGGCCCCCGTTTCTTGTTGGGACCACATTTCGCATGGAGCTTTTGAGTTGCCGCTAAGTCGGCCAAGTCAAGTCGAGACGAATACAAGTAAAAGGCGCGATGAATTCGATCTATACTTGAATCGAATTCGACTAAGATTTGAAATGACTTCAATTGATTCAAATTTTATCTATTAACGCGGAAACGCTGGCGGAACTGTTGTTTGAGCGCGCACGCGGCCCTCGCGTTAACCCGCGCGAGGCGGTCGCCGGACACGAAAAAGGCGGCGTCCGCATCGCGGAAGCCGCCTTCAGGGCTGGAAATACAGGCGTTTTAGCGTCCTTGCGCTTTACCGCGCGGTAACGCTCTCTTCGAGAGTCTCTATCGGCTGCTCGTGCATGAACTCCAGCGCGAAGCCGTCCTCGAGGTTTCGGACCACGCGGCCCTGGACCCGGCCGAGCAGCACGATCGATTTCACCGGCGGGCGGTTCTCCGCGGCAATGGCGGCACCGGACAGCGAGAGGTCGATGATGCGGCAGGTCATCTTGGTGCCGTCCTCGAGCGTCAGCACCGCGATCGGGTTGCGCGGCACGATACGGTCGTGGCGGCGATCCTCCGGCAGATTGAGGATGTCGCGGTTGGCAAGCCAGGTGAGCTGGGCCGCCAGCTTGTCGCGCTTGCGGGGCGTCGCCCCGACCGTCATGGCGAAACCGTTGTCGATGATGCGGGTGATCTTGCCCTCGACCCGGCCGATATGGTCGAGATAGGCGACCACGCGGTCGCCGACATTGCCGATGCCGGGGGCCAGAAGCGCCAGTCCGCCCGGCGACATGTTGATCACCTGGCAGGGGAATTCCCGGCGGTCCGGCAGCATGTAGCGGCCGAGCAGATGAACCTTCACCCGCTGGAAACGCCGACGCTCCTCGGCGGCCGGAAGAAATTTTTTGTTCGCCAACGCCATTTTCACAACCCGACCCCCCGCCTGGCGGAGTCCGGGACGACCCTAAGGTGCACAGGGTTAACGCCGCGTTAGGATTGGGCGCGTCGATTACGGACAGACACAATGCGCTCGAAAAGCCACATCAACGGCGGGCAGGCCAGCACCGTCAGCGCGCCGAGGTCGAGCGCCACCGCGGCCGTCCCGGCCGATTTGGCCAGCCGGCCGGCCACCGCCGGCCCCAGCATCATCGCGGCATAGAAGAGAGTGTAGAACACGCCCATGCCGATCGCCCTTGTTTCCGGCGCGAGCACGCGGGCGGCCAGGCTCATGATCGGGCCGGCCGGATGGCCGCCGATCAGGCCGATCAGGACGAGGACCGTGATCACTGCATCCGATCGCGGCAACCAGGCCAGCAGCCCGGCCACGATGAGGCTGGCTGCGGTCGCGAGCGTGAGCGGACGCTTGAAGCGGTCGGCGAGGTAGCCGCCTGCCGGCACCGAGATCACCGACAGCCACATCACGAGGCTGATCGCGGAGCCTGCCGCCGCAATGCTCCAGCCGCGCTCGGCGAGCAGGGAGGGGCCGAACGAGAAGATCATGGCGAAGCCGACATTAAAAAGTCCCCAGATCAGGCCCGCGACGATCACCGCCAGCAGTGCGAGGGGATCGAGCCGGCCTGGGCCGGCCGCGCTGACTGTGGCTCCCGGCGGCGACTGATAGAGCGTGATCAGCACGATACCGATGGCCGTGAGTGCGCCCGCCGTCAGGAACACCGCGCTTGCGCCATAGGCCGTGCCGATCGCCGGCAGCACCAGCAGCGAGATCGCGACGCCGGCCGGCCAGGAGTTGACGAAGATCGCCATCGCGGTCGCGATCTCCTTCCCGGCGAACCAGTCGGTGCCCATCTTGGTGAGCTGCACCGTCAACAGCACGCCGCCGGCGCCGGAGACGAGCCGGCCTGCCATCTGCCAGCCCCAGATGTCGGTGGTGGCCATGACGAGGCTGCCCGCGGTCATCAGCAGCAGCGCTGCGATCGTCGTCGGCTTGTCGCCAAGAGTCCGGCCGATCGCGCCGCCCGGCAGCGCCAGCACGATGCCGGGGGTGAAATAGAGTCCGATCAGGATGCCGATATCGGCGAGCCCGACGCCAAAGGTCTGTTGCAGCAACGGCGCGACAGCGGCCACGCTCTGGAACTGGAACGCGATGGTGAGGCGCACGACGAACAGGATCGCAAGAATGCCCCAGCGATTGCGCAACGCCTCATCTCCTCAGGCCCATCTCGAGGGTGCGGTGGGGAGGGACGATAGTCAACCGGCCGTCTTCCTCGTCGCGCGCCCATAGAGAAGACACAGCAGCGCCAGCAGCACCGCGGCCGAGAGCCCGAGAGACCAGTGAATGCCGATCGCCGCGCCGAACAGGCCGACGGTGATGCCGCTGAAGGCCCGCATCCCGAGCCCGGCCATGTTGTAGAGGCCGACGACGCGGCCGCGGATATCGTGCGGCGCGTTCAACTGCACCAGCGCCTGCGCCATGGTGTTGAACGACAGCTCGAAGAAGCCCGCAAAGAACAGCAGCACGATCGCGACCGGATAGATCCGCACCGCGGCGAAGCCGAGCAGCGCCACGCTCCACAGCATGGCGAGCGTGATCGCGGTGCGCGGCGTGCCCTTCAACCGTCCCCAGGATTCCAGCGCGATGCCCGCAAGCAGTGCACCTGCTGCGTCGGCCGCGAGCAGCACGCTGTAGGAGACGCCGGGATCGCCGTGGCCGAGATCGCCGGCAAAGCCCGGCATCTGGGCGTGATAGGCGTTGCCGATCATGAAGGAGGTGAGGCCGGCGAGCCACGTCATTGCGGTCAGCACCGGCTGCGTGCCGATGGCACGCATCGTCAGCACGATATCGGCAAGGCCGCGCACCGCAAAGCGCCGCACCGCGACACTCTTGTCGCGTACCGGCGCCCAGAACAGCCAGAGCAGCATCGGCAGGTAGAACAGCGTGTTGAAGATGATGCCGTGCGAGGTGCCCAGCGTGAGCATGATGGCGCCGCCGACGGCGGGGCCGACCAGGATGCCGAGATAGCGCGCCATCGCATTCAGGCGCACCGCGCTCGGAAGATCCGCGGGACCGACGAGGTCGTAGAGCAGAAGCTGGTTCGGCGTCTGCCACAGCACGCCGGCGCAGCCATGGATCACCAGCAGCAGCATCGCGTGCCACATCTGGATCGTATCGGTGATGAAGAAGAAGCCCCATCCGGCCGAGGCCACGATGAACAGCAGCATGCCGCATTGGATGATGCGCCGCGGATCGAACCGGTCGGCGAGCCCGCCGACCGCGACCGAGAACAGCAGGAACGGCAGCCAGTGCGACAGCACGGCAAAGCCCCCCAGCGTCGGCGAATGGAATTTTTGGAACACCACCCAATAGCTGATCACATGCTCGATGTTGTCCGCCATCATCGCCAGCACGTAGGCGATGAACTGGAGCCGGTACGGCACCGACTTCATCGCCGCGAACGATCCGGACGCGACAACAGGATTTTGGGGAAGGGGGTTCAAGCGATCACCAGGGTGAGACCCTTGGGGCCATACACGTTCGCCGCCGGCCGCTCAAGACACTTGGGTGTGTGTCCGTGGCCCGCAATCCGGGACCGCCGGCCCCGCATTCCGCAGAGCTCCATGCGGGCTACGAAGCGGCGAGTCACGCGATCTCCGTCGCCAGAAACGACCTGACCACCGCAGCAAACTCATCCGGCTTGTCATATGGCAACCCATGGCCCGCATTCGCGATCACCTCATGGCTGAGGTGTTGATTGAGCCCCTGCAGCTCCCGCGCCGTTTCGACGGAGACAACGCCATTGTCTCCGATGACAAGCAGGCTCGGGACGGCAATGGCTTTGACAAGCTCGCGATAATCCGGGTTCGGCGGCGTGAGAACCTCGAAGGCGCTGATCTCGGTCCGCAGCCGCGCATCAACGATCAGGTCAAGCAGCTCGGATGAGCGGTGCGGATGCCGCCGCCGGGCCTCGGCCAGTACCTCATCCTTGTCCCGAGCGAGAAGCCGGCGATGCTGCTCGGCGACGTCGCTCCGGTAAACCTCGCGCTGGCGCTCCGGTGCCAAGAAAGTCGGATCGGCGAGGATAACGCTGCGAATGGCCGTACCCATCTCGCTCGCAACCACGGCGGCGGTCATGCCGCCCATGGAATGGCCGAGCAGGATCGGGGCAGTCAGCCCGAGCGCGTCAATGAGGCCGATGACGTCGGCTGCGAGATCGCAGTACCGATACCCGCCGGACGGTGCGCTCGACGCGCCATGTCCTCTCGCAGAGGGCATGATGACGTCGTAGCCGTCCTCGAGAGCGCGCGCCAACGGTGTCCAGCAGGCGCCGCTTCCGGTCAGACCATGCAGTGCAATCAGCGCAGGCTTGTCGTCCCCGGTCCGTAAATAATGGATGTCGATGCCATTTGCCGCGCAGGTTCGGCTCGTCCAGTTTGTCATTCGCAACGACTGTCAAAGAATCAACGCCGACGCCATCCTACCCCAGCGCCTTGACGTAAACCGCATACGGCACGCCCAAAATATCCGGCGCCTCGCGAACCCTGGTAAACCCCATCCGCAGATACATCGGCAGCGCGACCGTCATAATCGGCGTCGTATGCAGGGCAATGGCCGGAGACTGGTCGCGTTCGGCGCGGCGCAGGCATTCCTCGGTCAATTGCCGGCCGATGCCCTTGCTGCGCGCGGCCGGATCGACCACCAGCATGCGGATGACCGGCCACGCCGGATCGAAGAAGGCCGGCTTCGGGGCTTGCGGTCCGATATAGGCGACGGCGCCGACGATCTGGCCGCCATCCTCGGCGATGATGATCTCGCCGGTTTTGGCAAGCTCCGGCATCTTCGCGACATGGGTCGTAAACAACGGCCAGTCGGAATAGTGCTGCTCGAACTCCGCGAATGCCGCGAGAGCGACGCGCACGATCGCTTCCGCATCCGTTGGCTGATAGTCACGTAGCATCGACGTTGTCCTTGTAGCCCGGATGGAGCGAAGCGTAATCCGGGCCGCCGGTCCCGCATTTCGCGCTGCTCCATGCGGGCTACGAGACACACGCTTGGCACGACCGCGCATCTCACATACGCTTTGCCTCACGCCCGCACCATCAATCATAACAGACGGGCAGCGAGGAAACACCCATGGACCAGATCCGCGTCTGCACTCACGCAGGACCGGGCTCGGAGCCCGTCATCAAGACCGTGCCATGGCCGAAGGTCGGCAAAAAGGCTGCGCTGATCAAGGTCGGCGCCTGCGGCGTCTGCGGCACCGATCTGCACATTCTCAAAGGGCATTGGCCGAAGCCGCTGCCCTGGCCGTTCACGCTCGGCCACGAGCTCGGCGGAATCATCGTCGAATGCGGCGACGAATTCACCGAGGACTTCATGAGCAAGCCGCTGACGGTCGGCTCGAAAGTGATGATCCCGCCGCTGATGCCCTGCGGCCATTGCTATTACTGCATCCATTATCCGCAGACCGCCAACAAGTGCCTGACGCCGGTCTATTACGGCCGCTATCTCGGCTTCGACAAGGCGCCGCATATGTGGGGCGGCTGGGCCGAATATGTCTATGTCGATCTCGAGATGCTGCCGGGCACCAAGATCTACAAGCTGCCCGACGACATGTCGCTGCGGCTGGGCGCGCTCTCGGAGCCGCTAACGTCCTGCATCCGCGCCTTCAACCGCGCCAGTCGCGCCGGTGGTTTTTCCTGGGGCGACACGGTGGTGATCCAGGGCTCGGGTCCGATCGGCATTCTCGCGGTCGCGGCCGCCAAGGAGATGGGGGCAGGGCGTGTGATCTGCGTCGGCGCGCCGGAAGAGCCGCGGCTCAAGCTCGCGCGCGAGTTCGGCGCGGAGGCGACGGTGAACATCGAGGAGATCAAATCGCCGCAGGAGCGCATCGCCCGTGTGCGCGAGATCATAGGCCACTTCGGCGCCGATCTCGTGATGGATTGCTCGGGACATCCGACCGCCGGCCCCGAAGGCATCGAGATGCTCCGCGACGGCGGCACCTATGTCGAGATGGGTCAGTTCACCGATGCCGGCTCGATCGAGACCTCCTGGCACCGCATCTGCACCAAGGACCTCAACGTGCTGGGATCCTGGGGCTTTACCGGTAATGATCTCCCGCTCGGCGTCGACATGCTCTACCGCACGCGTGACAAATATCCCTGGCTGAAGATGCAGACGATCTATCCGTTCACGGAAGTGGGCGTCGCGCAGGCAGTGAGGGATGCGATGGCGATGAAGACGGTGAAATCGACCATCGTGCCGTGGCCGGAATTGGTGGACTAGACAATGCCGTCCATTCCACCCGATCTCGCTGCGTTCCTGGTCGAAGCCAAGCGGCGCACCTATGCGGGGCTGGACGACGACGCGACCGTGGCCGCGCCGCTGCTCGCCGGCTCCAAGCAGCTCGAGCATCGCGCGCCACCTTTTGCCTATCGCGATATCTATTTCGGGATGGGGTTTTTCGTTGGCCAAGAGACCGTGTCACGGGATGACCGTGTCATCTGGTCGATGAGCTACAGCGGCGGCGCCCGCGCGGACATCACGGATCGGTCCACGCTGCTCGAGATCTACAAATTCCTGCGCCGGGCGCTGTTGGGCGTAAGCGTCGAGGAGCCTTATCGGGGACCGCGCCTGTTCGAGCAGGCAGGCATGACTTACCGCAACGAGGTCGAAAGGGCGCTCGATCGCTTCCACGGCGTCGAGACGATCTCGCGGCATGATGGCGCACCGCTGTACGAGCTGCGCTATAGCGGCGGTTTGTTGCGATAATTCTTGAACCTTGTAGCCCGGATGGAGCGCAGCGCAATCCGGGGCCGCCGGTCCCGCATTCCGCTCCATGCGGGCTACGAGCCTAAGTTTGGAATGAGGGCTACAATGACAGACGAACCTAACCCGCACACCCGCTCCCCCTTCAGCGCCATTGGCGCGATCGACTACACCGTCATCTTCGTGCGCGACATGGCGGCGATGCGCCGGTTCTACGAGGACGTTCTCGCCTTTCCGCTGCTGCGCGAGCTCTCGCCGAACTGGATCGAGTACGGCCTCGGCGGCAATACGCTGGCGCTGGCGAGACCGAGCCGGACCGCGGCCGACGCGCCGACACCGGCAGGCAGCGCCTCGCTGCAGCTGGCCTTCAAGGTGTCCGCGACCGAGGTCGATCAATGTGCCGATGAACTGGTGCGGCAGGGCGTGGCGCTGCTGTCACCGCCGACGAACCAGTCGTTCGGACACCGGACGCTGTTTTTTCGCGATCCCGACGGCAATTTGCTGGAGGTCTATGCCGAGATCTGAGGCGCCCAAAAAGTTCCATCGGGAATCCCCGATCTATCCATGTTAAGGTGAAACTTAGGCCCAGGTTCCGACTTTCACTTCACGGGAGAGGTATCGTGAAGCGAATCCTGAAACCCGTTACTTACATCCTGGCGGCCATCTACTTCCTGGTGGATGCCGTCTTCATGGCCGTCGCGCGGCCAATGGCGCGCTGGATTGGGCGGCATTTCGAATTCAAGTGGTTGCGCACCTGGATCAGGTCGCTGTCCCCTTATCCCTCGCTCGCCCTGTTTTCCGTGCCCGTGATCATTCTGGAGCCGATCAAGCCCGTGGCGGCCTACCTCGCTGCAACGGGTCAGGTCGTGAGCGCCGCCGTGACTTTCATCATCGGCGAACTGCTCAAGCTCGTGCTGGTCGAGCGCCTGTTCCATCTCACGCGCGACAAGCTGATGCGGATTCCGGCGTTCGCCTGGGCGTACGGCAAGTTCTCTGAGGTGAAGGCGTGGCTGCAGGCAACCGACGCCTGGCGCGCCATCCGCGCCCTGAGCCGCGCGGCGAGGGACACAGTTGCACGGGTAAAGGCGAGGCTGGTCGGCCGCTTCAGCAAGCTGGCGACCTCCAGGGATTAGACGCGCGCCAAGCGCGTTGTCCTCTATGCGAGCTTGCGTGCTGCGGCGGTGGCCTTGTCGCCCGTGTTCGGGGTGCCGGTGGGCTCGATGAGCAGGAGGTGAACCTCCTCGCGTGCCACCGGGCGATGCTCGACCCCTTTGCGCACGACATAGAGTTCGCCCGGGCCGAGCGTCACCGTGCGATCCCGCAATTCGATGTCCAGACTGCCTTTCAGGACGAGAAAGAAATCGTCGGTGTCATCGTGCTTGTGCCAGGTGAACTCGCCCTTCACCTTCACCACCATCACGTCGCAATCGTTGAAGGTCGTGACCGTGCGCGGCGACCAGAAATCCCCAAAGGTCGCGAGTTTGTCGGCAAGCGATATCTTGTCGCCCATGTTTCACCCCGTTGCTCTCTCGTGAGGTACGATTTGAGATCGAATGACCGACGTGGCAAGGCCAGCTATTTGACATGTCCTGATAACATGGCCTCCGCCCATTCCGGGCGGCCGTTGGCGAGCGCCTGCGCGGACGCGGCTTCCCAGTCGTATTCCAGGGCCAGCAGTTCGACTTGCCAGCCTCTTGTTCGTTTCGTGAGGATCGCGTAGCGGGCGTGAGGCGAGCGATGCTCCAGGTTTGCGGCAAAAGGAATGTCCGCGAACACCGGGCAACCAACGCTGCCGGGATTGAGGACCAGGCGGTCGCCCGGGCCCTGAACAGCCGCTTGGCGGTGGCTGTGACCACACAGCACGACACGCGCCGTTGGCGCGCTCGAAAGGCGCGCGGTCAGCACGTTGCGACGCGCCGGCACGAAGCGGCCGTCCTCGAGCGCTTCTTCGAGCAGGCACGTCGTATCGTCGTCGGGTGTGCCGTGGCAGGCCAGGATCCCGTCGTCCAGCCGTATTTGGGAGGGCAGGCTGTGAAGTGCGCGGCGCTGCTCCGCGGTCAATGCGCTACGCGCAAACAGACCTGCCGGCGAGAGCTTGTCGTCTGGAAACTCCTCAATCCAGCGATCATGATTTCCGCGCACCGTCGGCAACGACAGCGACTGGAGAGCCTCGAAAGTTTCCTTTGGCCACAGCGGGCTGGTGGCGCAATCGCCGAGGTTGACCGTACGATCGACGCCGCGCGCCTTGATGTCGGCCAGCACCGCTTCCAACGCAGCGAGATTGCCGTGGATATCGGAAATGACTGCCAATCGCATCGTCATGCTCCCCGTGCTGCTTTGCCTGAACTTAACTCTGCCAGGTCACCGGACCTATCTAGCATCGGCTGATGGGACGTTCACCAACCAGCCATGGCTGATCTGATGTTCCTTCACCACCGTCGCGCCGACGACCTTGGTCCCCTCCAGCTCCCGCACGATCCGCTCGTCCGGCCCGACGATACCGAGATCGAACTCGCGGTCCGGCGTGATGAGGATCATGCGCTGGCCCATGATGGCCGGGCGTTCGGCATAGATCGCGCAGCCCTGGCCGGGTTTGCAGTGCCGGCACCAGCTTCCAGCCGGTTTGGCCAGCGCCTCGATGGCCATGACATTGCAGCAAAGCGTGCAATCGCCGCAGGCGCGTTTGGCGGAAGGCGTCACGTGGTCGTCCCCCTCTAAGCCGGTTGGCTTCAGGTTAACGGAGGTGGCCGCGAACGTCCGCTGCAACCTTCAGGCGCGGTTCTTTCCGTCAAGCCATGCATCATAGGCATGGTGATTCAAGAGCACTTGGCGTAAAGAGCGCCCTGATCACATCCAGCGTGCGGCCGGGCCGTTTGCCGCGCACGCAACTCAGGTCCGCCGGTTCACCGTTCCGCGCCTGACATTAACCAAGGTTCTCCATCCCGTGTCTTTTCCGGCCCTGACCCCGCCGCTCGCCCACGCTTTGGCCGAGCGGAACTATGATTCACCCACCCCCGTCCAGCTCGCCGTGCTCGCGGACGAAGCCGCCGACCGCGACCTCCTGGTTTCGGCCCAGACCGGCTCCGGCAAGACCCTCGCGTATGGCCTCGCCATGGCCAAGGATCTGTTTGGCGATGCCGAGCGGTTCGAGCAGGCGGGTGCGCCGCTCGCCCTGATCGTGGCGCCGACCCGCGAGCTCGCCTTGCAGGTTCAGCGCGAACTGGCATGGCTGTATGGGCATGCCGGCGGGCGGGTCGTCTCCTGCGTCGGCGGCATGGATCCGCGGCGCGAGCAGCGCGAGCTTGCGGCGGGCGCTCACATCGTCGTCGGCACGCCCGGCCGGTTGTGCGACCATTTGCGTCGCGGCCGTCTCGACATCACGGAATTGAAAGTGGTCGTCCTCGATGAGGCCGACGAGATGCTCAATCTCGGCTTTCGCGAGGACATGGAATTCATCCTCAAGACCACGCCGGAGACACGCCGCACGTTGCTGTTCTCGGCGACGTTTCCGCGCGGTATCGTGGCGCTGGCCAAGCAATATCAGCAGCAGGCGTTTCGGATCGAGGTCGCCGGCGATGAAGGCGGTCACGCCGACATCGAGTACCGTGCCATCCGGGTCGCCCCCGGTGATGTCGAACATGCCGTCGTCAACGTGCTGCGCTTCTTCGAGGCCCCGAGCGCGCTGGTGTTTTGCAGCACGCGCGATCACGTCAGGCATTTGCAGGCGGCGCTGCTGGAGCGCGGCTTCTCCGTGGTCGCGCTGTCAGGCGAATTGACGCAGAACGAGCGGACCACGGCGCTGCAGTCGCTCCGGGACGGACGCGCTCGCGTCTGTGTGGCGACCGACGTCGCCGCCCGCGGCATCGACCTGCCGAGCCTCGATCTCGTCATCCATGCCGATCTGCCCAACGACGCCGAGGTGATGCAGCATCGCTCCGGCCGCACCGGGCGGGCGGGCCGCAAGGGGACGAGCATCCTGCTGGTGCCGCCTGTACGGCGGCGACGTGCGGAAATGCTGCTGAATGTCTCGGGGATCGACGCGGTCTGGGGAACGGCGCCTCAAGCTGAGGAAATCCGCAAGCTCGATCACGACCGCATGAAGGACGTGTTGTTCACCGAGGAGACGACCGCGGACGATCTGGTGCTGGCGCAGGCGCTACTGGCCGAGCGGTCGGCCGAGGATATCGCAGCCGCACTCGCGCGGCTCTATCGCGCACGGCTGCCGTCGCCCGAAGACATCATCGATCCCGGCGAGCGGGCCGGCCGGCCGCGCGACGATCGCGGGCGCGACAATGTCCGCGCACCGCGCGACGATGCCCGTACTTTGCGCGGCGATGATCGCCCCGAAAGAGCCCGACCCAAATCAGGAAAATCGTCGGCGAAACACGGCATGGCAGACGGCAGCGTCTGGTTCCGGGCCAACATCGGACGAAGAAAGAATGCGGAAGCACGCTGGCTCTTGCCGATGATCTGCCGCCGCGGCGGCATCGACAAGGGCGACATCGGCGCCATCAAGATCATGGACACGACGACCGAGTTCGAAATTTCCGAGCGGGTCGCGGAATCCTTCGCTGCCAAGATCAAGCGTCCGGACAAGGAAGACAATATCCGCCTCGAGCCGATGACCGATGCGCCGCAGCGGCAGGCGCCTTCGGAGGAGCGGTCAAAGCCGCCCCGGCGCGAGAGCGGCGACAGCGATCATCGTGAACGTCGCGACGATCGCCCGCGCGATGCAGCTGGGTTCAAGCCCCGCGACAAGGCTCACGGCGAGCGCAGGCCGAAATTCGACGATGCTCCTTCGTTCGGAAAGAAAAAGAAGCACAAGAACAAGCCTGGCCATGCCGAGCCGGCGGTCACGCCGTGGCCGTTGAAGGGCGCGCCTGGAAAAAAGAAGGCGAAGAAAAAGCATCGGGGCTGAACTGCGCCTGATTGTGCAGACAGCAATGATGCCGCCGGATTGCGCCGGCGACATCATCTGAAAAGTCAGCTGCGAACTCAGCGGCCACCGCCGCCGCCGCCGCCACCACCTCCGCCGCCGCCACCGCCGGCATCACGCATCGACGAGCTGTAGCGGGGGTCGGTCTGCTTCATGTAGATGGGCGAGGTGTCGTGAGTGAGGTTGACGCGGCTTCTGCCACCCGGGGTCGGCGTCTCGACTAGGATACCGCAGCCCTCGAAGAAGGCGGAATCGCAGCCGTAGGTCCGGACCTGCGCCGCGTTGGCACTGGTCGCGCTGAACGCGGCCGCCGCAGCGAATGCAATCAAAGCAACTTTCGACAATGTGAGTTTCATGGAAATTCTCCAGTCTCGGTTAGGCGAGACCAGAACGGCCCGCGCACACCTTCGACGGGGGGTGATCGAAGGCGGTTCGAGGGACGGCTTCACGCCCGCGTGAGCCGGGCGGGGACGTTATGTCGCAGCGAGGTCGCGAAGCATGTAGGTCGCGCCTTCGCCATAGGAGGCGAGCTTTGCACGCGCTTCCGCATCCGCCGCGACGGGCCGAAAGCCGAGATGCTCCCACAACGGCCGCGTGGCGTAGACCGAGACCAGCGCGAGCGTTGTGATGTGTGATGCGCGCGCGAGCTTCTCGATAGCGGCAATATAATCGCGCGCGACGCCACCGCGGAAATCGGGCAGCACGGCGACGTCGTGCACGTAGAGACAATCCGCATCATCTGGCAGTTGTTGAAGGAAGCCGTTGAGCGGCGGAATGCGGTGCTGCTTCCACGGATGCGCGAGCCCGTAGCCGGCGATCTCTTCGTCGGCGATGAGCAGTCGGCAGCCATCGGGATAGAGCCGCATCTTCTCCGCGAACACGTCGGGACTCTCAGGGAGATCGGGATGGATCCGCGCTGCGATCGCGCTGATCGCGACCAGGTCGGAGGCGCGCGCGGGACGCCAATGCGGCTTGCTCATGTCGGTCCGTTGGTCGGTCTCAGCCATTCAGTTTATTCCGTCGCGACGATGCGCGCAGCGAAAATATCTTTGCCGGCGTCCCAGGAATACGAAGCGTTGCGCGGCGTCCTACCCCATGCAAGCCAATTGCATGACAGGAGAACCCATGACGTCCTCGATCCGCCTCGCGCTCACGCTCGCCGTATCGCTCGCCATCATCCCCGCCGCCTTCGCCGCGCCGCCGACCAAGACCGGCAAGACCGACAAGGGCAACGTGCTCACCGACGCCAAGGGCATGACGCTCTACACCTTCGACAAGGATGCGGACGGCAAGTCTGCCTGCAACGGACCGTGTGCGACAAACTGGCCGGTGCTGAAGGCCGAGGCGAGCGATGCCGCGGCCGACGGCTACACCGTCATTGCGCGCGACGACGGATCCAGGCAGTGGGCTTACAAGGGCAAGCCGCTCTACACCTTCGCCAAGGACCAGAAGCCCGGCGACATCACCGGCGACGGCTTTCTGAACGGCGCCTGGCATCTGGCGATGCCGTGAGCGGACAATCCGCCGCGGCAATGCGAGGTGGTGTCTGACATTGACGGGATGCCACCGGTCTCGTGCCTCGGACGCAGCGCAACGCCGCATTGGCGATGCGACGTATCGTTCAATGCGGTGCGCTGCGGTGCGGCTCCATCAACTCGCAATCAATCAATGACAGGGCGCCATCTGGAAACGGCCGAATCCTCGCCGCGCCCCAGCGGAAGGCCACCGGCGCCGGCGCCTCCGAACCGCTCGCCGGACTGATCTCAAGTTGGCGGGAGTAATCGCGACAACTTCGAAGAAGAGAGAATGCCGCCCGTGGCGCGCCGTCGCTTGAATCGAATTTATTCAAGTCGAGAGTCCGAAAGCGAACCGAAGGCCCGATTTTGGTTGGTCATAGTTGGTTCCGGCAGGGGGCGCGAGCGGCATATCGGCAGCAGCATCCCTCCATTTGAGAGTAGGGGCACTGGTTTCCCGGTGCGGTCCGCACCTGGGAGCTTCTGGGAGTCTTCAATCCATTATCTGGTTTCGCGTGAGGGGATGAATGACCATGAATGATGCCAATCTGAAAGCCGAGACGAACGCCACTGCACTGAATGGGACGGCGAATGGCGGTGCAATGCCCAGGTTCGACATGCCATTTTTCAACTTCCAGGCGATCTTCGGCGATCTCGCCGAGCAGGGCGCCGCCCGGGCCAAGGCAAATTTAGAGCGGATGAGGGCGGCTTCCGAGGAGATCACCGAAGCGCTCCGCGAAGCCTGTTCGACCAATGCCACGCGTGCCGCCGATTACGGCACCAAGGTCATCGAAATATCAAACATCAATACCAGCTCGGCGCTGGAGTTCATGTCCCAGCTTGCGGATGTGAGGTCGTTTGCGGATGTCGTGAACCTCTCCACCAGCCACAGCCGCAAGACCTTTGAAGCGGCTTCTCGCCAAAACCGGGAGCTTTGGGACCTCGCCCAGAAGGTCGCAACCGAGACGGCCGAGCCGATCAAGAAGAGTTTCAACCTGGTTCTGCATAGGGCTGCTTGAATCGAGGCTACTGGCCGCGTGGATCGGCTGGACGAGCGTCTTCGCCAGAAGGGGCGCGGTCCAGCCGAGGCGGTGAAGCCTTGCCGTGAGAAGCCTTGCCGTGAGGTGATGCCAAGCTGGAGGAAGTCAGGATGGGTATGGTGATGATCAAATGCCCGGAAACGGGCCACGCCATTCCGACGGGCATCGAGATGGATCGCGAAAGATTTCGGTGCAGTACGGTGTTCTTCTCGCGCACATATTGCGGGATGTGCGCGGCGACGCATGAGTGGTTCGCCAGAGAGGCCTGGGTCTATGAATCGGTCTTGGCGAACGGGAAGTCCGGGGGCGGGCAGCCATTCCGCGCGGGCGCGGTGTGAAGCCGCCTGACGGCATCCTGCGAAACGATCCGATCGATCCTGCGGCTCATCACCTTGTAGCACTCGCAGGCGACGACCTCGAGCCGGGGCCGATCGATCTCGAGTTGGCCGCGCCGACTGGATTTCAGGGCCCTTGAGGTTCGAAGTGCGCTCACGACGTGCGTGACGGTGGTCCGCCGGACGCCGAGCAATTCCGACAACGTCTCTTGCGTCAGGTGCAGGACGTCACCACTGCCCTCCGTCCGATCGTGAATGTGAAGCAGCCAGCGGGCGAGGCGGGCCTCGACGGAGTGCAGGGCATTGCAGGCCGCGACGTGCAGGAATTGCGTCATCATCGCCCTGGTCACAATCTGAACCGCGCTTGCGAGGGCGGGACTGCGTTCGAGCGTCGCTTGAAATCGCGCGGGCGAGATCTGCAGTGCGGTCCCGGCCACGCGGACAACCGCCGTCAGGGGGGATCGGACGGGGCCGAGCGCCGTCATGAGGCCGACGACGCCGTCGTTGCCGATCACGGCGGTTGCGGCCGTTTGTCCGTTCGGCAACTCCATGATGAGGGCGATCGCGCCGCTGCACGGGAAGCAAAGGTGCTCGACCCGGTCCCCCGATCGAACCAGGACTGCATCGTGCTGGAGCGGTACTTTCCGGAGATACGGTGCAAGCAAAGCGAAGTCGGCCGGCGGTAATGCAGCTAACAGGCGATTACCAACTCTGGTCGCGTGCTCCATCACGGGGAATCGTCCCTCGACGGAGGCCCGGCGGCGAGCAAACGCATCGTCTCCGGCCGAGCCGCGTTGCCGTGCAGGCATATGCCCGGCAAACAGCTAAACGTCCTGCAGCAGGTAAGGTTCCAATGATGGATCGCGAGCCTGGCTCACGCTGCCGGCGCGGGCACCAGTCCGTAGCGCAGCATCGTCTCTTTCATCTTTGCGGGATCGGGTGGCGCGCCGGCCGACAGGAGTGCGGCCATCTCCGTGAAATATTGCGGGCCCAGCACCCCGGGGCTCAGGATGCACAGGCATGTTGCCGGTCCCGTCGAACGGTTGGTGAAGCCGTGCACGATGCCGCGCTTGATGAAGACCGATTCTCCGGGGCCGAGATCGTTCTGCTTGCCGTCGATCGTCCAGGTCGATACGCCGGACAGCCGGTAGATGGTTTCGTCCCAGCGGTCGTGATAATGCGGGATCGGCATCCGCGCATTCGGCTGGAGCGTCATTTCGAAGATGTCGACGCTGCCGCCGGTGTCGTCCTTGCTGTGCAGGAAGCGGAGCTGAAGCGTACCGAAACTGATGATGTCGGACATGGCTGTGTCATTCCGGTGAGAGGCTGCATCGAGGTCGCGGCGTTCGCCCTCGTCGAAACGAAAGCTACCTCAGCCCCTCATACACCATCAGCCCGCGTGCGATCTGCAATTTGCGGATTGCGCGCGGCAGCAGCTTCTCCGGCTGATGCAGATAGCGCCAGGAGGTGAGGGCGAATGCGGACAACGCGCCGCATTCGTCGTTGAACGGTGCGAGCACGCCGGTGACACTCACCGGCGTATGCGGGCGGGCGTTGAAGGGCAGCAGCAGCAGCTCGAGATGCGCCTTGCTGCCATCCTCGCGCGCGGCGGTGACGCCGGCGATCGCACCTAACGTCTCGTCGGCGACGATCGTGGTGATCTCCTCGATCTCGCTGCGGCTGGCCTCGGTGAACAGCGCCGCAAAGCTCTGGTCCTTGAGGTCGAGCCCCGCGAGCGCGCAGACGCGCGTGCCAGCGACGCGGAACGGGAAGCCGAGGTTTTGTTCGCAGGACAGCACGAAGATATCGCCGAGCAGGCCGCGGACAGCGGCTGGATCGATATCGGCCCGATCAGGGGCCCGCGCAGTGCCGCGCTTCTTGTCCCAATACGCGAAGAACGCGCGGCTCGACGGATGTTTCATGACTGAACGCTTACCCCGGGGCGCTAGCTCGCGGGACAAACCTGTCCCGCTTCAGTGCACCCGCGATCCCTTCTGTTGTTGTGCAGGAGGGGATTTGCAGCGTCCATGCCGTGGAGGCGTTTTCGGGCCCCCGGAGGCGGTCTTTGCGTCGTTAACGTTAAATTAACTATCCGCTTTCCGTCCGGCGCGCCGCTGCTATGGTGATCGCGGTCGCAAGCCTCGCCGCTTTCATCCAGGTTCTCGGCGGGGCCTGTACACGGGCGTCAAACAGTTTGGTCGCGGGCCGCGGGGAGGGGTGGGGATACTCCTTATTCCTCTGGGTACCGGAAGACCGACACGGACAGGCAGGGCTTTCCCAGGGCCCTGCCTTTTCCTTTTGTGCACTTGCGCAAGGCCGGCAAAGGCGACTATCTCCAAGGCTGTCGTTAAGCCTGTCGCTCCGATCGCGCCTGAAAGCGAAGCTGCCTTGGATTCCCCGCAAGATTTTCCGCCGGAGATACCGGCCGTTGTCGAGGAAGCTCCGCGCGAGCCGATCCTGACGCTGCCGGTCGCGCTGACCGCCTATATCCTCCTTTTGGCGGTGATCCATCTGCGGGTGCTGCTGCCGCCGGAGCTCGAGAACTGGACCATCGACGTCTTCGGCTTCATCCCGAAACGTTACGATTCCTCGCTGCTCAACCTGCAGATCCCCGGCGGGGCCGGCGCCAAGGTCTGGACCTTCGTCACCTATTCGCTGCTGCACGCCAATCTGACCCATCTCGGCTTCAACGTGCTGTGGCTGCTGCCGTTCGGCAGCGCGCTGGCGCGGCGCTTCGGCGCGATCAGGTTCTTCCTGTTTCTCGCGGTGACGGCAGCGGCCGGCGCGCTCGCCCATCTCGTCACCCATGAGCACGCGGTGGCGCCGATGATCGGCGCCTCGGCCTCGGTGTCCGGCGCGATGGCGGCGGCGATCCGCTTTGCCTTTGTCCGCGGCAGCTTCCTGTCGTTCAGCCGATCAGACGCCGATACCGCCGCAAGGGTTCCGGCACTGCCACTGTCGCGCGCACTGCGCGACGGGCGGGTGGTCGGCTTCCTCGCCGTTTGGTTCGGCGTCAACATCATCTTCGGCGTCGGCGCGATCGGCGTCGATTCCGAAACCACGAGCGTCGCCTGGCAGGCGCATATCGGCGGCTTCTTCGCGGGCCTTCTGCTGTTCGCGCTGTTCGATCCCGTGCCGCGCGTGCGAAACGATGCTGCGGATGCGTCATCACAGGACATTTCAAACCGCATTTGAAGCGGCGCTTGCGGCGCCGCCCGAATTCATCCATCATTCCCGAGAAGAATGTTCCGAAGCGACAAGCCGCTAGCGGCGATGCTTCGCGAAGCGCCTCAGCGTGCAACCGGCGCCTAAACTGTTAGTTGAAGACTCGACGAACAAGTCCGGTCCGCGAAATGCGGACGGATCCGATTCAGGGAGGCCGACAATGACGGTACGTTCCATTCTCAACACCAAGGGCCACCAGATCATGAGCGTCGAGCCCGACGCCAAGCTGGCTGCCGCGGTCAAATTGCTCGGCGAGAAGAAGATCGGCGCGGTGCTGGTGATGAACCAGAGCCGGCTCGAAGGCATCCTGTCCGAGCGCGACATCGTGCGCGTGATCGGCGAGCGCGGCGCCGTCGCGCTGGAGGAGCCGGTCTCTCAGGTCATGACCCGCAAGGTGGTGACCTGCAAGGAGACCGACACGGTCGCCGAACTCATGGAGACGATGACCACCGGCAAGTTCCGGCATCTGCCCGTCGTCGACGGCGGCAAGGTGGTCGGCCTGATCTCGATCGGCGACATCGTCAAGCGCCGCGTCCAGGAATACGAGGCCGAGCAGGAAGCCCTGCGCGACTACATCAAGACGGCCTGAGCGGCCTTACTCGTCGGCCTCACTCGTCTGCCTTGGGCTCGCCCGCCTTGGGCGCGCTGCCCGCGGGCGCCGGCGCGAGCACCTCGATCGCCTCCTGGATCGACTCCAGCGCGCGCTCGGCGGCGCGCGTGCCGTGCGCGATCAGATCCTCGCCGCGGTGGAAGTCGAACCAGCCGAAATGACCGACCCGCGGCGTGATCAGGAGATCGGGCGGATCGCCGGCGAGGCGCGCGCGGGTAATGCGGTCCTGCATGATGTTGAAGGCGTCGACCATCACCGAGGAGATGCCGGGCCGTCCGGCGCCGCCGAAGAACTCGCGCTTCATGGTCTTCTCGGGCGAGAACAATCGCGGGAAGCGCCGCTTCGCCGTGGTCGCCTCCGCCGCCGGCGGGACCGTCTCGGGCACCGCGCCGTGCGAATAGATCGTCGTGGAATGGGTGAAGATGTCGCTGGAAAGATTTGCGGCAATGACGATTTCGGCGCCGAGCGCGCGGGCGGCCGAGACCGGCACCGGATTCACCAGCGCGCCGTCGACCAGCCAGCGGTCACCGATCAGGACGGGCGAGAAGATGCCGGGCAGGGCGTAGGAGGCGCGCATGGCGTCGACCACGCGCCCGCGCGTCAGCCAGATCTCGTGGCCGGTACGGACCTCGGTTGCGACGGCGGCGAACTTGATCGGAAGATCCTCGATCAGGGTCTGGCCGACCGCATCCTCGAGCCGGGTCGCCAGCTTCTCACCGCCGATCAGGCCGGAGCCGCTCAGTCGGATGTCGAGATAACCGAGGATGTTGCGCATCCCCTGCAGGCTGCGTCCCCACTCCTGCAGCGTATCGAGCCGGCCGGCTGCATAGAGGCCGCCGACCACGGCGCCGATCGAGGTGCCGACCACGACGTCAGGCACGATGCCATTGGCGGCCAGGGTTCTGAGGATGCCGATATGGGCAAAGCCGCGCGCCGCGCCACCGCCGAGCGCCAAGCCAATGACCGGCCGTCGCACGCTGCCAAGACCGACCTTCTCTCCATTGGAGCCGTTCGCGCCCCGACCCTTCAAGATATCAAGCACCGAAACCCTCCTACCCCGGGCCAGCCCTCACAGCAGAGTACGCGCCGTACTTCCGCTCCGCCAGAACGAGGGCAAAGCATGGTTTATACCGTTCGGGGAAGCAGGGGGCAGGAGTGTGGCGAGGAGAGGCTGCCTCCCGTTTAATCACGCAGGCGTCAACCGGGTTCCAAAGAACCGTATCGGGCGGTATTCCTTGGGGATTCGGAGGCTTGAATTTGCCGCGTTTTCGGTGAAAAGCAGGTGGCATGACTCTCGGGGGTGACGGCATCATCGGATGGCGGCGCAGCACATCGCTGCTGCCGACGCTTTTTCTTGCTGCCTGCCTCTCTATCCTTGGCCAAAATGCTGCGCTGGCGCAGCTTTTCTCCGATCGTCCGCCCCCGGTGCCGCCCGCCTCGGTGCCCGACCCCGGCGGCGCAGTCAGCCTCGCGCCCCCCACCGGCCCGGGCGCTGCCCCGCCGAGCCTGCCGCCGACCCTGCTGCAGCCGAACACGCCCAGCATGCCGCCGCCCGCGGTCAGCACCGTGCCGGCGGCCCCGCCGCTCAACGCGGCCGTGCCCGGCCAGGGCGTTCTGTCGCTGACCGCGAAATACGGCAAGGACACACCCGCGATCACCAGCGGCCTGGTCTGGCGCGTGTTTGCCGACCGTCCTGACGAGAACGGCACCTTCAAGCTGATCCGCGAGGATCGGAACGCCACGCCGAACATCGTGCTGCCGCCGGGGAATTACGTCGTGCACGTCGCCTTCGGCCTCGTCAGTGCGGTGCGCACCGTCAGCCTGAAGGCCGAGACCGACCGCGAATCCTTCGTGCTGCCGGCCGGCGGCCTGCGCATCGAGGGGCGCGTCGGCACCAGCCGCATTCCGCAGAACCAGATCTCGTTCGCGATCTACAAGGGCAGCCAGTTCGAGTCCGGCGAGCGCGCCTCGCTGGTCCCGAACGTCGCCGCCGGCGACGTCGTGCTGATCCCGGAGGGCACCTACTACATCATCTCCAATTATGGCGACGCCAATTCGGTGGTGCGCTCGGACATCCGCGTCCAGGCCGGGAAGCTCACCGATGTCACCATCACCCACCGCGCCGCCGTGATCACGCTGAAGCTCGTCAGCGACAGGGGCGGCGAGGCGCTCGCCAACACCGCCTGGTCGGTGCTGACCCCCGGCGGCGACGTCATCAAGGAATCGATCGGCGCCTTCCCGCGCGTCGTGCTCTCCGAAGGCGAATACCGCGCCATCGCCAAGAACGAGGGCAAGGTCTACGAGCGCGGCTTCAACGTCGTCAACGGCGTCGACGGCGAAGTGGAAGTCGTCGCGCGCTAGTCTCGTGTCCCGGACGCGGTGCGGCATGCAATGCCGCTCCGTAGAGCCGGGACCCAGGAAGCCACAAGCACATATCTCGATAGATGGGCCCCGGCTCAGCGGCGCACCGCTGAAGGAGCGCTGCGCCGCGTCCGGGGCACGAGAGCGCCGTTTCGACGCGCAGCTGTTTCCCCACCGTCATTGCGAGCGCAGCGAAGCAATCCAGAGTACCTCCGCGGAAAGATTCTGGATTGCTTCGCTGCGCTCGCAATGACGAGGAGGAGGGCCGCGCCCCGTCACTTCCGATAGCGCAGCGCCTCCACCAGCACGGCGAACGCCGGCGTCGGCTGCCGACGGCTCGGATAATACAGGTGATAGCCCGCAAACGGTGCGCACCAGTCGGCGAGCACGCGGATCAGCCGGCCGTCGGCGATCTCGCGCTTCACGAGATCGTCGGGGATATAGGCAAGACCAAGCCCCGCCAGCACGGCATTCATCCTGAGCAGGCCGGTGTTGAGCACGAGCTGGCCGTCGACCCGCACCTTCATCGCGCGGCCGCGCTTCTCGAACTCCCAGGCATAGATCCCGCCATAGGTCGGCAGGCGGAGGTTGATGCAATTATGCTCGGTGAGATCCTGCGGCAGCTTCGGCTTGCCCCGCGCGGCGAAATAGGCGGGCGCGCCGACCACGGCCATGCGCATCTCCGGCCCGATCCGCACCGCGATCATGTCCCTGGCGACCTGCTCGCCGAGGCGCACGCCGGCGTCGTAGCGCTCGGCGACGATATCGGTCAGGCCATAGTCGACGACGAGCTCGACCTTGATATCGGGGTAGCGCGGCAGCAGCTTTGCGACCGCCGGCCACAGCACCGTCTGTGCGGCGTGCTCGCCGGTGGTGATGCGGATGGTGCCCGCCGGCGTCTCGCGGAGCGCGGTCAGCGCCGACAGCTCTGCGTCGATCTCCGCAAAGCGCGGCCCGACATTGCGGAGCAGACGTTCGCCCGCTTCCGTTGGCGCGACGCTGCGGGTGGTGCGGGTGAGCAGCCGCAGGCCGAGCCGTTCCTCCAGGCCGCGCACAGTGTGGCTGAGCGCCGACTGTGACACACCGAGCTGGGCTGCCGCGCGGGTAAAGCTGCGCTCGCGCGCGACCGCAAGGAAGGCCAGGAGGTCATTGACGTTGGTGCGGGTCATTCATGAATCCATCTCATCAGTACATACCGATTTTATCATCTAATCGCAGGCCGGTGCGTGGCCTAAATTCGCTGCCGAACATGAACCTCAGGGAGAGCTGACGATGCAGATGCGAACATTGGGCAAGAGCGGCCTCGAGGTCTCGGCCCTCGGCCTCGGCTGCATGGGCCTGAGCTACGGTTATGGCCCGGCGACCGAGACGTCGCAGGCGATCGCACTGATCAGGACCGCCGTCGCGCGCGGTGTGACCTTCTTCGACACCGCCGAGGCCTATGGGCCCTTTGCCAACGAGGAGCTGCTCGGCGAGGCGCTTCAGCCATTCCGCGACAAGGTCGTGATCGCCACCAAGTTCGGCTTCAAGGGCGGCAAGGTCGAGGCCGGGCTCGACAGCCGGCCCGCCAACGTCAAGGCGGTGGCGGAGGCTGCGCTGAAGCGGCTCAAGACCGATCGCATCGATCTGTTCTACCAGCACCGCGTCGATCCCGACGTGCCGGTCGAGGAGACCGCGGGCGCGGTCAAGGACCTGATCCAGGCCGGCAAGGTGCTGCATTTTGGCCTGTCGGAAGCGGGCGCGCAGACCATTCGCCGCGCCCATGCGGTGCAGCCCGTGACCGCATTGCAAAGCGAGTATTCGCTGTGGTGGCGCGAGCCGGAGCAGGAGATCCTGCCGACGCTGGAAGAGCTCGGCATCGGCTTCGTTCCGTTCAGCCCGCTCGGCAAGGGCTTTCTGACCGGCGCGATCACCGAGAGCACGACGTTCGATGCGAGCGACTTCCGCAACATCGTGCCGCGCTTCTCATCCAGCGCACGCAAATCCAATCAGACCCTCGTCGATCTGCTCGGCGAGATCGCCGCAATGAAGAAAGCGACTCCGGCGCAGATCGCGTTGGCCTGGCTGCTCGCGCAGAAGCCGTGGATCGTGCCGATCCCCGGCACCACCAAGCTGCACCGGCTCGAGGAAAATCTTGGCGCGGCTGCGGTGACGCTGTCGGACGCGGACCTCACTGCAATTGCAGGGGTGCTGTCCAAGGTAGCCGTGCAGGGCGACCGCTATCCTGCGCATCTCCAGGCGCGAGTCGGCCGCTGAGCTGCGGCGTGAATGCCCGGTGAGCGTTCGCTTACCGGGCATACGCGTCTTGTGTTCCGACTTGAATACCTTTGCCAGCGCTACCAAGCAGCGTTGCAAGCAGCGTTGCAAGCAGCGTTGCAAGCAGCGTTGAAGGAATCGATTAACACCGCCAGCACAGGCTTATTCCGCAAGCGTCGCGACTTCGTCATAGCCGGTGGAAGATACGGATTTCCGATAATCAATTTTATTCTCTTTCCGTCCTGCTGCGCTATATGTCGGGCATCCGTCTAACGGGGGAGGCCGGAGCAGGCGCATCCCTTGCGAGACAGGCAGAAGCAGGGGACCAAGCCCGTCGGCATGTTTGAAGTGATCATCACCAGGCGTAAGCGGTTTGGCTGGCGATGGCAGGTGTGCCAGTCCGGCAAGATATTTGCCGATGGCTTCGAGCGCACCCGGCCGTCCGCCAAATATCATGGCGAGCGCGCACTGTTCTTCCTGTTGTCGCAGGCTTACTTGCGCAACCGCTCCGCGGCGGCCAGCGAGGACTAGCGGCGGGTGCAGCAGACAGCTCCATCCGGGCTACGAGCCTCACCTCAGATGTCGACGACCAGCTTGCCCTTGGCGGCGTGATCCCGGATCAGAGCGTAGGCATCGCCAACACTCTCCAGCGTGAAGCGCCTTGCATCGACCAGCGGCGCGAGCTTGCCGGCTTCAACCAGGCGCGTTGCCTCCGCCATGATCTCACCGTGATGCGCGCGGCCTTCGCCGGATAGCAGCGGCAGCAGCGTGAACACACCGGAATAGCTGGCGGCGCGGAACGACAGCGGCGCAAGCGCGTGTGTGCCCCAGCCCAGCGCGCTCACCACATGGCCAAAACGGCGCACGGCTTCGAAGGATGCATCGAGCACCTTGCCGCCGACGGTGTCGTAGACGATGTCGAAGCCGCGGCCGCCGGTATGCTCTGCAACGTAAGCTTCGATCGCAGTGTCGCGTTCGATGAATGTCGCGCCAAAGCCTTCGATGGTGGCGCGCTGCGCTGCCGAGCCGGTCGCGAACACGTCTGCTCCGATGGCGCGCGCGATCTGGATCGCGACATGGCCGACGCCGCCGGCACCGCCATGAATCAACACCTTCTGGCCGGCCTTCAGCGCCGCGCGATCGATCAGGCCTTCCCAGGCCGTGATGAAGATCAGCGGCAGGGCGGCCGCTTCGCGCATGCTGAGATTGGCGGGCTTGGGCGCCAGCAGGTCGGCATCGACCGCGGCGAACTCGGCGAGCGATCCCGGCACGCCGCCGACGCCGCCGGTCATGCCATAGACCTCGTCGCCCGGCTTGAACCGCGTCACGTCGCGCCCGGTCTGCTCGACCACGCCGGCGAGATCGATTCCGAGAATGGCGGGCAGCGGATGACGCGCATGCGCCGCCGCACCGGCATGGATCTTTGTGTCGAGCGGATTGACCCCGCTCGCACGTACCCGCACCAGCACCTCGCGCGGGCCGACTTCGGGCGTGGAGACGGTTGAGAGGCGCAGCGGCGCGTTGTGGGTCTCCAGGATCGCAGCCCGCATCGTCGATTGTCTCGTCATGATCGTCTTGCTCCGTTGTCGGCCTCCAATATGCTCATGAAATTTTGCATGAGAAGGAACAAGAATGTACGATGATCGTGCATTTCTGTATGGGGTCATTTCGATGGACTGGAGCGATCTGCGCATCTTCCTGGCGATTGCGCGCGAAGGCACACTCGGAGCTGCCGCGCGCAAGATCGGCCAGACCCAGCCGACGATGGGGCGGCGGCTTCGCGCGCTCGAAACCGCGCTGGGACAAACGCTGTTCCAGCGCACCGCCGATGGTTTTGTGCTGACCGACGAGGGCGCCGCCGTGCTGCGCCACGCCGAGCGGATCGAGGAGGAGGCGCTCGCGCTTCAGCGCCACGCCTCGGGTGCGGAGACGCAGCTCGACGGCATGCTGCGGCTGTCGTCGTCGGACTGGTTCGGCACGGTGATGCTGTCGCCGGTGATCGCCGCCTTCGGCAAGCGCCATCCCAAGGTGATCGTCGAGCTCCTGACCGATGCGCGCCTCTATAGCCTGCCGCGGCGCGAGGCCGATCTCGTCTTCCGCATCAAGCCGTTCAGCGAGCCCGAGGTAATATCGAGAAAGCTGCTCCACATTCCCTACGCGCTGTATGGCAGGAAGGGCAGCAAGCCGCCGCGCGCCGGCGACGGAAGCGGCGCCCGTGTCGTCACCATGAATGCCGAATTCGCCGACATGCCAGATGCGATCTGGTTGAAGCGCACGCTGCCGAATGCGGAGATCGCCTCGCGCAGCAACAACCGCCAGGCGCAGGCGGAGCTGTGTGCCGGCGGCGGCGGGTTCGCCGTGCTGCCACGCCCCCTCGGCGACCGCGATCGCCGTCTCGTCGCGCTCGACATCGGCGCAACGCCGCCCGGCCGCGACACGTTTGTCGGCTATCACCGCGATCTCAGGCGTCTGGCGCGCCTGCGCGCGCTGCTCGATCTCGTGATCGAACGGTTGGCATGACGGCCTGCAGGGTGGATTAGCCTTTCGGCCGTGCGAAGCTCAGTCGACAGGCGTAACTCACCCTACGGACTAGATTCGCTCGAAACAATCGTAGTTGCGAATCCTGAAGATCAGCCCGTCACGGAATTCGAAGAACTGCGCAAAACGGGCGCGCATAGTGTCGCCGGGAGCAAGCTTGCCGACGCCGACCGCCAGTGTTGCAGTCCAGATCGTCTCCATCACCACGCAATTGCCTGACGCAAGGGCGTTGACGATTTCGAACGATTGCGAGGCAAGGATGTAACGGGATCTGTCGTAAGACGCTCGCAAGTTGATGAAATCGCGCACTGCGCCCTGCGGCAGGAGAAGGTTTGGAAATTCCTCCTGCACGATATCATCGGCATAAAAGGCCTCGACGGTCTGGCGGGGCTTCGCCGCGGCGACTGCCGCGACGAAGGCTTTTGCACGATCGATCAAATCCTGTCCGGTCACGATGGTGCCTTTCCAATCTGTTCAGAAAAGGCCCGGCAACAGCATCGCGACGCGCTCCCGATACTTTCGGTACTCGTCGCCGAAGAGCGCCACCAGATCGCGCTCCTCGAGCCAGATGCCGACGAAGATATAGGTCGTTGTCACTGATGCGAATATCAGGTGTCCGAGCGTCATCACCGGTGTCGACCAGAAGGCGATGATGAACCCCAGATAGATCGGGTGGCGGATGAGGCGATACAGGCCCGGCGACTTGAACTTGACGGGCGCGGTGAGCCGGCCGGCGAAATGGCTGATAACCTGTGTCAAGCCGAACAGTTCGAAATGGCTGATGAGGAATGTGCTGTAGAGCACAATCAGCCAGCCCAGGAACTCGCCCGCAATCACGAGCCCGGCCAAGGCGGGAGACTCGATGTTCCAGATGACCGTCGGAATCGGTTGCCATTGCCAGAACAGCAGCAAGAGCGTCAGGCTTGCCAGCAGCACGTAGCTGGAGCGCTCGATGACCGGCGAAGCGAAGCGCGCGAACAGCCGCTTGAACCCCTGCCGCGCCATGCCGCTATGCTGAACCGCGAAGGTCGATAGCAACAGCAGATTGATGGCGAGCGCGTTGGTTAGCGAGGTCGGCGCGCCGGTGTCGATGGTCTTGGGCACGATATATTGCGTGACGAAGCCGATGGCATAGAGGAACGTGCCCAGAAAGATCAAATAGGCACTGGTCCCGTAGACGAGGGCCGCGGACTTCATCGCCAGCGCGAAGGGGCGAGTGGGTGCTGTACCTGGCCCGTTTTGAATCGTGATAGACATCATCTTCTCCTGGTCTTTGGCGAGGATCGAATTGAACTGATGTGGTCGTCTCACGCCTGCCAGAAGCGGCTCCATCGAGACCGTGCAGCGCGTTCGATGAGGTCATCGAACGGGCCGCGATAGAGACCCACATCCTTCAACGCCCGGTCGTCCAGCGGGCGCAGGGCGACGAGCGCCGCCCGGCGCTCGTGATGGGCAATGGCGGCGGCGATCCAACCGTTCAGCAGGCGCCGGAACCTCGCGAGAAGCAGCGGAATGCCTCGGCGCCCGAAGGGCGCCGCGAGGCTTGATGTGGATAGGGAAATCAGGGTCACGTGTTTGTGCCTTTTCAAATGTGCGCCGGGTAGCGCGTTGTCTCCTTTCTAGAGGACGGCGGTGAGCGGCTCGTCAGGGCAGGCGTGAAAAAACCGTCAAAAACGCGGTCGAGGCTGCTAGAATTGCGCCATTTGATGCCGAGAGGGTGGGAATGCCGCGGTTGACCTTGCTTGGTTCGTTTTCCATGGACCGGGGCGGGCCGGTCACCTTGCGCAACAAGAAGGCGCAGGCCCTCGTGGCATTTCTGGCCATGAACCCTGGGGTCGTCCATGTTCGTGAGCGGCTTGCGGCGTTGCTCTGGCCCGACAGTCACGAGGACGCTGCGCGACAAAGCTTGCGCCAATGCATCAGCATGCTGCGACATGATTGCGCCGAGCTGCCGCTGTCCGCCGATCACGACCTGCTTGGCTTCGATATCGGCGCCGTCACGACCGACGTCGTCGAATTCAAGGATGCAGTATCCGATCCGTCCATCGCCAATTTGAAACGTGCAGCGGAGTTGTATCGCGGCCCCTTTCTCGAGGGACTGAACGCGCGGTCCGATCTTTTCGACGAGTGGTTATTGGGCGAGCGGACCCGATTGCGCGCCGTCGCCACCTCTGCCTTCCATACGCTGCTGCGGGAATTACAGCTTATCGGCGCACGGGAGGAGGCGATCGCGTTGGCGCTCCGTTTGTTGGCGATCGATCCGTTGCAGGAAGAGGTGGATTGCGCCTTGATGCGGCTCTACTCCGAGCAGGGGCAGACCGCGTTGGCGTTGCGGCAATACAAGCGCTGCGAGGCGATCCTGCGCAAAGAGCTCAACGTCGAGCCGGATCAGGAGACGAGGGCGCTCTACCAGCAACTCCTGCGACATCGGTCGCAGCATCGGGTGCCGCCCGGGGATGTGGCCGCCGCTGAGCCGGCGGCTTCGCCGAGGCAGCTCAAGCAGAACGTTCGAACCTGCACCGCGCGCGACGGGGTGCGCATCGCCTATGCGTCGGTCGGCGCCGGGCCGCCGCTGGTGAAAGCCGCCAATTGGCTCAATCATCTGGAATTCGACTTTGCGAGCCCGGTCTGGCAGCACTGGATCGAGGCGTTGAGCCGCGACAACACGTTCCTGCGCTACGACGAACGCGGTACGGGCTTGTCGGACTGGGATGTCTTCGACATCTCCTTCGACGCCTTCGTGCGTGATCTCGAGACGGTCGTCGATGCGGCGGGGCTCGAACGTTTTCCCCTGCTTGGCATTTCTCAGGGCTGCGCGATCTCGATAGCCTACGCCGTGAAGCACCCGGAGCGTGTCAGTCATCTCGTTCTTTATGGCGGATACGCAAAGGGTTGGCGCCATCAGGACCCGTCAAACGTGGCCCGCCGGGAGGCATTGACAACTCTGGTCCTCGAGGGGTGGGGGCAAGAAAGTCCGGTGTTTCGCCAGATATTCACGTCCCTCTTCATTCCTGAAGCAAATGCCGAGCAGGCGCAGTGGTTCAACGATCTGCAGCGGATTACGACGTCGCCGCAGAACGCCTTCAAGCTTACGAATATCTTCGGCGAAATCGATGTGCGGCATCTGCTGCAGGATGTACGAACGCCGACCCTGGTGTTGCACGCTCGTGCCGACGCGAGCGTAAAGTTCACGGAGGGGCAGGAACTCGCTGCTCGGATTAAAGGCGCAACATTCGTTCCGCTCGAGAGCCCCAATCATATCTTGCTGGGGACCGAGCCGGCCTGGTCGGTATTTCTGGACAGTGTAAGAAGATTTCTCGCGCCCGATCGCTGTCGGTGATCGTGCTTATCGAGTTTTGCCCGACGGGCAAAACACCGAACTCAGGGCAGAACGCTGTCAATCGCCTTCAACGAAAATAATTCGCTTTATAAGAATTCGGAAACGGCGTATGTGTTGCCTCACTTCGGCCCAAGGAAGAGGGGCGTATCGCGATCGTCACGAACGCGGGCCGGGCGGCGGTGGACGTGGGCCACACTGGTGCGAAGGTGATCGCAGGGCGGGCAGCCGTGAGCGAAGCACGTCGCACGCACGACCGGTGTGATCCACGTACGGCCAGATCGTGTCGTCCTGGCGCCCGGGGTCTGTGCGCCAAGTCTTGTGGTGGTGCGTGTTGCCCAACCGGGCGCGCGCATCAGCCATCCGCAAGGCGACGGGGGCAATAGTGCATCGCTCCCCGGGGAGAGCACGACATACGCCGTTCCAACCACTGCGCAGGGAAGGCCGGGATGTCCTGGCTACACCTGTATGCCGCTGTGCAGACTTCTCACTACAACTCCGCACAGTGGACCTCGGGTGCCAGCGGGCTCCCGGTCTTCCCTGCGCCCTCTTTCATTCGAGGGTGAGGCGATCAGGCAAAGCTCGGGCGAAATGCGCCGCGAGGATGCGAGCCCATGTCAGTCACTCAACGACGCTCTCGTGCTCCGGACGCTGCGCAGCACGAAGTGATGCGCTGCAGAGCCGGGGCCCATGCGTCAGTGTGTTGTGTCATCTGCTGGGTCCCGGCTCTGCACCGCACCGCTACGCGCTGCGTCGCGTCCGGGACTCGAGAGAGGCGGGCGCGGCTCCTGCGCACTCCGTCATTGCGAGCGCAGCGAAGCGATCCAGAATCTTTCCGCGGCGGCAGTCTGGATCGCTTCGCTGCGCTCGCAATGACGAGGATGAAGCAGCTGTGCAGCATAACTTCACTCTCACGCGCACGCATCGCATTTTAGGCAACCGTCATAGTCTCTAACGCGCACTAACCAACACCTGACTTAAAACTGTCATAATCGCCGAATGGAACCCGCGGCTGCGTCCTTTTTACACGGCATTAAGCGCGGCTGCATTGGATGCGCGGGGAAAGTGCGTTGGGGACTGCAATGACTGCCGCGAAGAAGATGCCGGGAAAACCGGCCGCCGAAATGTTTGACGACATCCCGGTGCTTCAACGCAAATGGCGTGCCGCGTTGAAGCCGGGCGAACGGCTGCCGCGCTATGAGGACGTGATGCTTGGGAGCCTCGGACGGCTCGCCGACCACATCGCGCTGCTGAAGAACGATGGCGCGCTCGAATTGTCGCGCAGCGGGCGTTACGTGCAGAAATGGCTCGGCGAGGAGCGCTGGGATATCCCGGTCGCCGAGCTCTCGCCCGATTGCGCCACGGCGCTGTCGGAAGCTGTGGCGAGCGCGCTCGAGAACGGACGTCCGCACCAGGCCAGCGCGCATTGCGTGCGCGACGGCATGGTCCGGACCTACGATGTGCTGGCGCTGCCGACCGCCTCCCGCTGGGGCGCCACGCTGGTTGGCGCCTACATCAACGAGCGCGGCGCGCAATACAATCTCTTGGACGCGATCTTCTCGTCGACCGATGACGCCGTGGTTTCGCTGGCGACGCTGCGCGATGCCGCAGGCAAGCCGTTCGATCTCCAGATCGTGCATCACAACAAGAGCGCCGGTGCGCTGCTGAAGGTCGCGAGCGCGGGCCTGTTGTGGCGGCGGATCGGCGAGGGGAACACGCTATTGGCCGCGCCCGAAATCATGGACTTCCTGCTCAAGGTCGTCTCCGGCGGCCGCGGCGAGCAGCTCGAGATCGAAGACGACGGACGTTACCTTCGGCTCAGTGCCACCGCCTTCGCCGATCTGGTCTCGCTGACGATCTCCGACGTCACCGCGTTGAAGCGGCGCGACGCATCGTTTCGCCTGCTGTTCGACAACAACCCGATGCCGATGTGGGTGTTCGAGGCACAGACCAAGGAATTCCTCAGCGTCAACGATGCCGCGGTCCAGCATTACGGCTACAGCCGCGCCACCTTCCTGCGGATGAAGCTGCACGAGATCTGGCCCGAGGACGAGTGGGACAGCCACGCCGAGGCGCTCGAACGCATCGGCGACACCTATCATTCCTCGCGCAACTGGCGCCATTTGTGTGCCGACGGCAGCGAGATCGAGGTGCTCACTTTCGGCCGCCGCGTCGCCTTCGACGATCGCGACGGCTATCTGGTCGCGGTGGTCGACATCACGGAGCGGCGCAAGGCCGAGGCGCGGATCGCCCACATGGCGCACCATGACGGGCTCACCGATCTGCCGAACCGCGAACATTTCCAGCAGTGCTTGAAGCAGGCGCTCGACCAGGCCGGCGGAAAACGGGTCGGCGTGCTCTATATCGATCTCGACCTGTTCAAGAACATCAATGATTCCTTCGGGCATCCGGTGGGGGATCGCCTGCTGAAGCAAGTTGCCGAACGCCTCACCACCGCGGTCCGCGGCGGCAATCTCGCGGCCCGGCTTGGCGGCGACGAGTTCGCCGTGATTCTGGCAGCCGACGTCTCGCCGAACGAAGCCAGCGCCTGCGCGACCTTGCTGATCGACATGCTGAAGGCGCCCTACGATCTCGACGGCCAGGAGATGGTGATCGGCGCCAGCATCGGCATCGCGCTGTCGCCCGGCGACGGCACGACGTCGGAGGAGCTGATGCGCAATGCCGACATGGCGCTGTACCGGGCGAAGTCCGACGGCGGCGGCGTGCACCATTTCTTCGAGCGCGAGATGGACCTCCAGGCGCAGAAGCGCCGCGACATGGAGCTCGATCTGCGCCGCGCTTTCGCCAATGGCGAGTTCGAGCTGCACTACCAGCCGCTGGTGTCGATCGCGTCCGACCGCATCTCCGGCTTTGAATCGCTCTTGCGCTGGCGTCATCCCGACAAGGGCATGATCTCGCCGGCGGAATTCATTCCGGTCGCCGAAGACATCGGCCTCATCACCCAGCTCGGCGAGTGGGTGCTACGCGAGGCCTGCGCGGAGGCGGTGAAATGGCCTGTCGACGTCAAGGTCGCAGTCAATCTGTCGCCGGCGCAATTCCGCAGCCGCAACCTGGTCCAGGTCGTGATTTCCGCGCTTGCGCAGTCCGGCCTGTCGCCGAAGCGGCTCGAGCTCGAGATCACCGAGTCGATCTTCCTGGCAGAGACCGATGCCAATCTCGCCATCCTGCATCAATTGCGCGAGCTCGGCGTCAGCATCTCCATGGATGATTTCGGCACCGGCTATTCCAGCCTGAGCTATCTCCGTAGCTTCCCGTTCGACAAGATCAAGATCGACCGTTCGTTTGTGAAGGATCTGGCGCAGCGGCCCGATTGCGTCGCGATCGTGCGCGCCATTTCGGGGCTTGGCCGCAGCCTCAACATCACCACGACGGCTGAAGGCGTCGAGACCGAGGATCAGCTCGACTGGCTGCGCGCCGAAGGCTGCAACGAGGTGCAAGGGTTTCTGTTCAGCGCGGCGCGGCCCGCCGCCGAGATCGCAAGGCTGCTGGCCGATTTCGGCCAGCGCGCCTCACGGGCGGCGTAGTCCTTCAGGATAGCAGCCGTAGACCAGTTCCTTGAAGGCGGGCGTGATGCGGCTGCGCTCGTTCTGGGTCTGCTGCATCAAGAGGTAGACCATGTCGAGCTTGGGATCGACGCCGAAATAGGTGCCGCTTCCTGAGTCCCATTTCAATTCGCCGATCGATCCGGCCGGTGGCGGCTTCGCATTGCCGGGATCGGTGCGTACACCGATGCCGTAGCCATAGCCAAAACCGTCGCCCGGGAAATAGAAATAGTCGCGCCCCACGCCGGAGCCGGGCCCGACGTGATCGGTCGTCATGGCCTTGAACACGGCGGGGCTGAGGTAACGCTTGCCCTCGAACTCGCCGCCATTGAGCAGCATCTGCGAGAAGCGCTGATAGTCGGTGATGGTCGAGAGCAGCCCGCCGCCGCCGGATTCCCATTCGGGATGGTCGAGGCGGTCGCGCTCGCCGGCGAGCAGGACCGGGTCGCTCGGCAGCGGCCGCGCCATCCGGGCGCGCTCCTCCGGCGTTTTCAGCACGAATTTGGTGCTGTTCATTCCGAGCGGATCGAGAATGCGCTGCTTGAGGAATTCATACAGCGTCTGGCCCGAGATGATCTCGATGACGGCGCCGAGCACGTCGGTGGAATGGCCGTAGCGCCACAGCGTTCCGGGCTGGCGCGTGAGCGGCAGCTTGGCGATGCGGTCGGCGAATTGCCTGTTGTTGAAGGGCCCCTCGAAAATATTGGCGGCCTGGTAAACCTGCATCACCCATGGGGCGCCGATATAGTCGTAGCTGATGCCCGAGGTCTGCCGCAGCAGATCCTCGATGTTGACAGGACGGATCGACGGCTCGAGTTCGACCTTCGAGGTGCCCTCCGGCTCCACGCCCACTTTGGTGTCGGCGAAGAGCGGGACGTATTTCGACACGGGGTCGGTGAGCGCGAGCCTGCCCTCGTCGATCAGCATCATCGCGCCGAGACACGTGATCGGCTTGGTCATTGAGTGGATGGCGAAGATCGTATCCGGCGTCATGGCGAGGCCGGTCCTGGTGTCGCGCACGCCGAAGTTCTTGAGGTAGACCGGCTTGCCGTGCTGCTGCACCAGGACCACCGCGCCCGGCAGGCGGCCAAGCGTCACCTCGTTGTCAAAATAGGCGGTGATGCGGTCGAGCCCGTCAGCCGACGGAGTAGGGATGTTGGTGGCGGCGCTGCCTCGCCCCATCGTGCCGGCCAGCAGCGCGGCCCCGACCAGAAATTCACGACGCTTCATCCGGGCTTCCTCCCTCGCCGGGATCAAAGCCGCAAGACGCTGGAGGCGTCAACAATACATCGATTAAAAACGCGTCACGATTTCCGAAAGGAACGGTCGCGGACGGTCTTCGCTGGGCTTGGTCGGCGTGCCGATATGGACGAGGCCGGCGAGCTTTTCGTCCGGCTTGAGGCCGAGGCCGTCCAGCACGTCGCGATCGAAGGCGAACCAGCCGGTCAGCCAGCAGGCGCCGTAGCCGAGCGCGGTCGCGGCCGTGACAATGTTCATGACGCTGGCGCCGGCCGACAATTCCTGCTCGAACGCCGGCACCTTCGGATGCGGCTTGGTGAAGCTGACGATACCGATCACCAGCGGCGCGTCGGTGAGGCGTTTGCGCTCGGTCTCGATGTTCGCCGCCGGTGCGTCCGGATTCTTGCGGGCAAAGACCGTCGCGATGACCTCGCCGGCCCGCTCGCGGGCGTCACCCTCGAAAATGATGAAGCGCCAGGGCGCGAGCTTGCCGTGGTCGGGCACGCGCGCACCGATGGTGAGGATGGTTTCGAGCTCGGCGGGGGAGGGGCCGGGCCCGGTCATCTCGCGCGGCTTGACCGAGCGACGGGTTTTCAGGAGTTCGATGGCGTCGGGCACTGCGATGTCCTCTTCGGCTGGTCGTCGGGCGTGCCATGCCGAGATAAGCATGCACGCCCGCAACCGAAAGCGAGTTTAGATCGATTTCAGGGATCAGGCCGCCTCGCGCGCCCGCCGGACGTCCGGTGGGGTGGCCTCGTCGACGAGGGCGGCGAGCGCCTCCACCGTCGTCATCACCTTCTGGCCTTCGCTGCCGAGCCGGCGGACGGAGACCGACTGCGTCTCGGCCTCCTTCTTCCCGCACACGAGCAGCGCCGGAATCTTGGCCAGCGAGTGCTCGCGGACCTTGTAGTTGATCTTCTCGTTGCGCAGGTCGATCTCGGCCCGGAGCCCCGCGCGCCGGACCTGTTCCAGCACCTGCTTGGCATACTCGTCGGCCTCCGAGGTGATGGTGGTGACCACCACCTGCACCGGGGACAGCCAGAGCGGGAAGTTGCCGGCATAGTGTTCGATCAGGATGCCGATGAAGCGCTCCATCGAGCCGCAGATCGCGCGATGCACCATCACCGGCGCCTTCTTGCCGCTGTCATGGTCGATGTAGAACGCGCCGAACCGCTCCGGCAGGTTGAAGTCGACCTGCGTGGTGCCGCACTGCCAGTCGCGGCCGATGGCGTCGCGCAGCACATATTCGAACTTCGGCCCGTAGAAGGCGCCTTCGCCCGGATTGATCTCGGTCTTGATGTGATTGTTCTGCGACTGGATCTCGCGCAGCACCGTCGCCATCACGCGCTCGGCGTGATCCCACATCGCATCGGTGCCGACGCGCTTCTCGGGCCGGGTCGAGAGCTTCACCGTGAGATCGCCGGTGAAACCGAAATCGGCATAGGTCGACAGAATGAGATCGTTGATCTTGAGGCACTCGTCGGCGAGCTGATCTTCCATGCAGAAGACGTGCGCGTCGTCCTGAGTGAAGCCGCGCACACGCATCAGGCCATGCATGGCGCCGGAGGGCTCATAGCGATGCACCACGCCGAACTCGGCGAGGCGCAACGGCAGGTCGCGGTAGCTCTTCAGGCCGTGCTTGAAGATCTGCACGTGGCCGGGGCAGTTCATCGGCTTCAGCGCAAACCAGCGCTTGTCTTCGGCCTCGTCACCGGCGGACTGCGCCGCGAACATGTTCTCGCGATACCAGCCCCAATGGCCCGAGGTCTCCCACAAGGACTTGTCGAGGATCTGCGGCGCATTGACCTCGCTGTAGTCGCCGGCGAGGCGCCGGCGCATATAGGCGATCAGCTGCTGGAAGATGGTCCAGCCCTTGGCGTGCCAGAACACGACGCCCGGACCTTCTTCCTGGAAGTGGAAGAGGTCGAGCTCGCGCCCGAGCTTGCGATGGTCGCGCTTTTCGGCTTCCTCGATCTGCTTCAGATAAGCGTCGAGGTCCTCCTGCTTCGCGAACGCCGTGCCGTAGATGCGGGTCAGCATCGGGTTGTTGCTGTCGCCGCGCCAATAGGCGCCGGCCACCTTCATCAGCTTGAAGGCGTTGCCGACCTTGCCGGTCGAGGTCATGTGCGGGCCGCGACAGAGATCGAACCAGTCGCCCTGGTAGTAGATCTTGATCGGCTCGTTGCCGGGAATGGCGTCGACCAGCTCGACCTTGAACGCCTCGCCCTTGTCGCGGAACACCTGCTTGGTCTTCTCGCGGTCCCAGACTTCCTTGGTGAAAGGTTTGTCGCGCGCGATGATCTCGCGCATCTTCTTCTCGATTGCGGCAAAATCTTCCGGCGTGAACGGCTCGTTGCGGAAGAAGTCGTAGTAGAAGCCGTTCTCGATCACGGGACCGATGGTGACTTGCGTGCCGGGCCACAGCGTCTGCACGGCTTCCGCGAGCACGTGGGCGCAGTCGTGGCGGATCAGCTCGAGCGCGCGCGGATCGTCGCGGTTGATCAGCTCGATCTTGGCATCGGCTTCGATGGGATCGTCGAGGTCGGCGACCTCGCCGTCGAGCGCCATCGCGACCGTGCGCTTGGCCAGCGACGGCGAAATGCCCTTGGCGATCTCGAGGCCGGTGATGCTCTTGGCGTATTCGCGCCGGGCGCCGTCGGGGAAGGTGAGGGTGATCTTTTCGGGCGGGGTCACGGGTCTCAGATTGCTGAGGCTGTATTGAAAGCCGGATTCGGATTTGGGCTGGTCGGTCATGCTTTTCTCCTGAGGCTCACTCCTGCGAACGAGCGCAGGTAAGCGGGAACGAGCGATATATCAGGCGATTCGGCCTGTGCAATCCGGCATTTCCAAGAAAGTCGCGCGCAAAAGCTTGGGCGATACTCCAACTATTTCGCAACGCGCCCTTTAACTGGTCGCAGGCCTGCTCTACATGCATTTGCATGGAAAATCCGCCCGCCGCCGGCCGTTTCACCGCAACCGCCCTGATGCTCAGCAATCTCGTCACCGGCTGCTCGGTGCTGGCACCGGCGGGGATGCTGCCGGAATTGGCAACGGGGCTCGACGTCAGCATTCACGCGGCCGGGCTGCTGATCACCTTCGGTGCGGTCACGCTATGCATCGGCTCGCCGCTGACGGCTTGGCTCACCAGCCGCATCGACCGCAGGACGCTGCTCGCGACGACACTGGCGGTGCTGGCGCTGGGCAATCTCGCTTCGGCCTTTGCGCCCGATTACACGAGCCTCCTCATCATTCGCCTGCTGATGCTGGCGGTCGGCGCGCTCTACACGCCGCAGGCTGCGGGCACGGCGGCGCTGATCGTGCCGGTGAAGCGGCGGGGCAGCACCATCGCCTACATCTTTCTCGGCTGGTCGTTAGCTGCGGCCGTCGGTCTCCCGCTGATCACTTTCATCGCCAGCCGCTACGGCTGGCGCGCGGCCTATGGCGGGATCGGCGCGCTCGGTTGCATCAGCTTCCTGTTGTTGCTGCTGCGCCTGCCGGCGGGCCTGAAGGGCACGCCTGTTGACCTGAAGACCTGGAGCGCGGTCGGCCGCAGCAGGACGATCCTGCTGCTGCTTGCGATCACGATGCTGCAAATGTCCGGGCAGTTCGTGGTGTTCACCTTCATGGGTCCGCTGCTCAAGAAGCTGACCGAGGCGAGCCCGGATGCAATCGGCATGGTGTTCGGCATCTACGGCGTTTGCAGTTTCCTCGGCGTCGTCATCGCGACCCGCATCGTCGACACCTGGGGGCCTTATCGGACGTCGCTGCTGTTCACCTGCCTGCTGTTTGCGGGCATCACCGGCTGGGCGCTCGGTGCGGGGAGCCTGGTGTTCATGGCGTTCGCGGTCGCGATCTGGGGCCTCGGCTTTGCCTCAACCAATTCGATGCAGCAAGTGCGGCTGGTCGCGGCTGCGCCGCCGCTCGCATCGGCGACCGTCGCGCTCAACACCTCCGTCCTCTATGTCGGCCAGGCTGTCGGCTCCGCCATCGGCGGGCTGCTGTTCGCCCGCGAACTGCTGCATCCGCTTGGTTTCGTCGCGGTCGGCTTCGTCGTCCTGGCGCTGATCCTCGTGGTTCTGACCCGACCCCGGCCGGCTGCTGCCACCACGGCCTGAAGGGTGCGTTTTCCTATGCGCAAGGTGCTTGGCAAACCACGCGCGGGAGCGCTAGAAGGCGAGGCATGGGGACCAAAGAGAGTTGACTGACATGAGGATGATTCTGGCGGTTGCCGCGGTGCTCTATTCAGCCTCCGCGTTTGCACAAACCGACAAGCCACCCATGGTGGGGGACAAGCCGCTGGTGCAGGTCACGCCCAAGGGGACCAAAGAGGCCGCGGCCAAGCCGGCCGCTGCGCCGAAGGGCAAACCGCAGTCGATTGCGGCCCGGCTCCAGGCCTGCCTCGACCTCGATGACGGCACCAAGGACCGCCTCAACTGCTACGACGCCGTGATCGCGCCGCAGCCGAAGCCGAAACCGGCGAAGGCCAAGGGTTACGCCGATTGCCGCTTCTTCAAGGAAGAGGACGAGCGGCTGGCCTGCTTCAACGGCTTCGCCGAGAGCATTCCGAAGCTGCCCAAGACCTGAACATCAAGACCTGACCATCAATACCTGAAGATCAAGAGCCGAGGTCTGGAAGCCGGACGGCTAGTCGCTGATCCGGCTGAGCACGGCCCTGAACGCAACGCCCGGCACCTGCAGCGCGGTGCCTTCGAATTCCGCCGTGTCGCCGTCCTCACGGCCGGCCAGCGTCAGCGTGATCCTGTCGTGCCCGAACAGCGGCTTGAAGGACGGATCGTCGTTGTAGCGCTGGGTCGAAATCTTGACCTTGATGCTGTCGCCCTCCCCGACGGAGGTCCCGATGAAAGCGAAGGCGGAATTGCCGCCGCGCATCTTGCCATCCGTCACATAGACGACGCCGCAGCCGGTTCCATGAACCGTGTGGAAGTCGACCTTATACAGTCCCTGACGCACCGTCTGTCCCCGCAGAATTCAAGCTAAAACTTGGCCGGCAAATTATGAGCGTTGCCAGCGGAAGCAATCCGGTGGCTCCCGGGGATGTCGGCCATCAACATCACATTTTGATCAAAGCCTGCGGCAATTGCGGGCAGCGCGGCCAAATGCCGGCGCGCGCAATATCGGCTAGCGGCTCGATGCGGCCGGATTGGTGGACGCAACGCGCGTCAGCGCCAACGACGGCGTCGCCGACATCTTCACGAGCACGTCCTTGAGCGGGTCCCGGGTCCAGGCGCGCGTCACATAATCACGATGCGTGATGCCGTCGCCGGTTTCGACGAACACCACGCTGCCGGGACGGAGCGGCCCGTCCATGTCCTCGGAGACGCTGATGCCCTTTTGCCGCAACATGCTCATCAGCTCGCGGTCGCGCCGCGCGGTGTAGCGGGTGTAGGAGCTGACGAAGAAGCCGGAGCGGTGGCTCTCGATCCAGGAGGCGAACTTGTCCATTTCGCCGTAGACGGCATCGAGCAGGACGACGCCGCGGACGCGGTCGCTGATGCCGCCGACCTCGAGGCTCCAGGCCGTCGGCAGGAAGCCGCCGCTATAGCCGACGATCACGATCGGCATGTTGGCGAAGGCGCGGGCGTTGTTGGGATCGCCGGTGAGCCGGGCCAGATGGGCCGCCGACTCTTCCATGAAGCGCTTGAGGCCGCCCGCCTGCCAGAACTTGCCGGCGCTGGAATCGGCGGCATCGACCGCCATCTGCGGCGCCAGCAGGATGGCGTTGGCGCCGGAATCGGTGACCTGCTGCGGTACGAGTTGGCGGTCGCGCACGTCGCGCTCCAGCGTTGCGCCGTTGCCGTGGAAGAACACCACGATCACGCCGGGCTTGCGCACGTCGAAATGCTCGGGCACGTGCATCAGCACGCGGCTGTCGCTGTAAGTCTCGTCCTGCCAGTAGACGCGCCCGGAATAGCTGCGGTGGCCGCGGCGATCGCCCTTGGAGATGTTGAGGAACGGCGCGTCGGAGGCGGGGTTGTTGCCGAAATAGGGGAAGGCCGACGATTTCATGCTGACGAGTGTCGTCAGGTCTTCACGTGCCGGACGCTGGTAGGGGATTTGCGGTGCGAGTGAGGCGACCTTGTACGGCGCCTGCTCCGGCTGAGGCTGCTGCTGGACGGCGCGTTTGGGCGAGAAGTCCGACATCTGCCGTTGCAGAAGACTCTCGCTCGCCGACGGGAAGCGCTCCTTGAATTGCGGGGCGGGGAAGCGATCCTCGAACGTGTCGCTGCTTGCGACCTGAGGATTGGTCTTCGCGACGATTTGGACGTTGGCCTGCGAGTTCGCCGCGAGCGCCGCCGGGTTGGGGGCCCTGCCGCATTGAACCAGCGTGAGCGACAGCGGCACCAAGGCTGAGGCCAGCGCGATCCGGCGCGCACCACTGCGCGCGCCGGACAGCGTCCGATCAGCACGAATGTCAGCTCTCAATTTCGGAGCGGCCCCGACCATCCACCCATGACCCCAAGTCATGTCCACAAGCCCAGCGGCAATATTCAAGCTAATTGAGCCGACTGGCGTTTAGGCGACGTTAAGTGTCCGGAGAAACTTCCCCAAATCCGGAATGCTCAAGGGGACCATGCAATCGTGTCCTGATTGTGGGGGTGCAAAACGGGATTCTCAGGTGTTTACGGAGCTTTGTTGCCCAGGATCGTGCACAAAAGGTGCCGCAATACCGATTCCATGCGCCTCATTTAACCCTTGTTAACCCTGCTTGAATTGACTGGACCAGACTGCACGATGCTCTCCACGACACGTGACGCCTGAGGTTGAGGACCCCGATGACGGCATCAGATGCGGGACCCGCGCCCTGGACTGGCCGGCTGACGGGGAGCGGGCCGGGGGTCTCCGTTCTGGTCGCAACCGCCATCGTCGTTGCCGACATGATCGGGGTCGGCGTCTTCACCAGCCTCGGCTTCCAGGTCAAGGACATCCCGTCCGGCTTCTCGATCCTGTTGCTATGGACCATCGGCGGCATCGTCGCGCTGTGCGGGGTGTTCTCCTACAGCGAGCTCGGCGCCATGTTTCCGCGCTCGAGCGGCGAGTACAATTTCCTCGGCCGCGCCTATCATCCCGCCTTCGGCTTTCTCGCCGGCTGGGTCTCGGCGACAGTTGGCTTCGCAGCGCCTGTCGCGCTTGCGGCGATGGCGTTCGGCGAATACGCGAAATCGGTCGTTCCCGATCTGCCGCCGATCCCGCTCGCCATCGGCGTGGTGTGGCTGGTCTCGATCGTGCAATTGACCGGCGTCAGGCACTCATCGACCTTCCAGCTGATCTCGACCATCCTCAAGGTCGTGCTGATCGTCGCCTTCCTGCTCGCCGGCTTCGTCATCGGCACGCCGCAGCCGATTGCCTTCACGCCGCAGCCGGGTGATCTCGCGCATATCGTCAGCGCGCCCTTCGCGATCGGGCTCGTCTTCGTGATGTACTCGTTCTCGGGCTGGAATGCCGCGACCTACATCATCGGCGAGATGAACATGCCGCAACGCGATCTGCCGCGCGCGCTGCTCGCGGGCACGCTGATCGTGCTCGTCCTGTACGTCGCGCTGAATGCGGTGTTTCTCTACTCGACGCCGGTCAGTGCGCTGGCCGGCCAGCTCGACGTTGCCAGCGTCGCGGGCAGCGCGATCTTCGGCAGCCTCGGCGGCCGGATCGTCGGTGCGATGATCTGCGTCGGCCTGATCTCCTCGATCAGCGCGATGATGTGGATCGGCCCGCGCGTGATGATGACGATGGGCGAAGACATTCCGGCCCTGCGCGTGTTCTCGAAGCGATCGGTGAGCGGCGCGCCCGCCTATGCCATCCTGTTTCAGCTTGCCGTCGCCAATCTGCTGTTGTTCACGCGCAGCTTCGAGGCGGTGCTCGACTTCATCCAGTTCGCGCTGTTGTTCTGTTCGTTCTTCACGGTCGCCGGCGTCGTCAAGCTGCGCATCACCGATCCCGACCTGCCGCGGCCCTATCGCGCCTGGGGATACCCGTTCACGCCGCTCGTTTTCCTGCTCGTGACCGCGTTCATGATGTACTACCTGTTGACCGAGCGGCCGCTGCAGTCGCTGGCGGGGATGCTCCTCATGCTCTCGGGCCTGTTGATCTATGCTGTTTTCCGCAGGCGGCCGGTCGCCGCTGGTACGTCATCACACCGCGAATAGACATGTTTCGACCCATGAGAATTGCGGCCGTCGCTCTTGCCCTGCTGGCCGCGGCCGTCTCGTCTGCACGTGCCGCCGACGTCACCTTCGATGATACCGCGCGCTTTCTCGCGGGCATGCAGCCTTCGCCGGACTCGCCGCTGGTGCCGCTCACCAAAGACCCGGGCTGGCAGCGCCACGCAAAATTCTTCGACGGCGCCTTCGCCCAGCTCGAGCAACGGCAGCTCTCGAAGATCCGCAATTGGGCCGACGTCAATCTGGCCGCGCCCCGGCCGACCATGTTCTACTTGTTCAGCGGCCCCGACTTCCTCTACGCCGATGCGTTCTACTCCAAGGCCAGCACCTACGTGCTCGGCGCGCTGGAGCCGGTCGGCGCGGTGCCTGACCTGACGCGGCTGCCGCGCGGCTCGGTCGGTGCCGCGCTCTACAATGTCGAGCGTTCGCTCGGCTCGATCCTGAGCTTCTCCTTCTTCATCACCAAGCACATGAAGGTCGACCTGCACGCCAACCAGGTCAACGGCACGTTGCCGATCCTCTATGTCTTCCTCGCGCGCTCCGGCAAGACCATCCGCAATGTCGAGATGATCGCGCTCGACGACAAGGGCGGGGTGCATACGGGAGGCGACAATCCGGGACGGAACGCGACGCGCGGTGTCCGCATCACCTTTGCCGGAAGCGACGGCGAGGCGCGCACGCTGTACTATTTCTCGACCGATCTCTCCAATGCCAGCGCGCGCAACACGGGATTTCTGAAATTCTGCGAGACGCTCGGGCCCGGCAACAGCCTGCTCAAGAGCGCGTCCTATCTCCTGCACAAGGGCGACTTCTCCGTCGCTCGCAACTGGCTGCTGGCCAACAGCGCGACCATCATCCAGGACGATTCCGGCATTCCGCTTGCGAACTACAATGCGCAACAGTGGCGGTTCTTCCCGTTCGGCCGCTATCTCGGACCGATCGACGAATTCCCCGGCCGCTACCAGGAGCGCTACGCCGAACTGTTCACGCGCGCCCAGCCGATCGATTTCGGCGTCGGCTATCGCTGGCGGACGCATGAATCGAACTTGCTGCTGTCGGTGAGGGTGCCGGGAAGCGAGACGGCGCCGGCTGCGGAGAACACCTCGTCCGCCGAGCCGTCGCCAAAGCCGCCGCGTCCGAAGCGGCTGCGTCCGCCCGAGTCGATCCCGCCCGGGCGCTTTTTCTGGTTTCGTTAGGTTGCCTGTTGAGGCGGGTGTCACGCGCTCCGGGCGATGACAACCAGCCGTACGAACGCGAACGCCATCTGATGATATGTCGCCAAACCCGGTGCAGATCGGTTGGTGCTCGATCTCTAACGTCCAGCCTACCAGTGCACGCTCTGGCTCGGCACGATGAAGGCCGTGGTGCTCGGCGCCGTGGCAAGGCTCGTCGCCAGATACCAGCCGGAGCCGACCACGAGCGCAAGCAGCGCAATGATGGCAATCATGTCGAGGGTTCTTGGGTCGTGATGCCCTCTGGAACCAGGATGTGGACCAAGCCTGAAGTGAAAATGAGGGCTGATTTTCCAGCGCATTCTTGTTTCCTCCCGTAGGAGCATCACAACAACGCGAGGGGGAAGTTCCGGTTCCATTCAAGGCAGCGATGCGCGAAGCGCCGCGGCGTTCCTGGTGAGATCAGGACGCGTTGACGCCGCGCCAGCGGCCGTAGCGCCAGGGTAGATACCAGTGCGCGCCTTGCGGTGCGGTGAGGGGCACGTTGTCGATTCCCGATGTGCCGAAAGGATTGCAGCGAAGCAGTCGCGCGAGCGTCATCCAGCCGCCGGCCCACAGCCCGAACCGTTCGATCGCCTCGTCGCCATAGACCGAGCAGGTCGGCAGGTGCCGGCAATTGTAGCCGACCAGCGGCGAGAGCGTGTGGCGGTAGAGCCAGATCAGTGCGCGGCCGAATCGACGCGGGAGCCGGAGCGCGCCCTCGATGGGAGTGGAACAGTGCTCGCAGGTTGAATGCTTCATGGGCGCTGTGCTGCGATCGTGAGCGAGGTATTGCGCGGTTCCGGCGCAGGGAACCGCAAGTTGTTGTTTCTGCGCCATATTTCCCGTGCTTTTTGGGAGCAGTGCAGCAAGTACCTGTGGACGATCTGTATTCCCCCGGATACCATTTTTATGACGACCGTGTGTAGAAACATACGCCCGTATGATGGACTCAGAGGGCGCTACCGAGGACTGTTGGGGAACCTTTGGGGCTTGGGGAAGGAACCAGATTGAGACTTCTGAACTCCCTCGACCGTCGCGGCTGGTTGTTGCTTGGGGCAGCCGCGCTTGGCGCCGCGCTCTTCGGAGCTGTCGCCACGACCGGCACAACGGCTCATGCCGGTGCCGCCCTCGAAGAGCGCAAGCTGCCGATGAAGTTCACCTGGGTCGCCTGCGACCCGAACTGCCGCGGCTGGGTCAGCGCGGTCGGCATCATCACCGCCGATACGCCGAGGGATTTCGAGGAGTTTTCGCGCGGACGCCAGCTTGGCGGCGCGACCGTGGTGCTCGACTCCAGCGGCGGTTCCGTCAACGACGCGATCACGCTCGGCCGGCGCTTCCGCAATCTCGGACTTTCGACCACCGTCGGCATCAGCGTTCAGAACCGCAGCGGGCAGTCGGCCCGTCCGGCGGTTGCGCCCGAAGCCTATTGCGAATCCATGTGCGTGTTCCTGCTGCTGGCCGGCAAGAAGCGCTACGTGCCGGAAGCAGCTCACGTCCGGGTCCACCAGATCTGGATGGGCGATCGTGCCGACGATGCCAAGGCGGCGAGCTACAGCGCGCAGGACCTGATGATCGTGGAGCGCGACATCGGCCGGCTCGCCAAATACACCTTCGATATGGGCGGCGCCGGCGACCTGCTCTCGCTCGCGCTCAGCGTGCCGCCGTGGGAAGATCTGCACGAACTGGATGCTGGCGAGCTGAAGCTCACCAATCTCGTGACCACCAATCTGGTGGCCGACGTGTTGCCGCATGTGGACGTCGCAGCGCCCGCGGTGGCGGAACTTGCACCGAAGACGCAGGCGAGGTTCGGCGCGGAAGCGGAACCGCAGCCCGTCAAATCGACCAAGACGGCGGAAGCCTTGGTGCCGACCGGTGCAGCGCAAAGCGCAGGCTCGCAAAAGTAGGATTTCCCTGATCGTCATTCCGGGGCGTTCGCAAAGCGACGAAGCCGGAATTCAGATATCGTAGCGCGACCGGGTTCGCGCAGGCGCAGGCGTCGGAATGACCTCGGCCAAATCAGCCCTGCGCCGCGGCCGGCTGCTTGGCTTTCGCCTCGATCTGGCCGATGGCATCGACCACGGCATCGAAGGTCAGCAGGGTCGAGGCGTGGCGCGCCTTGTAGTCGCGGACCGGCTCGAGGAACTTGATCTCTTCCCATTTGCCTTCAGGAGGCGCGCCGTTCTCCTTGAGCATCTTGCGAACGGTTTCGCGTAACTCGCGGAGTTCGCTCGCGGTCGAGCCGACGACGCGACTTGCCATGATGGATGAAGAGGCTTGTCCGAGGGCACAGGCCTTCACGTCATGGGCGAAGTCGGTGACCTTGTCGCCCTCCATCTTGAGGTCGATCTTCACGGTCGAGCCGCACAATTTGGAGTGGGCGGTGGCGGTGGCGTCGGGGTCCGGCAGCCGTCCGAGGCGTGGAATATTCCCGGCCAGTTCGATGATCCGCTTGTTATAGATGTCGTTCAGCATGTGATGGAGTCCAACACTTCCGCACCGGATCGGCCTTGGCGGGCGCCGTCCACGGTCCTATATAGGGTCGGAACTGGCGGAAAAACAGTCCAGCGGTGCGGCGGCAGCGGTCCAGATCTGCGCTGCCCGCGTGATGACCCAAGGGCCTTTTTCGTCAAAACTGTTCTCTTCAGGCGTCCGGCGGCTTGCCGCCCCGTCTGCCGGTGACACTCCGGCCGTGAGGCCGTCGAACGGAGTAGACATGGACGCTGCGATCACATCCATCCGCCCGGGCAAGCCCTCCGACCGCCAGCCCGAGAGCCGCCCGGCTGAGCTCGACCCTGCCGAATTCCTCGCGGCCGCCGTCCGCGCCGACCAGCCGCGCCCCGCGCGCGCAGAGGCGGAAGCAGCGGTGAAGACGCTGCTCGCCTATATCGGCGAGAACACCGCGCGCGAAGGTTTGCTCGACACGCCGCGCCGTGTGGTCGAGGCCTTCGACGAACTCTATCAGGGCTACCACCAGTGCCCGGCCGAGGTGCTCGACCGCACGTTCGGCGAGACGGCCGGCTATGACGACTTCGTGCTGGTGCGCGACATCGAGTTCACCTCGCAGTGCGAGCATCACATGATGCCGTTCTACGGCAAGGCGCACATCGCCTATACGCCGGTGGAACGCGTCGTCGGCCTGTCGAAGCTTGCGCGCCTGACCGACATCTTCGCCCGCAGGCTCCAGACCCAGGAGCACATGACGGCGCAGATCGCGGCGGCCATCGACGAGATCCTCAAGCCCCGCGGCGTTGCCGTGCTGATCGAGGCCGAGCATACCTGCATGTCGGTGCGCGGCGTTGCCAAGCATGGTGCCTCGACCTTCACCAGCCGCTTCACAGGCATGTTCCGTGACAATCCGGCGGAGCAAGCCCGTTTCCTGTCCCTGGTGCGAGGCACGACGCGCTGACCTCGCGAAGGTCTATGTCCGCGTCATGCGCTAGCGAGGACGCCCGTGTCCGCTCACTCCCATGAGATCGAGGAAGGCCTCGCTTTCCTGCCGAAGTTCGACGCCGCCGGCCTCGTGACCTGCGTGGCGACCGACGCCGCCACCGGTGACGTGCTCATGGTCGCGCACATGAACGACGAGGCGCTGCGCAAGACGATTGCGACCGGCGAGGCCTGGTACTTCAGCCGATCGCGCAATGCCTTGTGGCGAAAAGGTGAGACGTCGGGGCAGACCCAGCGCGTGGTCGAGATCCGCACCGATTGCGACCAGGACGCGGTCTGGATCCGTGTCGAGCAGATCGGCGCGGCCTGCCACACCGGCCGCCGGTCCTGCTTTTACCGCAAGGTCGAGGCCGAAGGCGGCGGCGCCAAGCTGGTCTTCATTGATGCGGACAGGTTGTTCGATCCGGACGCCGTCTACAAGAAATAGCCGGCCGTCACCCCGAATTCGGGCCGCAATGACGGGAACGGCCAGATTAACCCCGCATTAACCATACCTGTCCCACGGTGAGACGACAGGCGCCGAATTGCCGGCGTCGCTCAACGCCGCACGGGGCGGGCACTCCATCATGTCGGTCGACAATTCCAGTGCCTCTCAGACGACGGGTCTCGATCCGTCGCGGGCACGCGTCGCCGGCGCGATCAAGCAGGTCTCCAACCGGACGGGCGTCAGCTTTCAGTACATGCTGACGACCGCCAAGATGGAATCGGATTTCGATCCGACGGCGGGAGCCACCACGTCGTCCGCCCACGGGCTCTACCAGTTCATCGACCAGACCTGGCTGGGTACGGTGAAGGAGGCGGGCACCCAGCTCGGCTATGGCAATTATTCCGACGCCATCACCAGGACGTCGTCGGGCGGCTACGCGGTCGATGATCCCGCCATGAAGCGGTCGATCATGAAGCTGCGCGACGATCCGGAAGCCGCCTCCACCATGGCCGCAGCGCTGACGCAGTCGAACAGTTTCAAGCTCACCGGACTGCTGGGCCGCAGGCCGTCTGACAGCGAACTCTACATGGCGCATTTCATGGGTCTCGGCGGCGCCGCAAAGCTGATCGCCAATGCCGAGGACAATGCGCAAGCGGTCGGTGCGCGGCTGTTTCCTAACGCGGCCTCCGCAAACCGCTCGATCTTCTACGCCAGGGACGGCCGCGCCCGCAGCGTCTCCGAGGTCTATTCGGTGCTCGACTCGCGCTACGCCAACGCGGCGAATTCGAAAGCGACCCGCAGCGCAATGGCGATGTATGGCGAATCGCCATCCACGACGCAGGTCGCAAGTGCCAACGGCGTGCAGCCCACCGCGCCTGTCATCGACAACGCCGCCTATCTGCAGACCTTTCCGGAGGCGCGCGGCGTGACGCCGGTGAGTGCGACGTCGTCGTCAACGGCTGCGGACAACACGCCGATCACACCCGCATTCCGCTCGATCTATCAGCCCGGCGATACCACGCAGCCGGTTTCGACCACGGTGCAGAAATTGTGGGGCAACAACGCCTCGCTTGCTTCGATCGCATCGGCGACGCCTGACGTGCGCCCGCCGCAACCGCTCGATCTATTCAGCGATCGCAGCGGTACGTTCTCGAGCTGATCGTCGCGCGAATAACCCGCTCTCGTGTCCCGGACGCGTGGCAGGCGCCTTTGTTCCCTTAACAAAACGTCAATAAAACCAGCCAGTTATGGTGAACGCTTTGTTAAGCGTCGTGGTTTATTTTGTGTTGCAGGTGACAAGCCGTCACCGTTTTCGTTTGTTGTGTAAGCCGGAAGCAGCATGATTGTTCGGCAGTTCATCAATTGGATCAGGACGGCGCCCGCCGGCGAGCGGGCCGAGGCGACGCGGGCATTGGCCCGGGCCTGGCTGATCTCAGACCTTTCCCATGACGACCGTATCGCGGCCGAAGGCGCGCTCCTGATGCTGCTCGACGATCCCTCGCCGCTGGTGCGGCAGGCGATGGCCGAGGCCTTTGCGCGCAGCACGGATGCGCCGGCATCGATCGTGCGGGCGCTGTCGGCGGACCAGCCGACCGTCGCGCTGCCCGTGCTCGAACATTCTCCGCTTCTGATCGACGCCGATCTCGTCGACATCGTCGCAACCGGCAATGACGAGGTGCAATGCGCGGTCGCCCGCCGTATCGCGTTGCCGGTATCGGTCTGCGCCGCCATTGCCGAAGTCGGCTGCGCGGCGGCAGCCCTCGAGCTGATCGAAAATCCCCACGCCGAGCTCGCGCCGTTCTCCTGGAATCGCATCGTCGAGCGCCACGGCCATCTCGCCGCGATCCGCGAGGCGATGCTGGTGCTTGAGGATCTGCCGGCCGCGACGCGCGCCGCTCTGGTGGCCAAGCTCTCCGAGACCCTTGCACAATTCGTGGTGGCGCGGAACTGGCTGAGCGCCGATCGTGCCGAGCGCATCACGGTCGAGGCGCGCGACCGCTCGACCATGAACATCGCAGCGCGCTCGCGCGGCGAGGACATGCAGGGCCTCGTGCGCCACCTGCGCATCACGGGCCAGCTCACCGCCGGCCTCATCCTGCGCGCGCTGCTGTCGAGCAATCTCGATCTGTTCGACGCGGCACTCGCCGAACTCGCCGACCTGCCGCTGGCACGCGTCTGTGCGCTGCTGCACGACCGTGGCGGCAACAGCCTGCACGCGCTGCTCCGCCGCGCCGGACTTCCCGAGGCGACCTTCGCGGCGTTCCAGGTCGCACTCGATGCCTGCCACGAGCAAGGTTTTGTCGATACCGATGATGGCGCGGCGCGGCTGCGCCGGCGCATGGTCGAGCGCGTGCTCACCCATTGCGAGACCGACCGCGGCGCGACCGAACCGCTGATGGTCCTGCTCCGCCGCTTCGCCACGGAATCCGCGCGCGAAGAGGCAAGGTTGTTCTGCGACGAGCTCGTCGCGGATGACGCGCTCGATCCGATCTATGACGACCTGATCGCGGCGTAGCGAGACGCCGTAGGGTGGGCAAAGGCGCGTAGCGCCGTGCCCACCATTGATCCGCACGGCTTATATTAGTAGGTGGGCACGCTTCCGCCTTCGCTCTTCGAGCTACGGCGGACGAGTCGCTTTGCCCACCCTACGACACTTGCGCTCGCAATAACGAGAGGAGAGAGCGGGAGCCGCTACTCCGCCGGCACGATGCTCGGTGCCAAAATCACCTCGAGATGCTCGGGGCGGTCGCGGTTGGCGTGGGCGAGATAGTCGTCGGCGACCTTGCGCAGGCGGCGGCTGAGCTCGGCCGAGACGCTGATGCTGTCGAGCTTGGTGTTTTCATGCACGATGGCGAGGATGGCGTTGATGTGGTGCGTGAACAGCTCGGCCGGCACCTTGTCGAGATCGGGCGCGTGCTCGATGACGCGGCACAGGCTCTCCGCAACTCCCGCCGCCGCCGGATAGCCGAACGTCGCAGCGTCGCCCTTGATGTCATGCGCGGCGCGGAACAGCTCGTCGCGCCGCTCCTTGGTGAAGCCCTCATGGCGAACAGCGACGTAAGCGGCCGACAGACGATTGACCTCGGTCGTCATCCAGTCCTTGAACTCACTGGAGAGGCCCGCGAGCGCCTGCTCGGCGCGGGCGACCGGATCGTCCAGGTCCTTTTCTTCGACACGGCGCAGAACCTTGCGCAGCGGATTGGGCTGCGTGATCACTTGGTGCGTGGCGAAGGCCGTGACCTCGATGTCCTTTGCGCCGTTCTTCGCCATGATGTCTGCCCCGATCGAAACGTTGCGCTAGATGGAGGAACGAGCCTTGTCGAGCAGCGAGGGTTGCTGGAGCACCTCGTGCTTTTCGCCGACGCGGCGCTCGGGGCCCATATAGGCGGAGTTGGTGTTGCGGCGTCGGTCCGGACCGAAATAGGTCTTGGTCTTGATGAAGGGCCGGGGATTGGCGACGACGTTGAGGATGCGCTGGTAGAGGCCCTTGGCGGAGATCGGCTTGGCCAGGAATTCGGTGACGCCGGCATCGCGCGCGACCGTGACGCGGCGTTTCTCGGAATGACCGGTCAGCATGATGATCGGCGCGTAGGGATTGCCCTTGGATTCCGGCTGCCGGATCATCTGCGCGAGCTCGAGCCCGTCGAAGATCGGCATCGCCCAGTCGGTGATGACGATGTCGGGCACGTAATGGCTGTACATTTCCAGCGCGGTGGCGCCGTCCTCGGCCTCATAAACCTCGCGCGCGCCGAAGGAGTGCAGCAGCGTCCGCAGGATGCGGCGCATGTGCGGATTGTCGTCGCAGACGAGGAAGCGCAGCTTGTTGAAATCGATGCGGAACATGACGCCTGGGCCGGAGCGGTCAACTTTCGTTAACCATATCGCGGCGGGGGTTAAGGAAGGGTTGCTGCCGGCATTTCGCGGAGTACGTGACGAGGGAAGGGGTTAATATCGTAATTCTGCCATTTTTTATTGTAAAACGATAAAAATATACAATTAAATGGGAGCTAGTCCGATGAGCGTCGTCGCGTTTCCTTTTCCTGCGCCGGTCGAGCCGCGGTTGCGGCGCATCGGACGGATCGTGGCCGTCGGCGCGCTCCTGTGCGTCGCCGGCGCTGTGCTTGCGGTGCCGCTGCTCTGGTCGAGCGACGAGATGCTCCGGCACTGGATCGCGACCCAGTCCCCGCTGGGGGCGCGGCCCTTCACGCTCAATTTCAGTACGCGCCTCGCCGGCGCCCTGATCAGCCTGATCGGACTTGCGCCTGTTCTCTACGCCTTGTTGCAGCTCTCGATGTTGTTCTCCCGCTTCGCGCGCGGCGAGGTCTTCGTGACCGACAACGCCTGGCGTATCCGCCGGATGGGCCTCGCGCTGATCGCCAACGCGCTGATGTCGCCGCTGGTGCAGATGCTCACCACGATCAACCTGACGCGGGCCAACCAGCCGGGCCAGCTCGTGGTCATGTTCGGCATCGAGCAGTCGCATGTGCTGTCGGTGCTGAGTGGCCTCGCGCTCGTCGCCTTCGCGACCGTGATGGCCGATGCCGTTCGCATGTGGCACGAGAACAGTGAGATCATCTGACCATGCCGATCATCGTCAACCTCGACGTCATGCTCGCCAGGCGCAAGATCAGGTCGCGCGAGCTTGCCGCGCGCATCGAGCTCACGGAGGCGAACGTCTCCCTGCTGAAGTCGGGCAAGGTGCGCGGCATCCGCTTCGACACGCTCGAGCGGATCTGCGCCGTGCTCGACTGCCAGCCCGGCGATATCCTGGAATATGTCCCTGACAGCGCGGACGACGCGCTGGAGCCGCGCGGGGCCGGCCGGAAATCGGCCTAGCCAATCCTTCAAGTCCAGATTGGAGATGCCTGCGATGAACCGCCTGGCGCGTGTTCTTGCGAGCGCGGCTGCGCTCATGCCTGCCGGTTGCAGCTCGGTGCCGCTGACATCGATCCCGCCGCTTGCCCGCATCGATGCCAGGACGACGGATCTGTCGATGCTGCGCGTCGCCGTGCAGTTGCCTGACGCGCTGCGGCCACGTTCGGGCGGCGTCAAGCTCGACGTCGTCACCAAAGTGGCCGGCGAGGCCGAGACCAAGACGAGCTTCGCCATGATGGAGATGAGCGACGCGCGAGATCGCGCCGGCCTGCCTGCGCCGCCGCTGGGCTCCTCGACCTACGCCTATCGCTTGTCGCCGGGCGATGCTGCACGCTTCGAAGCGCTGCGTGCGTCGATGGTCGAGCAGGGGAAGCAAGGCAAACGCGGGTCGATGGGGCTCGGCGTGGCAGCCAAGGAATTCTGTCGTGCGAACGCGGCGCCGCAGGGATCGCTGCTTGTCACGATCTATCTGATGACGTCGGAGACGAAGAGCTTCGTTCCCGTCGTCAGGGATTTCGATCTGCTCGGTGATCCCGCCATGGCGGGCGGCCTGGAATCGATTCAGCCTTGCGGCCAGTGATCCGCGCCGGCGCTCAATAGCCGAACTGCTCGCGCAGGATGCGCTCTTCCAGGCTGTGGCCGGGATCGAACAGCATGCGCATCGAGATGGTCTTGTCGGACAGCACCTCGACGCGGCGGACGTCGCGCACCTCGTCATGGTCGGCCACCGCCGCCACCGGCCGCTTGTCGCCCTCCAGCACCTCGATCACGACGTAAGCCGTATTGGGCAGGAGCGCGCCGCGCCAGCGGCGCGGGCGGAAGGCGCTGATCGGCGTCAGCGCCAGCAGCGCGGCGTTGATCGGCAGGATCGGTCCCTGCGCGGACAGATTGTAGGCGGTGGAGCCGGCGGGCGTCGCCACCATGATGCCGTCGGCGATCAGCTCAGCCATGCGCTCGCGCTCGTCGATCAGGATACGCAGGCGCGCGGCCTGGTAGGTCTGCCGGAACAGGGCGACCTCGTTGATGGCGTGATGCAGGTGGACGCGGTCGTTCACGTCGGTCGCGCGCATCAGGAGCGGGTTGATCTCGGATTCCTGCGCCGCCTCGAGACGGTCGCGAAGGTCGACCGTCGAGTACTCGTTCATCAGGAAGCCGACGGTGCCGCGGTGCATGCCATAGATCGGTTTGCCCGAGTGCATGTTCTGGTGCAGCGTCTGGAGCATCAGTCCGTCGCCGCCGAGCGCGACCACGACATCGGCGTCGTTCGGGTCGCAATTGCCATAGTCCCGAGTGAGCTGGCCGAAGGCGGTTTGCGCCTCGCTGCTTGGGCTCGCGACAAAGGCGATCCGGTTGTATCGCGCTGGCTTGGTCATGGCTTCCGGGCAGGGCCGCTGGCTGGAGAAAGTTCCGCCGGGCTCGTCTATACGACCTGGGCCTCCATTGTCGAGAAGGACCGCTGTTCAAGGCAAACAGCGTCCATCCCGATTCAGGGCAAATCCGGGTCGATTTGTGCTCGCCCGGCTTCTTCAGGCGCCGCCGGGCCAGCTATCCCCCAAACTGTCGCAATTTCTCGCTAGCCTTGCGATGCTCGCCGGCTCTCGCAGCCGGACAAGGAGAACGATCATGGTCATGCGTTTGCCGGCGCTCCGCCGCGCGACCCTGGTACTGGCGGTGTCGACTTTCGCGCTCGCGGGATTTGCCCGCGCGGACGATCCGCCGCAGCCGCGCGCCGAGACGGCGGCCCCAGCGGGACAGAAGGGTGGTGGGCGCGGCGGCAACACGCCAGGCGCGTCACAGGGTTCATCGTCCGCCGCCGAGCCGCATCGCCTTCCGTCGGATTCGACCACCAAGCAGACGCTCGATCTGCCGGGCCGTGCACTCGACTTTACCGCGACTGCCGGCTCGATCCGCGTGTTCGACGGCAAGGGTGAGCCGCTCGCCGACATCGCCTATACGTCCTATGAGCTCGATGGTGCCGACCGCGCGACGCGCCCCGTGACGTTCCTGTTCAACGGCGGTCCCGGCGCGTCCTCGGCATGGCTCCAGTTCGGCGCTGCGGGTCCGTGGCGGCTGCCGCTCGATGGCGAAGCCCTGTCGCCGTCCGCCTCACCCGATGTGAAGCCGAACGCGGAGACGTGGCTCGACTTCACCGATCTCGTCTTCATCGATCCCGTCGGCACTGGCTACAGCCGTTTCGTTGCCAGCGGCGAGGACGCGCGCAAGTCCTTCTACTCAGTCGACGGCGACGTCAATTCGATCGCGCTCGTGATCCGCCGCTGGCTGGAGAAGCACGACCGGCTGACCTCGCCGAAATATGTCGGCGGCGAAAGCTATGGCGGCATTCGCGGGCCGAAGGTCGTGCGCCAGTTGCAGCTCCAGCATGGCGTCGGCGTCAGGGGATTGATCCTGGTGTCGCCGCTCCTGGACTTCCGCGAGTTCACCGGCACCAGCCTCCTGCAATATGTCGCGACGCTGCCGAGCTATGTCGCGGTGGCGCGCGAAGCCAAGGGGCCGGTCAAGCGCGCCGATCTCGCCGACGTCGAGGCTTACGCGCGGGGCGAGTTCCTGGCCGACCTCGTCAAGGGCGAGGCGGACAAGGAGGCCACCAATCGCCTTGCCGACAAGGTTGCCGAGCTCACCGGGATCGACCAGGCCGTGAGCCGCCGGCTCGCCGGCCGTTTCGACGTCGGTGAATTCCGCCGCGAGTTCGACCGCAAGAACGGCAAGGTGACAGGGCGCTACGACGCCTCGGTGCGAGGCTTCGATCCCTATCCGGATTCGAGCAGCTCCCGGTTCGGCGATCCCTCGGGCGATGCGCTCCAGGCGCCGCTGACGAGTGCGGCGGTCGATGTTCTCACGCGCAAGCTCAACTGGCGGCCGGATGGCTCCTATGAAGTCCTCAACGGCGCCGTCGAGGGCAATTGGGATTTCGGCCGCGGCATCAACCCGCCCCAGTCGGTGTCGGAGCTGCGCCAGATCCTTGCCACCGACGGAAAGCTGAACGTGCTGGTCGCGCACGGCCTATTCGATCTCGCCACGCCCTATTTCGGATCGAAGCGGGTGCTCGACCAGCTTCCGGCGTTCGCCACGCAGCGGGTCAAGTTCGTCGTCTATCCCGGCGGCCACATGTTCTATTCGCGCGACGGCTCGCGGCAGGCGTTTCGGAGCGAGGTCGAGGCTCTCATCCGAGAGTAGGCCGCCGCTTGCGCGGCGGATATCTCCGCGCGATCTCGCGCGCCACGACACGCTCCGGCTTGATATTGGCGCCGGCGATCCAGATGTCGCTGACCTTGCCGCGCGCGTCACGGACGCGGCGCACCGGCTCGCCGTGGCTGGAATAGCCGGCAGCCCAGGCGAGCTTGCCGGTGTCGCGGCCGGTGACCTCGATCTCGGCGGCATCCATGAACGGATTGATGAACTGCGGATTGGCGACCAGCACGCGGTTGCCCGCGGGGACGAGATCGGTTGCGCCCCAGATCGTCCACCAGCGGCCGTTCCAGTCGCGCACGCGGCGGTCGGGGGCGCCGCGAGTCCTGAACACGCGCAGGATCTGCATCGCGCCGTCCATCCAGAACGGCGCCGCGCCGTCGATGGAGTTGCTGAGGATACTGATCGCGAGCTCGCAAGCGGGGATGGAGCAGGTCCGGGAGATGTAACCCTGAAAATGGCCGCCATGGCCGAACCAGTCCCAGCCGTCGGTTTTGCCGGCGTTGATGCCAAGGCCGTAATAGGCCTCGAAACTCTGCGGGATGCGCCAGTGATGCCGGGTCATTTCGCGGCGGCTTGCGACTGAGAGCACGCTCTTCCTGGCGTTGGGCGCAAGCTGCGCGAAGAAGCGGGCCGTATCGCCGGCGGTGGCGGCGAAGCCCGTAGCGGACGCCATCGCGTGCGTCGGATTGTCGCCGGGGATCACGCAACGCTCGCCCAAGGGCACCTTTCGCGTGTGGCCGCGCGCGAACGATGCGCCCTTGGGAAGCGGCGCATCCGGCTCAGTCTCGCGCAGGCCTGCGGGCTCGATGATCTCGCGCTTGATCCAGGCGGCGTAGGGCTCCTTCGACACGGCTTCGATGACGAGGCCGAGCAGGCCAAAGCCGTGGTTGGAGTATTTGAAGCGCGTCCCCGGCTCGATCGCGGTCGGCAGCTTCAATTCCGCGAGCAACTCCCTGGCGTTGAGATAGGGACGGTTGTCGATGAACTGCCCGGAATCGGCGCCATCGCGCGTCAGCCCCGCGCTGTGCGAGAGCACCTGCGCAATCGTCGTCTCGGCGACGCGCGGATGCAGGCCGCCGACATGTTGGCCGACCGTGTCGTCGAGCCGCAGCTTGCGCTGGTCGCGCAGCTTCATGATGCCGGCGGAGGTGAAGCTCTTCGAATGCGAGGCGATACGGCAGCGGTGGCGCGGGGTGAGTTTTTCGCCGGTGTCGAGATTGGCAAGACCAAAGGCGTGCTCGGCGACGATTTCGCCGCGATGGGCAAATGCGACGATGACGCCGGGCTGCTGGAATGTCGTCTGTTGGAATTCGATCCAGGAGCCGATGTAGTCGATCGCGGATCGCAGCCACGTATCCATTGCGCACCAATTTGCGAGGGGAGCACTTGATGCGAGAGGCTAACCGAGAAAGCGGAACGGGCACAACCCCGAGGTTGTGCCCGTTCGTTTCGTTCGAGGATGCGATGTCTCAGTAGACGAGCGTCGCGCCGGTCGGCTTGTCGAGCGCCGCGGCGAGCGAGCGATACTCGGAGCTGTCAGTGCCGGCGAGCGAGGCGATCTTGTTCAGGTGGTACTGCGCCTGTTCGCGGTTGCCCTGCTCGAGCTGCCAGAGGCCGTAATACTGCCAGGTGCGGACGTGGTTCGGATCGTCCTTCAGCGCGATCTCGTAATAGACCTTGGATGACTGGTAGTCGCCGAGCTTGCGATAGGAGTAGCCGATCAAATTGGCGACGTCGGCGACGTCGTCGCGCTCGAGCGACTTCAGCTGGCCGATCGCGCTCGTGTAGTCGTGACCGTCGTAGATCGTGGTGTAGGCGGTGCGATAGGCCGCGAGGAATTTGGGATCGCTGATGGAGGAGCTCTTCTTCTTCCCCTTCTTGGCCGAGCTGTCCGACTTCGGCGGCGGCGAGGGCTCGTCGCTGCCCGCGGCGTAGGCGCTGGTCAGCATCGGTCCGGCGGCCAACGCCATCGAGACAAGCCCCGGTACCAGAAGCATGGAAAGTTTGCGCATCTATCTTCTCCCGTATGGAACGTGGCGATCCTACACGATTGCCCAAAGACCGGAACACCCAGAGGGCAAAAACATTCCCGCTTCGCACGATCTATTCGCCCCTCCGCAGATGACAAACTTGTCATCGAGATGAACAGAAGCCTGCAAGGGACTTCAGACTGGGTTCAGCGCGCGCCGCCTAGGCTCCCACCCACGATCGAAGAGTAGGCGAGAGGGCGCCGCCTCAAGATCCTTCCAAGAGGAGACCAACCATGTTGAAGACCATTTCCGCAGCCTTGCTCGCCGCTTCCGTAATCGCAGCCCCGGCCTTCGCCGCTGAAGCCGGCAAGACCACCACGACCGCGCCGGTGATCAAGGCGGACCAGAGCCAGACCAAGGTGTCGACCACCACCGTGAAACCCGAGGCCGGCGTCAAGGCCGACACGAAGGCCGCCGACGTCAAGGCGGACGCCAAGGTGGATACCAAGTCGAAGGCGATGAACGCCAATGCCGCGGTCACGCCCGATGAGCACAAGGCCGTGCGCACGCATCGTCACCACCACAAGCATCTGTCGGCCAAGAAGTCGCTGAAGGCGCAGCCTGACGTGACCAAGCCGGCGGCCATCGACAAGCGCAGCTAACGACTGATCCGGCGCGGCGGCATCCCTGGCATTGCCCGCCGCCGCGTGCGGAATTCAGGCCCGGCCCGTCGTCTCGGCGTCAGCGCGAAAGCGCAGGCGCCGGCGGCGGGGCGGTGCGTTATTTGCGCAGCCTACGAGCAGGAGCGAATTCCCTTCGTGCAACCTTGGAGCTAGAACATCCTCCGAGTCTGATCGAGCGGAGAGCGTGGCCTGTGGGGCGATTGGCGAAGCGTGCGGTGATCTTGGCGTTGGTTCTGGTCTTGCCGCTGGCGCTCGCGGCATGTTTCGGCAGCGACGGTGATCGTCCATCCCTGATGGAGGGGACCCAGGCGGGAGGGCCGCAGCCGTTTCCCGACAATTTTCGCAGTGACACGCTGGCCTTGATGCGCGCTTACCTCAACAATCCCGTCGGCGTGCGCGAGGCCACCATGGCCGATCCGGTGCTCCGCGAGATCGGCGGACGGCAGTTCTACGTCGCCTGCCTGCACTTCACGCCACGCGAGACCGACGGCAGCTACAAGGGCATGCGCGAACGGGCCGCCGTGTTCGTCAACGGGCGGGGCGACCGCATCGTCGATCGCGCCGGCGAGCTCTGCGCCGGTGCGGTTTACGCACCCTTTCCGGAACTGGAAAAGATGGCGCGGTAGCGCAAAGCCGGCCTTCATCGGCAGGTGCTAGGACAGGGGCCGCCGGAGCCGCTGGATCACAATTTGGCGAGCTTTGAACGGGGCTGGTTTGCCTTGCGACAGATCGTTACAGCCCGCCTTGCGCAGACGACGAAAACAGTCGGTGCAAGCAGGTGTGACGGAACAAAATCGCGTTGTTGCCAACCCGTCACAGTTACAGACGATCAACGTTCCGGCATCGCCGCGAAGCAACCTAATTCACGCCACGTTGTTTCCTGAGTGTCGAATTTGAAAGAACGGGGATGATCATGAAGACGATTTTGCTGGGCGCCGTCGCTCTGCTGGCGCTGGCTGCACCGGCCGCCGCGGCCGACATGCAGCCGCGCACCTATACCAAGGCGCCCGCCTATACGCCGCCGCAGGTGATCTACAACTGGACCGGTTTCTACATCGGCGGCCATGTCGGCGGCGCGTTCGCCGGTGACAGCAGCTTCCAGTCGAGCGACGCCCGCTTCCTGGGCGGCGTGCAGGGCGGCTTCGACTACCAGTTCGCGCCCAATTGGGTGGTGGGCATCGAGGCCCAGTACTCCTGGCTGCCGACCAACAACAACGGTGTCACGTTCCCGCTGGGGACGCAGGTGACGTCCAACACCGACCAGCTCGGGTCGGTGACCGGCCGCATCGGCTACACCTGGGGACCGGCGCTGGTCTATGCCAAGGGCGGTTACGCCTGGCGTAATGGCGGCCTCGGCGTCAACGTCGCCGGCGTGGCGCAGCCCTTCACCGCCACTGGCAACAACAAGGACGGCTATACTGTCGGTGCCGGCCTCGAATACATGTTCGCACCGAGCTGGTCGGCCAAGGCCGAGTACCAGTACTACAACTTTGGCAGCACGACGTTCACCTCCGGTCCGGCCGACGTCGTCGGCGTCCGGGGCCGGGAGGACGAGCATACCGTCAAGGTCGGTGTGAACTACCGCTTCGGCTGGGGTGGACCGGCGGCCTCGCGCTACTGACGCTCAACAGCGACCACGACCTGACAAGGGCCGGCTCACGCCGGCCTTTCGTTTGCCAGGCCCTTGTTTGCCTGCCTGTTGTTTGCTTTGCGTGAACCATCTGGCGCGTCATTTGCAAGCAAACGGTCTGGCGCGCGCGTTCTCACGCGCGTCATGGGACTGGCGTAAAGCAAAAATAATTTTTGCCGCCTACGGAACTCGCGCTCCGGAAGGCGTTATATGAGAATTACCGGGCTGGTGGGACGACGGACATGCGTATCTTTGTGTCGGCAGTAGTGCTCTCGTGCTTCATCTCCCTGCCGTGCGCTGCACAGACAATCCTCAAATCCGAGCCTCTGATGCTGGCACCCTATGAGGTGGCCTTCGTCAAGGACGCTTCCTGCCCATCCGGCAAGGTGCTGAAGGTAACGGGCGCGATCCGCGGGCTGCACCGTCGCAAGGCGTGCGTGGTGCTGGCGGGCGAGCAGGCCTCGCTGGCGACCGCGACCCCCTGAGAGATCCCTTGCTGAGATACCCTGGGCTTGCGGCCGAACCTCAGGAATTCAGCTCAAGCTCCATCCTCGACTGCTGCTCGGCCTCGGCCTTGTTCCTGGCGGGGTCCTCGCCCTGGGCGGCCCGGCAGGGCTTGATCTCGTAATCATTGTCCAGGACCCGGCGCGGCCCGTGGCGCTGGTCGTCGGTGCTGACATCCACGACGAGGCCGCTTTGCTGCGCGAGCTGCCAGACGTCGGCCTCGCTGGGATAGGCCTTGCTGATTTGGGCGTCGTTGCAGAACAGGGCGTAGGGCATTCTTCCCGCTCCCGGAAAGCGCGTTAACGGCTTCACGGGGCAAGGGGTTCCGGGGCGATCACGGGGGCGTGATCGGGGCCGCGGGCCCTGAGTCTTTAACGAGTCCTGAATCCCCAAAAAAAGAATCCCTGGGACTCATTTGCCGGAATCAGCGGATGTTTTCGGCCATGACGACCGACCTCAAGACCTGCTGCGGGCACATGCTGTTGCCACTGACGCTGGGATTGCTCAGCGCCTGTGCGGCCAATCTCTGGTTGGTCTGGTCCTGGCTGTAGGTGTCCGATCGACCGTCGGCCCTAGTTTTCGGCTGGCGGACGGAGGGAGGGGTCGCGAATGGCCGCGCGGAGCCTGGTCAGGGTCGCCGCGCAATACTCCTCCCGCTCACGCTCGAATCGCTCCTGATGCTTGCGGAAATTGGCGATGCGGGCCTGCATCTCGGAGCGGAAATCGCCGCCTGTCCGTGCTGGCGGGATCATGACGGCTGGGGCGAGCGGGACTGGCGGCGGATTGATCTCGACCGCCAATGTCTCGACCGCCACGGTCTCGACGGTGACGCTCCCCACCGGCACGTCCGGTGCAGCCGTCGGTCTCTCCGGCGGATGGAAGTCACCCTTCTTGCCGGTTACCGATTGGACGAAGGCCATTGTCTGCGCGATCAGTGCGTCGCGCTCGCTGATCCACTTCATGGTCCACCTCTGTTGGAGCTATTCCAGCAAAGCTGGCCGGCCGAATCAAGGAGGTGTCCGGCTGGGGATTGCATATTTTTCCCGCCCGCCCGACAGTGAGGAATGGACGTCAAATCAGACCAGTCGGACGAAGCGCAGGGCCTGAGGCTCGTCCGTGCGTTCTTGTCGCTGCCGCCCGACAGGCGGGCGGAGGTGATCGCGTTCGTGGAGGAATTGGCGCGGGCCCAAGGCCGGCCCGAGGCAGGCGCAGAGGCATCGCCGACGTGAGCGCTATCGCTCGCGCGGGTTAATGTTGGGCTCGAACGGCGCCCCCACCACCCGGACTGGTGTCGGAGCCGTAACGTCGATCGCCGCGCGTTCGGCGACCTGCGTTGCCGGAGCCGGCCCTGGTGCCAGCTTGAACAGCGCAACGGTGCCGGCCACGGCGACACAGCACAGCGTCACCGTCGCCAGCAGAAACATGTTTCGGTTTTCTTCCTTGATCCGCATGGGCCGACAACGACTGACGCCGGCGACCGGTTCCGGCCGGTCATGTCCGGATCACGCCCCCAAAACAGGCAGAAGCTTACACGAGGCTTACGCCGACCCCCCGAATAGTTATTTTTCCGTAAGACTACTCGGGGGATTTGGCATCAATCTTAACGTCCGCCGGTTCCAATGCCCGTTGCTGGGATTATGCGTCGGCAGAAGCATTGGGGCGGCTGTTATGAGCTTTTTGAACAATCTGAAAATCGTGTGGAAGGTCGCACTAATCGTGGCGGTGATGGGATGCGCGATGCTCGCCGTCGCCGGCTTCGCCGCGCGTGAACTTTCGGCGACTGTCGACGGATTTACCGAACTCTCCGCCGCGCAATCCTCGGCGCTCAACCTGACGCGGGCCCAGCGCCGCGCGGAGACCTATCATGCCGCGCTCTATGCGGTCTTCACCGAAGCGACGGAGGCGGGCAACGCTGGCCGTCTCAAGATCGCGAACCAGAACCGCACCGAAATCAGTCAGTACCTCGATGCGGCCGTGCAGGACGACCCGTCGCGCGCCAGCCAGGTCAAGAGCATCGGGGACCAGCTGAAGGCCGCGTTCGCCAGCTGCGATCCGGTACTCCAGGCCGGCGCGCAGGCAAGCAGCGTGGAGGAGAATGCCAAGGCCGCCGAACGTGCGCACAAGGAGTGCGATCCGGTGCTGGACGCGGCCCTCGCACGCATCGTCCAGTTCGTGACCGAGTCCGCACAGGCGGTCAGCAACCGCAAGGAAGCCATCAACCGCGACGCCAGATCCGCGACCTGGACCGTGATCGGCGTCAGCGCCGGCGGCCTGATCGTCGGCATCGCAATCGCGCTGTTCATCGGCCTCAATGCGATGTCCCGGCCGATCGCCCGGCTCAAGCTCGCCATGGCGGGTCTCGCCCGCAACGATCTCAAGACCGAGGTGCCCGAGAAGGAGCGGAGCGACGAGATCGGCGACATGGCCAGGACCGTCGAAGTCTTCAAGACCAACGCGCTCGAGGTCGAACGCCTCAAGGCTGCGCAGCTCGAGATCGAGAAGCAGGCTGCCGAGCAGCGCCGCCGTGACATGGTCAACCTGGCCGACGGCTTCGAACGCGCGGTCGGCGAGATCATCGAGACGGTGGGCTCGGCGTCCACCGAGCTCGAAGCGTCGTCCTCGACGCTGGCCACCACCGCGCACCGCGCGCAGGAGCTGACCTCGGTGGTCGCGGTCGCTTCGGGTGAAGCCACCGGCAACGTGCAGTCGGTGGCGACCGCCACAGAGGAGCTGTCGTCCTCGGTCAACGAGATCAGCCGGCAGGTGCAGGAATCCGCGCGGATGGCGGGCGAAGCCGTCACCCAGGCGCGCACCACGACCGAGCGGGTCAGCGAGCTCTCGATCGCGGCGACGCGGATCGGCGATGTCGTCGAGCTGATCAACACCATTGCCGGCCAGACCAACCTGCTGGCGCTGAACGCCACGATCGAGGCGGCACGCGCCGGCGAGGCCGGCCGCGGCTTCGCGGTCGTCGCCTCCGAGGTGAAGACGCTGGCCGAGCAGACCGCGAAGGCGACCGGCGAGATCAGCCAGCAGATTTCCGGAATCCAGACCGCGACCCAGGAATCCGTCAACGCGATCCGCGACATCTCCGCGACGATCGAGCGGCTATCGGAGGTGTCGTCCACCATTGCCGCGGCCGTCGAGGAGCAGGGCGCCGCGACCCAGGAGATCTCACGCAACGTGCAGCAGGCCGCTCACGGCACCCAGCAGGTCTCCACCAACATCACCGACGTGCAGCGCGGCGCGGCCGAGACCGGTTCGGCGTCCTCGCAGGTGCTTTCGACCGCCAAGATGCTGGCGACCGACAGCAACCGGCTGAAGGACGAAGTCGGAAAATTCTTGCGGACCGTGCGCGCGGCGTAAGTGTGTGCGGCGGCACTCGTCCGCCGCGCTCGCCGCGCCTAATGCGGAAGCAAGAGGCCGAGCGCGAACACCAACAGCATGGCCGTCATGACGACGGCCGTCACGGCGCCGGCAACGATTTTGGCCTTCTCTTTGCTGGTAGTCGAGCGCATCGGATGCGCAGGCTACCTGATGTTGAACTCTGATCCAATCTGCGGTCAGGAGCCATCTTCGTGACCCGCCTCGATCAGGCGGCGAGCCTTGGCTGGAAGAACCGTGTGACGCGATCGATCGCATCGGATGTCATCGGGTCGGTGCCGGAGAAATCAAAGCCGTGGGCTTTGCCTGGATAGGGCACGAATTCGGCCTCGGCGCCGACCGACTTGCCGAGCTCGACCAGTTGCCGTCCCTTCGCGACCGGCACGTTCCTGTCCGCCTCGCCATGCAATGCGATCAGGGGCGGCAGGTGCTTGACCTTGGCGGCCATAGCGTCGGGCATGCCGCCATAGAGCACCGCGAGCGCGGTGATACGCGTGTCCCGCGCGGCGGTGTCGGCGGCGACGTAGCCGCCCAGCGAGAAGCCGAGCAGGCCGATGCGCCCGGAACTGTCGGACCGGCCCAGGATGGCCGTCACGGTGGCGGAGACCGTGTTGGCCCAATCGTCGAACCGCGTCGTGTCATAGGCATCGCGGCTCTCATGCGTGCTGGACTTCGGCGTCAGCGCGGCCTTATCGGCCGGTGTCATATAGCGGAGAAAATAGACGTCGATGCCCTTGGCGGACAGCGCATCGGCATATCGCTCGTAGGCGCGGAGCCTAAGCTCGATGCCGCGGGACCCGTGCAGCACGATCACGGCAGGGCGCTTCCCGGCCACCGTCGCCGCGTAACGTGATACGGGCAGGCTGTCATTGCCGGAGGTGACGCTGAACTGTTCGCCTGGTGCACCGTGTGCAGGGATAGACGTCAGCAGCGCGGCGATGCCGGTCATGGCCGTTCGTCGGGTAATCATCAGCGAACTCGCGCCAGGGAGATTTCGGAGGCGACGCGTCGGCTGTATAGTGTGCTTGCGACGGAATCTTGACACGAGTCCCGCCCGATGATCCCCAATCGTCCACCCGTGCTCGCCCATGAGCGCTTCGTTGCGGACCGCGAGAGCTTTGACGGCCTCGATCTCGCCGCGCGGTTCGAGCGGATCGAGCGGACCAACCTGTGGGGCGCGGCCACATCAGTCTCGGGCCTCGGCTCGGAGGACCCGGCGACCGCCGCGATCCGGGAGGAGCTTCCTCCTCTGCTGCAACGGCTCGACGCGCGCTCGCTGCTCGATGCGCCCTGCGGCGATGCCGGCTGGATCGGCCGCATCAAGCTCGACCTCGACTACACCGGCATCGACATCGTCCCGTCGCTGATCGAGACCAATCGGCGGCGTGTGGCCGGCGGCGAATTGTCCGGCCGGTTTCTCGTTGCCGACATCACGCGCGATGCGCTGCCGCGCGCGGATGTCATTCTGTGCCGGGACTGCCTGGTTCATTTGAGCTTCGACAACATCGCCCGCGCCGTGGCCCGCTTTGCCGAAAGCGGCGCGGGCTTCCTGCTGGTCACGACATTTCCAGAATGGGATGCAAATCGCGATTGCGCGGATGGCGATTGGCGCGCGCTGAACATGGAGAAGGCACCATTCAACTGGCCGTCGCCGCGTGCGCTGATCAACGAGCGTTGCGAGGAGGGCAGCGGCGGCTGGCGCGACAAGAGCCTTGCCCTATGGCGTCTGGATGAACTGCCCGATCGTATCCGCATGGCCACGGCGACGTGACGGACGCAGGCGGAACTCCATTGCGTCCGCGATCGCAATGGCGATACACTTCAGGTTGTGTGACGCGATCTTTGGGTCGCGTGTCGACGATGCCGGAGAACGCCATGAGGCCGAGTTTTGCCGTAGCGGCTCTGTTGATCTGGTGCTCCACGCCGGCACTGGCGCAGCAGGACGGCGCCGCGCTCTACACAGCGCATTGCGCGCAATGTCACGATGCCGGCGATGCCCAGAGCCGCGCGCCCGCGCGCGGCGCCATGCAGGCGATGTCGTTCGATCACGTGCTGGGGACGCTGACCTCCGGCAGCATGGCCGCGATGGCGAAGGAGCGCAGCGACGACGAGCGTCGCGCGATTGCTGCTTTCGTCACCGGCAAGGCCGCAATCAACAGTGCGTCTGACGGGCAGGGCCGCTGCACGCAGCAGATCAGCGGCTTTCCGCAACCGCTCGACGGTCCACGCTGGAACGGGTGGGGCGTCGATCTCAACAACAGCCGCTTCCAGCCGGCCGACATGGCGGGGCTGACCGCGGCGCAGGTGCCGCGCCTGCGGCTGAAATGGGCCTACGCGTTTCCCGGCGCCTCGGTGTCCTTTGCGCCGCCGACGATCATGGGCGGCCTGCTGTTCATCGGCGGCACCGACCGCAAGGTACATGCGCTCGACGCGGGAACCGGCTGCGCGCTGTGGACGTTCGCGATCGATGCGGCGGTGCGCGCCGCGATCACGGTCGCACCGCTTCCCGGCTCCGATCAGTTCGCGATCTTCTTCGGTGATTTGCGTGCCAACGCCTATGCCGTGAACGCGCTGACGGGGGCGTTGATCTGGAAGACGAAGGTCGACGAGCATCCGGCCGCGCGCATCACCGGCGCGCCGGTGCTGCATTCCGGCATGCTCTACGTGCCGGTGTCCTCGCTCGAGGAAGCCGCCGGCTCGCAAGCCTCTTACGAATGCTGCACCTTCCGCGGCAGCGTGGTGGCGCTGGAGGCCGCGACCGGCAAGCCGGTCTGGCAAGCCTATACGATCCCGGAAGTGCCGCATCCGACCGACAAGAACGCGAAGGGCGTGCAGCTGTTCGGCCCGTCCGGTGCCGCGATCTGGTCGGCGCCGACGATCGATGTGAGGCGCGGCGCGATCTATGTCGCGACCAGCAATTCCTATTCGAATCCGCCATCCGCGACGAGTGACGCGATTCTCGCCTTCGACCTTGCGACCGGAAAGCTGCTCTGGAGCCAGCAGGCCACGCCGAAGGACGCTTATGTCGTGGCATGCTACGGCGTGGACAAGACCAATTGTCCCGAGGATCACGGACCCGACCACGATTTCGGCCAGTCGCCGATCCTGGTAACTCTGCGCGACGGCAGGCGCGTTCTTGCCATCGCACAGAAATCCGGCGTCGTGCACGCGCTCGATCCCGACGACGGCGGCAAGATCCTGTGGCAGACGCGGATCGGGAAGGGCGGTGCGCTCGGCGGCAGCGAATGGGGCTCGGCCGCCGATCAGGATCGCATCTATGTCGCGAACTCCGACGTGCGTTTCCTGCGTGACGGCACCAGGCGTCTCGACTCCACGCAAGGCGGCGGCCTGTTCGGGCTCGACCTCGCCAGCGGGACAGTCGTGATGGAGGTGCCTCCGGTCGCCTGTGGCGATCGACTCCAATGCAGCCCCGCGCTTTCGGCGGCGGTGAGCCTGATCCCCGGCGTCGTGTTCTCCGGCGGCGTCAGCGGCTTCCTGCGGGCCTATGCCAGCGACGGCAAGCTGCTCTGGGAGTTCGACACCGCGCAGGATTACAAGGCCGTCAACGGCGTCCCCGCCCATGGCGGCGCGATCGACGGTCCCGGACCGGTCATCGCCGGCGGCATGCTCTACACCAATTCCGGCTACGGCCAATGGAGCGGCGTCGCCGGCAACGTGCTGCTGGCGTTCGAGGTGGGGACGGAGTGAGCGCGACGTTCGGAGGCGCGATGATCGATGCCCGATGCAGTTGTGGCGCCGTTGCATTGTCGCTCGCGGGGCCATCCCGCGCGGTCGTTGCTTGTCACTGCATGGACTGCCAGCGCCGAACCGGTGCGCCCTTCGGCGTCGGCGCCTTCTACGCGGCTGAGGCCGTCACGATCTCGGGGACCCCAAGCGAATACGTTCGCAAGGCCGCGAGCGGCGGCAACGTCCGCAGCTATTTTTGCACCCATTGCGGTTCGACGGTCTACTGGAAGGCGGACAATCTGCCAGGGATGATCGGCGTCGCCGTCGGCGCGATGGCGGATCCGAATTTCCCGGCTCCGCTAAGATCGGTTTTCGAGCAGTCGAAACATGGCTGGGTCGAAATCAGTGGTGCGGAGCACTTTCAGCAAAGCGGTGCGCCAAAGAATGCAAGCTGAGGTTTCCACCTCAAGCGCTGGTGCCGGCTGAGGGGATTGGACCCCCGACCTTCGAGGCGATCTACGAAGCTTGACCACAGCGCTGGGCATGTGGTGCGCGTTCCCGTTCACTGCGGCACTGCTGTTTGTGGTGCTCGGTTGAAGCGGCTCACGCTCGCGGCCGCCTTCGGGGGGCGCATTGTCGGCCGCGCCGGCGCCTGCCGCCGATCTCGATCCATACGCCTGTTTCGGCGGCGCGCGTTACGTCGCCATGGGCACCGGCTTCCAGTGCGCGGATCTGCCGGCGTTCTGTGCCGGCGCGCGGGTCCTGCTGGCCGAGGCTGGCGGCAATGAGGCCGCAGCCGAGAAGCTTGCGCGAAGCCGCGGCCATGGCCGGCTGTCGATCGCGCTCGCGCACCGTTTCTGCAAATAGGGAGGGACGCATGCGGAGCTATGTCATCGGCGCCGTGCTCGCGCTCGTGGGGCTGTGGTTCGTGGCTATCCGCGCGCTGATGTTGAGCTGTGGGAACGCTAGGTTCTTAGTTCCGGTTCCGCAATGAAGCTCAGCTTAGATTGCCACATAAGTCACCTTGCCGCGCGGTGAAAAACCGCGCGACGATGAGTAGCATTGCTTTTTTGATCGCCCAGTTCGTTCTTCTTGGAGAGCAGATCTTGTCGATCGTGGGTGCACTCTCGCGAGAAGCCAGCACGTGATTGAGCTTTGGAACAAGTGGTACGGGACCTTGGCCTCTGTCGAGGCGCTGGCAGCCGTCGTCGTTATTGCCGTGGTGACCGCTGGCATTCTTACGTTAATTGAGAGTCAGCGGCATAGGACAAAACATTGATGGGGAGACGTCGGAAAACGATCAGCTAGACCAGAGTAGTTCAGCAGGTGAGTGGCGCTAAAAAATGCTCCTATGCAGGAGGATCAAATGATCCTTTCTCGTGCAAGTTGGACAAACAGGAATGCTTCTTGGCGGCAAGCATTTTGCACATGCGCGGTGTTCAGCATACTGGTCGCAGCTCCTGCATTCTTGATGATACTCCTGCTGGATTCCCAGCTCGTCTTACCAGCGCTCAGTATTCTATTTTTCTCAGACGCGATGATCACTGCGGTCTTGGCTTGGGCAAAGTCGGGAAATGCGACATTAGAAAATGTAACGCTATGGGATGTTGCCGGGGCATTGACCATGTTGGGTTGTGCCGCAGCGATTCTTGGCGAACCAGATCAAGTGGCACTTCTTTTCGAGCAACCGGTCAGACTACATTCGGACGCGGCTCTAGGCGATAGCGCTAGCCCCTGATAACCGGCGGCGTTAGGACCCCCGTTTCTTGGGGGCAGGTATCGGTCAACCGATCCGATAGACGTATGCGATCTCGCTTGCAGCTGCCCATTCCCCTGCGGCGGGGACATGACCCGTGCCTGATTATTACGATACAGATGTCCTTAGCGTTTTCTTGCAGATCGTTCTGATCGATCTGGTGCTCGCTGGCGATAACGCCATCGTCATCGGTCTTGCTTCAGCCGGACTTCCTGAGGCGCAACGAGGCAAGGCGATTTTGATCGGTATTGTTGCCGCGACGATACTGCGCGTCTTACTCGCCGGGTTGGCGACGCAAATCCTCCAGATCGTCGGCCTCTTGCTCGCTGGCGGGATCCTGTTGTTGTGGGTATGCTGGAAAATGTGGCGAGAGTTGCGCACATCCTCCACAGGGCCAACAGGTGCGATGGACGCCGCTGGAGCAATTGCAGGCAGCAAAGCTCGCAAAACACTCGCTCAAGCGAGTTGGCAGATTGTCGTGGCCGACGTTTCCATGTCTCTCGACAACGTTCTGGCCGTGGCAGGGGCAGCACGCGAGCATCCGATGATCTTGATTTTCGGCCTGGGGCTTTCCATCGCGATGATGGGCGTGGCCGCTTCTTTCATTGCGCGCCTTCTGCAAACTTATCGATGGATTGCTTACGTCGGTCTAGCCGTCATCCTTTATGTGGCGGGTGACATGGTCTTTCGCGGGACGTTGGATGTCATCAACGTTGCGTCGATATGAGATGCTGTTTCACCCTAGGTATCCTAAGTCGTCAGGCAGAATTCGAACGCAGTACGCATAGGCTGCAGATGGGGTGTGAAGCCCGCAGAAGAAAGGGCCGCCTTTGTGGGGCGGCCCTGTCCAAAGTCTATCGACGCCGATCAAAAAAATTAGGTTAGAGCAAAGCCAGCCCCGGGAATGAAAACAACTAAGGGTACAAGCGCCGCGCCCGGTTGAGGGACATCGAAATAGAACAAGCTAAGCGCTGGTGCCGGCTGAGGGGATTGGTCAGTTTAGCCGACAGGATTCGCCGGGGATTGTGAGCTTCGGAATCTGGTCGGAGCAGAAACCGCCCGAGCAAGCCCTCCCAAGCGCCGTTAGGCCCGCCGGTCGTTCTTAGAACGTTCTGATTTCGCCATCCGTTCTCTTGGACGTAGTGTCGCTGGCCTGTTTTAACCCCTAGTGGCCCAAATTGATTTTCGGAGTGGCCCGTTTTCGTTTTGTGCCGACCTTGAGATAAATCAAGGCATTGAGTCCGCCCGGAACACATTGCGAACGCGAATATGGGCGGAACGCCAGTAGTGAGCAATTTTGCTCAGACTCCACGATGCGGACATGCAATTCGTGCCGCACCGGGGTTTTGCAAATCTACCCGGGGCTGGGAAGCCGCTGCCCGCGACACATATTAAGCGGGCGGCGTTCTTTCCATGAAGTAAGGCCGCCTCAGTGGGCGGCCTCTCCGTTAACAGTCAGTACCGACGATAGCCCCGGTGATAGCCATACGCACGGTGGTATCCGTAACCCCGACGCACGCCATAGCCATAGCGACCGACGCCATAGCCATACCGTCGATAGGCCGGTGCTGTGCGGACACAGCCGTTCGGACCACATACCAATGCGACGCTCTCAACGTTTGATGTTTGTCCGAAAGGGGCGAGCGGCATAGCCGATGCCGCACTCGCGGTGAACGCGGCGCCGCTGAGCGCGATTAGTCCAACGAGTGCGAACTTGAGTTTCATGTTTTCCTCCTGTGGAGCTTAGAACGTATGGCACCGTAGGAAGATGCACATGAACGAGAGGTGAGCAGGAAGTTAAATTCCCGGCAACAATTGAGAACCCGGACGAACGTCTGCAGAATTTCTGCCACAAGCGCGTGGGCAAAATGCAGCATGAACGAGAGCGTCCGCTGCGATCACTGCGAAGAAGACTTCGAGCCAGAAGAGTTGACCGTTATCGACCACCGGCCGGGAACGGCGAGTCTATCTGCGCTCGCTGCATCGAAATCATGGCTCCGACGAGCCGTCGCAAAGCTACCCCGCGATAATTGATCCGCTTGTAAATCACATTCTGTGATTCCGCCCGGCAGCGCACGCCGGGGTTTTTTCGTGCGCACAACAGAAAGACTATAGTGAGCCAGAAACTGGAATTTATTGCCTATCTCAAATCAAAACTTACTGCCGCTTCCACGAAGTTGCTTGCCGCGAACCCGGCAAACACAGATTCGGCCGGCCGTCTTGACCACATCGTACGCACGGCGGACGACAATGTGTCTGACGGTCATTGGGCGCGCATCGCGCCCCTGTACGAACCGTTTGCGCCAAAGCTGCAGTTGGCAGTGATGCATCTGAACGCAGATATCATTGCCGGGCTGAAGGTTGCGCCAAACTTCGATACGTACTTCGCGCTGATCGCGGCGGAAGTGCAGAACTGACTCCATTTCCCGTCGCAAATTAGCGGCGGGCTTCTCCCTTGCAAAAACAGAAATTGAAAATGAATAACGATAAAGAAGAATGCATCGAGTCTATTTCCAAAACCTTAGAACGCGCGGCGGCTTGGCGGAGATCCTTGACTGTTCGTTGGCCAGGTGACCCCCGGAATGTTCGCGCTTCCACTTGGCTCGACCAACTCGCCGCGGACGTCGTAAACCTCACAGACGAACAATTTGCCACGTTGCAGCCCCACTACAATTGGGCGTCGACAATTTGGAGGGACACTCTGAATCAAACCGCGAGGCAGGTAGGCTTTCATCATCGCAGCGATGATTTGGATTACTTTATCAAGGCACTCGCACAGAACCTGTCGGTGTCGAAGAGCGTTGCCGCGTAAGCAGAATCAATAAATGTCTTTTTACGATCGCGACCCGACCGTTCCGTTTTGGCGGTCGAATGTCGACGTTGAGTCTCTTTTCGCAGCTCACGCGCACCGGCCGGAAAGGGCCAAAGCTTGGCTCGCATTTCGCGATGCCGCCATCGAACCGGCCGCGGTGATGCGCGGTCATTTTGAGGGAGGAATACTAGAAGGCCATACTTATCATTGGACGTTCACCCCAACGCACAACGGGGACCTTGCCGTCGTTGTCCCCGTCTATGAAAACTTCCGGCTCGTCGATGTGCTGGCCATATCTCGCCACAACCATGGTGTCTGGGGTTGCATATCGGGTGCGGGCCAGTTTGTTGGCAGCGCAACGGTGCAGCGCATGGATAGGAACAGCCCGCTCAGAGTGTTCAAGACTCCTATCAACTGGCTTCTAGCCAATTGCGGAGGCATCCTGCCGCTGTCCAAGTCATTCTTTCCGCAACTACAGCACGCCGCGAGCCTCATTGCGGAGGGGTATGAACACGCCCATGAAATAGCAGAACAGGCCTTCATCGCACCCGCTGAACGGCTTGGCCTAGATTGTGACGCGGCAGAGCAAGCCGCGCTAAGCAAGATCGGATTCGAGGTGGAAGAATGAAGATCGTTTCATTGCGACAGGCGACCATTCTTCCAGCAAGTGTCACGTCTGCCGCTCAGTCAAATCCGCTTCCAGTAATCGACCCTCGCGATTGGCAAGGCAAACCAGTGCCGGACCGCCAATGGTTTGTCGAAGGCTGGATACCACACCGCACGGTGACCAACTTGAGTGGGGCCGGTGGCTCCGGCAAAACTGAGATCATTCTGCAACTAATCGCAGCGTCCTCTCTCGGAAACCAATGGTTCGGTCATGACGTTGCAGTTGGCCCGTGCCTCTATTTCGGGGCGGAAGACGAGGCAGACGAATTGCATCGCCGACTTGGCACGATCGTGGACCGTGCCGGCCGCAAGTTGTCGGACCTTGAGGGCGTGCGCCTCATTCCATTGGCCGGCTCTGATGCGGTATTGGCCGAACCCGATAGGAGAGGGACTTTGGCTGCCACTGCGATATTCGGGAAGCTTGAAGCGGAAGCAAAAACCTTGTGCCCAAAACTGATCGTCATAGACCCCAGCGCTGACGTGTTCGGCGGTGACGAGATCAATCGGGCGCAGGTTCGCAAGTTTGTTTCGATGCTCCGTGGGTTGGCGATCGATTTTGATTGCGCTGTTCTTTTGCTGAGCCATCCCAGTGTTGCCGGCCTGACCAGTGGTACCGGTACGTCAGGCAGCACCGCTTGGAACAACTCAGTCCGAAGCCGCCTCTACCTAGAAGCAGACGATAAAGACCCCGACGCTCGCGTTCTAAAGGTCGTCAAGGCCAACTACGGTCGTGTGGGTGCTTCGATAGCCCTCCGATGGGACGACGGCGTCTACGCCCTCGACAGCGGCCCTGATCCGGTCATTGAAAGTTTGATCGGCAGCAAGGCGGACGCACTGTTCTTGGAGTTGCTCGCACTGTTTACCGAACAGGGGCAAAATCTAGGGCTTCAGCCGGGGACATCATACGCGCCAGTCAAGATGGCCAAGCACTCGAAAGGAAAGGGGTACAGCAAGGACCAATTCGCCAAGGCGATGCAGCGGCTATTGGACGCCAAGCGGGTTGCAGTCGTGACGGAAGGACCTCCGTCGCGGCAACGTTCACGGTTGGTGGCGGTTCAAGCTTAGGCTTCCACCGCCTTCTTCCACCGGCTTCCACCCCCTACCACCGGCCTAGCCACACCACCCCCCATACCCCCCAGTGGCGGTGGAAGCACCGCCAGCCCGGTGGAAGCCGGGCCGGCGCTGCCACCGTCACTATCTCGAATTAAGACGGTGGATTGGCGTCGGCTTTCGGGGAGACTGCGGAAGAGCCGCTCCTGCGCGGTCGGGTCCGAGTGTGACCCTGAATGGACATTGAGGCCAGCAAATGCAGACAACTGCGAAGGTAAGTCTATGTTCTAACCCCCACAAGCTGTGCCACATTGTGATAGAGGTTGCGCGGCGACGTGACCGACCGGCTGCATCCTTTACGATTGGGGAAGGCACGCGGAATGTTTACGTTTCGAACCTCAATCACCTTCGCGGTGATGGCGTTTATCGTCGCTCTAACCGCGTTGCTGATCGCTATTCAGGTCCGGGCTCTTCATTGGGCCACGCAGGAAGCCGCCTATGCCTATATGGACGCGACCAGTACGAAGGCCTTCGGACGCCTTCAGGCGGAGTTAACCGCTATAACTTCGTTGGTGAACGTGTTGGCGACCAGTTCCAGTGTGGCCGATTCAAATGAGAGAACCGAGACCGGCCGCGCGATCCCACTATTCAAAGCCGTACTGCAGGAACTGCCCCAAATGGACAGTATCTATGCCGGTTTCGAAAATGGCGCCTGGTTGCAGGCGCGGCGCCTTGGCGAACTCAACGACGAGCAGCGAGGGAGACTACGTGCGACGCCTGGCGCTACCACTGCCATCAATTTGGTCCGCCCCAGCCCTAGCGGCGAACTGCCCATGCGACGAATTTTTGAAGATGAGCAAGGCAACGAAGTCGGGCAACTTGATCTATGGAAGTACGGATACGACGCGCGCAAGCGGCCCTGGTATCACGAGACGATGAAAGCCGGCCGACCGCTGGTCTCATCGCCTTATCTTGCGTTTAGCATCGGCGCCCCGGTGATCACGGTTAGCGCACCCTTGCGAGGCAAAGTGCCCGGCGTCATTGCCGCCGATCTCAAGCTCGACACCTTCAGCGATTTCGTCCAAGCGCAACGGCCCGGAGAGCACGGTATCGTCTTGATCTTCGACTCGACCGGCTCGCTTATAGCCCACCCAAATTTTGCACAATTCGTGGTCGATGCGATGACGCATCCATCCCAACAGCAATTGCCGAACATCAAGGAGATCAACTCCGGGGTCGTGGCGGCAGTCTTGCAAAGGTCGCATGGTCGCGACCAATACGATGGTAGTATCCGTGATGACCAAGGGCGGGACTATCTGTTCAGGGTAGCGAAATTCACGCTGGGCAACCAATACAATGCCCACATACTGTTGCTGGCAGCCGAAGACGACTTTGTCCAAGGTGTTCGGAGGCTTCAGTTCACCGGACTAATCCTCGCAATTATTGCTGGCGGTGCCTTTATTCCAGTCGTTTGGATATTTGGTAGCGGAATGTCTCGATCCTTGAAGAGCATAACGGCTGAGGCAGTTAAACTCCAGAAGCTGACTGAGCCCGACTCCTCGCCAGTCGCTTCACGCATCAAAGAAATAGACGAACTTGGCAGTGCGATGAATCTCGCGCAGCGCGCCATATGGTCGTTCGCCCACTTTATCCCTAAGGAGCTTGTCCAGCGGGTTATCGATAATTCCATCTCCACGGAGCTTGGCGGAGTCCGAGAGGAGATTACCGTTGTTTTCACCGACGTTCGGGATTTTACGACCATCGCCGAGTCCGCCGACCCCGATATCCTCATGCACCAAACGTCGCGCTATTTCTCAGTGCTTACACAGGCTTTCCTCGCCGAAGGCGGAACAGTCGATAAGTTCATTGGTGATGCCGTGATGGTGTTCTGGAACGCACCCAATCCGCAGCCTGATCACGTCGAGCGAGCCTGCCGCGCAGTTCTGGCGGGCAAAATGGCGTGCGAAAAGCTCAACGCTCAGTTCGAAGCTGAGGGTCTGAAGCCATTCTTCACGCGGTTTGGCATTCATGTCGGGGAGGCGATCGTCGGCAACCTCGGCTCGACAGAGCGCATGAACTACACGGCCCTTGGCAATACGGTGAATCTGGCGGCGCGCCTCGAAGGCCTGAACAAGCAATTTGGGACATCTATTCTTGTGAGCGAAGGCCTCCATTTGCGGGCTCAGCACTGCTTCCAATTCAGAGCCCTCGAGTCGGTCGTTGCCAAGGGCATGACAAAGGAAACCCGCATTTTCGAGCTCGTCAGGGCATCGACATGAAGTCATCGGTCCTACGATGTATCGTGCTGTTGGAATTGCTCGTTTTGCAGCTTGCTCTCGTCGTTCCTGCGGCTCGCGCAGACGCAGACACCATCAAAATCGGTATTCTGCATTCTCTGTCCGGCACCATGGCAATCAGCGAGGCGGTACTCAAGGACACCGTTCTCATGCTGATAGAAGACCAAAACAAAAAAGGTGGGCTGCTCGGACGGAAATTGAAGCCGGTGATCGTTGATCCCGCGTCTGATTGGGACGTTTTTGCGAAAGAAGCCAGGGAATTACTTTTGAAGGAAAAGGTCGCAGTCGTATTCGGTTGCTGGACCTCCGCCTCCCGTAAGTCCGTGCTCCCGATTTTCGAGGAGTTGAACGGCCTGCTCTTCTACCCAGTGCAATACGAGGGTGAAGAAAGCTCGCGCAACATTTTCTACACGGGGGCCACGCCAAATCAGCAGGCAATTCCGGCCGTTCGATATTTGATGAGCAAGGAGGGAGGCGAGGTTCGCAGATGGGTTCTGCTCGGTACTGACTACGTCTATCCGCGCACGACCAACCGAATCTTGAGCGCGTATCTTACCGCAGAGGGGGTATCGTCAGATGATATTATGACAATCTATACGCCGTTCGGCTTTTCCGACTGGCAAGAGATCATCAAGCGGATCAAGGCCTTCGGCGCGGAAGGAAAAAAGACCGCGGTGATATCAACCGTTAACGGGGACTCGAACACGTACCTCTACAGGGAACTGGCAGCCCAACAGGTAGACGCCAACGCAATTCCGGTGATGGCTTTCTCGATCGGCGAGCGCGAATTGCTCGGCGCGGACATTGCCCCAGTCGGGCACTTGGCGGCCTGGAATTACTTCCAGTCCGTCAAGTCAGCAGAAAACGAAGCGTTCGTGAAGATGTGGACGGACTTCACCAAGCAGCGAGACAAAGTCACGAACGATCCGATGGAAGCTACCTTCATTGGCTTCAGGATGTGGGCGCAAGCCGTTGCCCAAGCGGGCACGACCAACGCGAATGCAGTCCGGCAGGCCATGTACAGTCAAAGAATGAAGGCGCCGAGTGGCTTCGAAGTTGTGATGAACACCAATCATCACCTTTCCAAGCCGGTCATGATAGGCAGAATAAACTCTTCCGGGACCCTTGATGTCATTTGGCAGTCAATCAATCCGGTTCGAGCCGATGCCTGGAGCAGGTACATCCCCGATAGTGCCAAACGAACGGCTGATTGGACCTTTCCTTGGGTCTGCGGAGGGTGCATCGAGCCGACATTCAAGGAATGGTGACCGTCCCGGCGTTTTCGAGCCATGCCGCGGCGCGTTCGAATCATGCGCGGAAGACCTTACATTTCCGCAAATGGCCCTTCTCGGACCTGACCTGATGCCAGCATGACATCCGCACCGCAACCCAAAGCGGACATCGACCCCGCGTACCCCTTAAGCCGTAGGCGTTCGCAAAAGTGCAAGCGGGTCGATTTGGACGGGCTATTGGGGCGGCACTCGGTCGGTGAAAAGTGAAGAGTGGAAACGGGGTCGATTTCTGTAGCGAAATCCGCTACAGCTGTAGTCGTCATCGCAAAGGTGTGGACCTTGAACAGCCTAGTTTTTTGTACTGAAATCCGCTACATCTGGCGACATTGAAGCTAAATCGATTTTGAGACCGCCGCTCTGCGGCACGGGGCACCACCAAGATAACCAATCGGCCGGCGCATCCGCCTAAGCGGAGGCTTCGCCTTGCGTTGAGGAGTCATCACGGCTCGCTGCTTAGCGGAGCTGCGATCTATTGCGACCCGACTAGCCAGAACGGCAGCGGGATATCTTATTCATGGGATTTTAGATGCGAAGAACAGTTTCAGACGGCATGCGTGATGAAAAGCACGAGCTGATTTCCACTCGCAACGTGGATGTTGGCACCACACTGGACGGTAAGTGGCACGGAATAGGCGTGAGCTATCGCCCCAGCACGCCTCTGCGGGAAGCTACTAACGTCAATGTCCTGGACATTGGGCGGGTTCAGCAGCCAGCAAACGACACAAAACCGGCCCGCTGTCACCTGAAAGAATTGGCACAACGCGGTGAGCTTGGAGTGAACGAAGCGGAGAACCGTCGCCACGCATTCGCTGCGGAACGATTGAAGCGAGATATCGCCGTGTTCAATGGTGAGCCGTTGAATGACTCCGCAGCGTACGACTGGCGAGAACTAGCGCTCCACCAACTCGGTGAGCAGATCGAGTCGCTGAGCGAAGACGCAGGTTTGAGCCTGAACGACGAGAACGAATTTCAAGACTCCGACGTACCCGGAGAATGCAGGGTAGTGGATAACGCCGAAGGCGACTCTGATCAAATGCGACTGGTCCACACCCGGCAGGTTGTAGTGCTTGCCAAAGACGTTCTCGGGGACGACTACGGGGTTTTGGAATCCGTCATCGTCAACAACTGGGCGGCGCAAGCGGTCGGAGAAAACGAGCTTTTCATGCATCGCACAACGGCGAGCGCGTGCGGTAAGGGAATGATCCGGTCGGCGTTGCGCAACCTTGCCCGCTTCTATGACCGCCTCGATCGTTTGGAATTGAGTGGTGATCGCCCGCTAGATGTTTGGCCTCTTATCGGAACACAGTATCCGACCGTAAGATATCCGCGCGAATTTCGCTTGAAAGCGTCCTACATGAACCAGTCTCGAAACTACGTCGTGCGACATCCGGAGTCCCGGGCTGCTTAGCAACCTTGCTTTTTCTTGCGTTTTGGTCGGTGTCGACACCACGCATTAGCAGTGGGGTACATTAAGAATAGAGGTTGCGTTTCGCACCGCCCTCGATCCTCATGACCAACTTTTTCACGCAGCCCGTGCCCCCTCGCGGGCTGCTCTCTTTTTGTTCTCTTGAGAGAACCCCAAACACAGGAGGCCGTTGATGGCCAACAAACCGGTCCGTCGGACCTTCAAGAAAAAGGAGGTCGTCGAGGCCATCGCGATCCCTGAGTCGACATTTGAGCACTGGACCGACCGCAAACTGATCGGTCTTGCCCCAGAGGACATCCCGGGCGATGGCCGGGGCAAACCACGCCGATTTAGTCAGCGCACCGTCGTGAAGCTGGCCATCGCTCACAAAATCTCGCTGCTTGGCATTCCCGCTAACACCGCCGTGGCCTTGGCTTCGAAGTTTACAGATGTGCCACAACATGGACGGCCGATCGGCGCCTTATTCCCAATTGGTCGTACTGTACTTCTGGCTACGCCAGACGGGGCGGGGACCATTCGCAATATTCAACCGGATGGTGACCTTGATTCACTCTTCAAGTCCGACTCGGCCATTGTGGTCGACATCGGCGCAATCGTGTCAAACCTACATATGAGGCTCGCTACGCTCCCATGAAAATTTCCACCCCCGCCGAAGTGAATCCTCGTCTCGCTGAGCTAGAAGCGAAACGAAATAGTCTGCAGGCCCAAAGGACAGCCAAGGTAGCTGAGGCCGCGCTCATGCGCGCTCGTATCCAAGAATCGCCAAATGCCGGAAATGCAGCCGAAAACAAAGTCCGCGCGATACTAGGGGAACCCCTCCTGCCGGCCGCGGCGCCTGATATGCAGCGTCTCGAAGAGTTGCTTGTCGAACTAAGCACGTTAAACGCAGCGCTTGGAAAACTGGACGGACTAATCGAGAAGGAGAAATCCATCGCTTCGCGAGTGGTCTGCGAGCAAGTTAAGCCGGAGGTTAGTCGCCTTGGGAAGAAGTTCGCGAAGGCGTTGATCGATCTGCACGGCGCTCAGAATGAGTACCACGCGCTGCTCGAAAGGGTACAAGACACTGGCGCAGCGATCGGCTCCCTACCTCACGTATTCATCAGCGGCTTAGGCAGTGCGAGAGATCGTTCAGGAATGTACAGTTACGCCATCAAGGACTTCATTGAGGCCGGCTATTTGTCTAAGTCAGACATGCCGAGGGCGCTTGCTTATGATTAATATCGACGCCGCCGACATGCGTGTCATCGAACGGATGAACCGACGCTACGGAAGCATCCTAAACCGGATGCGCGTTTCGCGTGAGCCGGCAAACGAAGCCGCGACCGGCTTGGCGCTCGACGGCTACGGAGTTGTCTACAATGAGCCGCTGATCTACGAGCACGAAATCTGGGTTTTTGAGGCTGGCTGTTTCTCGAATTCACTCAAGGCAGGCCAAGCGGTTCATTTCCAACTTGATCATGATGATAAGCAGCGGGTCGCTTCGACGCGTGACGCGTTGAGCTTTGAAGACGATGAAATTGGCTTGGCGTTCCGTCTAGACCTGAGTGAAGTCGAACGGGGCGCGGAGTTGAAGCAAATGGTCGACACGAACCGGCGTGCGGCCATCTCTGTTGGAATCAAAAACGAAGAAACGCATATCAAGACGATCGGTAAGCATCCCGTCCGCTTCATTACCAAGGCGGATTTGATTGAGGTTTCACTAGTCGGGGCGGGGAAGTGCCTGAATGCTTTTGCTGGCATCGTGAACGCGGGTTTTGAGGCGCTTGAGCCGGGCAAGAAGGGAGTGATGTTCATCGCTAACTTTGCTGATCACAAACTCAAGCGAATGAAGAAGTCTGTTGCAGAGCGCAGCGAGGCTATCGACTCGATATCGGCCAAGCTGAATCGCGTCGAAGGCAAACGGCCGCTCGCTTCAGTTGAAGCTAACCCGCAGTCCCCTGCCGAACGGTGGTATCGCAATCGTAACGAGGAAGCATCTCCGGCAATCGCCAAGTGGTACAAGACTTGGAACGCGTTTAGCTAGATGCGTTTTGGCGCGTGCCCGCTGCTGGGCGATTGATTGTAACGGGCAACCCCGCAGCGGGCATGAGACGTCCCGGCAAGGCAAAGGGTAGGGGGACATCAATACCTGGGCGGTTTGCCCCCCTGGAACCGGCTGGGTCGTCCGTATGCAAAAAGCCAATTCGAAACTTTTCAAGAATCCAACAGAATCAATATTTTAGGAATTTTATCATGCCAAGGCGTCGTACGCCGTTGGCCAAGGCGAAAGCTACAGGCCAGGACAAAAATCACGCAAGCAGGTTCAAAAAGCGGCGTGAGCCGAAAGCAAACGGTGAGCTTGGTGATCCACCGAAGTGGATGACCAACAAGCATCATATCGAAGCTTGGCGAACGTTATCGGCCGAGGTCCCATGGTTGACTAGTTCACACCGCGGGTTGGTAGGGATCGCGTCCGAAATTCTCGGCAAGCAGATGGCCGGCGAGGAGTTAAGCGTGAATGCGCTCAACTTGTTGCGCCTAACGCTGGGGCAGCTCGGTGCTACTCCCGTTGACTCCTCCAAAGTCGCACTGCCCGAGGACGATGACAAAAGCAACGACCAAAGCGCAAAGTACTTCTAACTCATATTCAAAGGACTATCGCCTCAATGGGCATCTCCATCAAGACAACTTCCGTTTCAGTTTCCGCAGCTTCACCGACGCCATTGGTAGGCGCAAACAACGATAGGAAGCATTTGTGCATCATCGTCAACGGTGTAAATCCGGCAACAATCAAATTTGGCTCGGCACCGACTAGCGCGACGGATGGCATCAGCCTTGATGGCGCCAGCATGTCAGGCGGCCAAGGAGGTTCGCTCTGGTACGGTGAACTCGACGCGCCAACCGATCCGGTTTTCGCGTGGTCCACTCTGGGTTCGACTATCAGCGTCGCACAGGGGACTTAGCCAAGCGCCGAGTCACGAGCATCTAAGATCGTCTAACAGATGCAAACTTGGTTTTGCCGGCCATATCAAGGAGCTTCGATTGCGCTCTCGCTGGGTAGGGGGCCGATCATCTCTAGCAGTAAAGCGGCTAGAACCACGAATCGGGCGTTAGCGGCTAGCGCATGTGCCCCAGCGGAACGCCGAGCGTCTGTGCCTTTTGACGCAGTGACCCAACGGTCCGCTTCATTGTCTTAGCGATCTTTACAACAGGGGTCTTCGCCTTCGAATGAGCGCGAAGCTCTTTGATGTCTGCCTTCGTGTATTCGCGACGGACGATCTTTTTCACTTTCTTGGCCATTGCCGCTCCGTTGATTGAGCGGCGCTTCTAGCCGATATGGCGGCTGAAGAATAGCTCCTTCGACAGACGCCCGCTTTGAAATGGGGAGCGGACGCTTTGCGTCAATGGAGCAATGACCGCAAATGACCGATATTGTTGCAAAAGTCGATTTTCGCCGATGACCAAAATTCTGCGGGCCGTGGGCGCGACTTTCGCGTATAAGATGCGAGGGACCTCACGGCCTCACGCAAAATTCACAGGCGACTTCGGTAGCGCGATTGAGGTCATACGAATCAGCGATCACTCGCTGCTTAGTGTTTTCGCGAAAAATCTTGAGCCCTGCAACTTTCGACTTTTGCAACACAATCGACCCACAACAGACATCGACCCGCCGCGCCTAAAAGGCGTCCTAAGAGCTGCTTTTGACCCTAACTCGGAATCCGATCCTACCAGCCAGGACCAACTTCGTTCATTCTTGATCTAACTTGAAATCGAACGTTTGGGCGGGCGGCTCCTTGTGAACAGCTGCGAACTGCTTGAGTGGCAGATTTATCGCAACTGAAGAGGAGTTAAGGTCGGTTAGTTCAAGTTTGAGCTGTTGACCAGCTTCCATTTGAGCAGTCATAGGCGGGTCAATTCCAAGCGCCGCGATGCAGATATTGGTGAGGCACCAGTTGAAAGGAACTTGGATTGGGCTGCCCTGATCTACCGTCACCTTGACTCCGTGCTGCAGATTCGCTCCTTGCGGAACGAACAGCTGCAAGCGAGCCGGACCGTCAGCTCGTTCGATCAAGTCGACACGCACCAATACCTGATCGAGGTCGTCCGTGCCGGTTGATGTCGTTCGGCATATCGTGGTGCCATCGGATGAGGCGAAACAAAGTTTTCGCCAGGTCGAGTATTGAATGTTTTCAGGAAGGCGCACTCGCGGCGGCCTCGCCTGGGACTCCTTCTGGGGTGAAGAGCTGCTGACTTGCTGTCCTAGCGGTGTGCCGGTTGCTGAATGCTTCTCTAGAAATTGAGTTACCAAGGGCGACCATATCGGCACTGCGTCCACCGAATCGATCATGAAGTGCCCGTCACTTCCAAAGGGCGGTAGCATACGATACTCGGCATTTCCGCCCGCTTCGACAAAGGCTTGATGCATCCGCTTCGTCAATTCCGGTCCGAAGTAGGTATCGTTTTCCGCGTAGATCCAAAGCATCGGTACGCGTGCGGTGCGGCCGAATTCGGCGGTAGCGGCAACGAGCTTGTCGGGAGCACAGTTGTTGTTGGGTTTGCCATCAACTCGGCCTCCACGGCCAGCTGCAAAGGTAATGATGGCCCGAACTGATGACGGGTTCCGGCTCCCAAGAGCAATCGAGCCCCATCCGCCACCCGACTGGCCAACGACGACAACCTTACCAGGCTCGATCATCTTCTTCTTGCTCATGTAGTCGATGACCCACTCGTTCAGAGTGGCGATGGCGAGACCGGGTCCCCGGAAGTTCGGGTTGTCGCAACTACCGACGTGGGCAAAGACAGCGCCGTAGAGACCCTGATCTTTGTCATCAAGACTACTGGCCCCGTACCTTATAGGCGAGATGACCACATAGCCGCGGCGCGCGAACCAACGTGCTGCGTCCCGATACTCAACCATCGGAAACATCGTCCGCTGATTGGCGTCGAGCGAAATTCCGTGGTTCATGATTACCAGGGGAAACGGACCCTCTCCGACCGGTCGTACCAGATACGCAAGCACAGGTAGTGGAAACGGCAGCGCCCAAATTTCCTCCTGGATTTGTAATCCAGCAGTTCGGTCATCTGCTGCGGCAGGGGAATGGTATGCCGGGGACATAACCATCAAAAGAAGAATGGCCAGCAAGCGCTTCAGCATCTTCTTTCTCCGACGATGTGGTGGTCTGACGCTAGGTCTGGGCGGTGGGAATCCGTTGATCTGGATCAAGGACAAACCGCAAGTTCCCGAAGTCATGCGGGTTAGTGGCCCAGTGGTAAGGGCGTCGTCGGAAACTCGGATGGAGCGTCCACGGCTTTTTTTGCGGCTCCTGGCTTCTTGGGGCCTTGAGGCCGGTTTCGAACTTTGACGCCGCCGCCGTTATCGTCGCTGGTCTGCTGCTGGCACTTTTCGGACCTCGCGCCATCCGCGGCGCTTGTCCGAAGATCCCCGCTAAGCGGACATCGACGGGCACGCCAGAATCGACGCGAATGACCCAAAGCGGCCGTCGGCACCTGGGTCTACGGAACGTCTTTTCCGATCCGGATCACACTCGTTTCGGTCCCAAACAAGGTCGGAAGGCTGCGGTACAATGTAGCGATCCAGGCAATGCCCACCAGGAGAACGATGCCCAAGACGCTGACGAGCATCTGGGCGACGATGCCACCTGCAACCTGCACCAGGATCCAGTGAGCAGCGAATGACAGCAAAACGCCAAAGCAGAACACGGAGAGCGAGCGTTGCCCACACAGTATCAGCGGGCGCAGCCATTTTGAGGTAAGCCCCGGTACATCCGGCGGGAGAACATGCAGCAGCACGACCATCAGTGCGATGAAATGCGTGAGACGCAGCGGATCGAGATTGGTCTTGTCGATGGGATAAATCGCGTGAATCAGCGCCTGCGGCACAAATCGCTCTAGGGTTGGCACGTGCCATGTCATCACGATCAGGAACGCAAAGACGAGCCATGCCGCCGCGACTATCGTGACCGGGCGGGACAATGCTGCTGTCCTTATTGTGGGACCGCCACCAAAACCACACCAAACGCCGAAGACGAACAAGAACTGCCAGGCGAAGGGATTGAAGTACCATTTGCCGCCTGGAAACGAAGGCAAGTTCCAATCGAAATGTCGAGCTGCGACGTAGAGAACCGCTGAGCACAGCAGCGTCCAGTTCGGCCGACGCAGCAGGCCCCACAGCACCACCGGCGCCGCAAGCACCAGCACGATGTAGAGAGGCAGGACATCGAGGTTGACTGGCTTATACTTGAGCAAAAGGGCCTGCCCGATCGTTATATCGGTACGGTCGAGAAACTGCGCGACATTGAACTCGTCCTTGTACATCGGGTTGTCAAACCGGGCTGCGGTGCGAGCAATCTGAGCTGTGAAGAACAGAAACAAGAAAATATGGGCGACGTAGAGTTGCGACGCGCGCGTCCAAAGGCGCTTGGCCGCAGCTACAAACTGGTCAGCTTTGACCGCTGGTCCATAGGCAAATCCGATCGAATAGCCGGAAATGAACACAAAAATTTCGGCTGCGTCACTGAAACCGTAGTTGCGAAGGGTGAACCAGTTCACGAAGTTGTACGGAATATGGTCCAGGAAGATCATCCACTGGCCGATGCCTCGCAATAGATCAAGCCGCAGGTCGCGTTTACCGGGGCCTGCTAGAACAACGGTACGAGCCTCGCCAAAGTTCTCGTGCATGCTCTAAACCTTTCGCAGAAGCACTTGGGCAAAACAGGGCCACGTAAAACCGACACCTAGTTCGTAACTGCGATTGAGCAGGCTCGTTCTTCGATCCTACATTGATCCAGATCAAAGATGCCGCCGCGACTAGAAGGACCTCACCGACCTACGATCATCCGGCAAGGCCGTCTCAGTTGGCGCCCTCTTTCAGTTCGAATGTCGGCTGTTGGCCCTTAGCCGAACTACGCAGGAGCGCTCCGAAGGACGGGTATTGGGATAGCAGCGGACGTGCCCGCGCTTCGGAATCGGCAGGGCGTCGGGCTATGAACGTACCCGTCAGTGTGACCATTGACGCACGTGGAGCAGACGAAGCCGGCCTTGCTCGTGTTCAGTCGCAGTTGCGGACCTGAAGGCGAGCTTGCCGAATGTCATCGTTACGACCGTCAGAAAAGCAAAACAGCCTCGAAGGCTTTAGGTGGATGGCGGCACGCCACCCACTAACCTTTGAGTTTGGACGGGCGCTGGTCGTTTCCAATACGCCAGACTGCGGTAGGGCCGCCAATTCCAGACGCAGCCGGTATTTTAGCCGTCATCCTTGATGCGGAAGCAACAAGGTCACCGGCGAGTGAAATAGAGTTGTCGGTCGAGGCATCGCGCACTTTCGGAAATATTACGCGCGGAAAGTTCCCAACTTGATCGATGGTTGTCTGACTGACTCGTTGATCTTTGATGGTCGGAAGTACGTGCGAGCGAAGGTAATCGCCTTCACCGCATAGTATTGGCTCCGCGATATCGTCGAGTCCGAACGCTTCGTTTAGCTTGTCGTTGATCAACAGTTGCCGCAGATCAACGCTTGAGGAAATCTCTATTGTACGCACGAACGCCTGCGAAGTTGCAGGATCGTACGATGCAATTACAACCGACGAACTGAACCCCTGTCCGGATATCGCTGGCGACCAGTATGGGTGGGTCGCGAAGTACGAAATTAACGCATCATTGCAGCGTCGGGCGAGCTCTTTGACGTCCAGCTTTCTTAAGTCGACATCCGGAGTCGTTTCCTCAACGAACGCCCTCGCTATTTCTCCAATGTCTAGCTCTCTTGGAGTAGACGCGACATAAGCGCAGATGTCGTGAATATGAGCGTTGATCGCCATCGGATAGAAGCCGCGGCGTCCCGTTACGGCGATTAAGAACCGGTCTGGCCTAGACGGAGTTAGAATCTTTTCTGCGCCATCACAGTAGATTCCGTCGCCAAGAGTCTGACGGCTATCAGACGCGATGGTCAGGCCATCTTTCGATGCAACAATAACAATGAGAGTTCCGTCCGACGAAGGAATCATGCGTTTTACGTCCTCCATCACAAGCGCCGTCACGGTCAGCGCGATGATACATGCCGCGACGACCCAAAGCCTATGGATAAGTCTTAGACGTGCCATCAGCGAACAGAACCTTTCGTACCGCGAACCGCGTTTTGATGTTCGCGAGGTCTTCGTTCTTTAGTCTGTTGTGATCGTCCATGAACTGATTGTATTTTATTCCGCCAGACCAGTCCGTCGTTGCTCCTGCGCTTGCCGCGTTGACGAGCTCACTCAGTGGTCGCCGCTCCTCGGTGACCGGGTTGTTGAAGCCAACAACGAAAACTCCGAAGCAGGCGTGATCATTAGCGTTCATAGCGGCAAGTCGTTGGTTAAATGGCCGCATAGCGATCGCCCAGTCAGTTGGGACAAAGCTAATCTTGAGCCGGCGTGGAGTGCATCTTGATGTCAGCTAAGAAACAGAGCGTTCCGTCCGAACGCGACAGTCTTGATACTCCAAGCAGGCGAAAGCCCGTCCCTATTCCCGGTCGTGTTTCGAACGCCGAACTGCAAGCCGAAATTGATGGTACGCTGGACATGAGAATTGTTGGCGGCAAGAAGTTGCGTGATCTCTTAAGGCAGTTGCCTTCAAAATAGGTGCGAAGTATTTTGGATTTGACAGGGCGTTTCGGACCACCGGGACGGCATATCACTTCCTCGGTTGTTCGCTCGGCGGATCCGAGGGAGGAAGCGCCAGCACCGGCGTTTTGTCGGGTTCGGGAAATTGTAGTTGAGGCGTTACTGCCTTCAGCGTCTCGAATGACGCGGCGCTCGTTGATTGCGCCTCGCTCTCGCTCGGCGCTGGCGGAGGCAGGAACCGAACCTCGACTGTCATTCCGCGCTCTACGCGACTTAGTATTGATTCAAGCGCCCACTTCATATCGCCACGTTGTTCGTGATGTCTTCCGGCGCCATCTTTCACGGGGACGAGTTCGTTCACTTTCTGATCAATAGCAATCGCTACTTCCTCCTGTATCTTGCGATCAAAAATTTTCTCAATTTCCTCTGGCTTGAAGCTTTTGACCTTCTGCGTTTCTGCCCTAATCTTTCTAATCTCCTCCACGTCCTTCCAAGTCTTAAGGGCCCAGGTCATCGCAGTGCCCAATAAGGCAATCGTTGCGGGATCGAGGCCAAAAAAGAAGATCGGATCGCTCGTAGATATCTGATGAACTTCTACGGGTTCGGCTTCGCCTGTGGCCGCCTCCGAAAACGCCCGGATTATGCGGTTCAAGGTATGAAGTTCTTTGACCAGACCGCCTAACTCATTGTTGAATAGATCGCGCGGTAACAGCAATCCAACCTCAGCGCTTTCCGGCTCAAGCTTGTATGGCTCGATGCCCACGCGCTTCAGGCTGTCACGAAGCGCATTGATCGTTGAAGTAAATTGTTCACGTTGAGTTCTGAATGCATCGATTTCGTCCCGGATCACAGCGGGTGTGATGTTGTTATTTCTCACGACCTCATCCAAGTGAGAGGGGGCATCGTCGAGAAAAAATGGAGCGCCGCCGATTTCGGCGATGAGTTTTACCTGCGCGGGCGAGAACGTGCTCGACATGCCGGCCCATGCGGATCGGAATCGGGCTAGCGTCTCAACAAATTGAGTTTGGGCAGGAGCATGCGCCGGATTGTTGATGATCGCATGTAGCTCAGATACCAACTGTTGAAGCACTGCTTGCACATTATGTTGTGCATCCACAGTGATCAATAAATCAGACAACTCACGCAATCTCTCTGCGTTCATTTCAAAGGCCCCCTAGGCGCTGCACCCCTACGTTGGAGGTTAACTCAGCGCAACCATATTTAGAGTGTCAAGTGCGGGGTCGCTTATTAGCTCGTGCTGTGAACAACTTCGTCGGCCACTTGCGAAATTCAACGCCGCGTTCCGTAAACACGATTCCGGCGTTGATCAGCTCACCCATAAGAACCGTGAGCGTCGCTTCATGTGGCTCGCGCTTGCCCGACTCAAGATCGACCAGCGTAGCACGGTGAATATTGCAGCTTTCGGCTAGGTGGGCTTGAGACCATCCCAGCAGGCCGCGTGCCGCCCTGATCTGCGCTGCCAAAAGCGATAGGTCACGGGCCGTCATCAGATTCCGTTGCGCGTTGTGATCCGACAAAATGTCGTATATACTTTAGATTGATCATGAGGAAGATATGTCTGGAAGTCCATGGCCGATGTCGGCCAACGATGGTCTCGAACCGGGTAAAATGTTCGCTAGAAATATTGCTCTAGCGTTGGGTGATGCCGACACAAATGCCGCTTTGAGCGACTTCGTTATTGCGTTGGCCCGCAATCAGGCGCGTATCGACCACCTTGAGGCAATCGGCGCAAATGACAACACGAAGCACTAAGCCAAAAAGGGTCGCGATATACTCGCGCTATTCGTCCGATCTGCAAAACGACAGGTCAATTGAAGATCAGATAGCCGTTTGCGAGAAGTTCGCGGCGCGGCAGGGCTGGAGCGTCGCAGGCAATTTCTATGATCGCGCTGTTTCTGGCGCTTCACTGTTTGGGCGGCCACAGTTTGCCAGGATGGTTAGCGATGCGCATGCAGGCGCATTCGATATTATCTTGTCGGAGGATTTAGATCGCCTGTCACGCAGCCAATCGGATATCGCTCAGCTTTTCGAGCAAATGAACTTCGCTGAGATTGAGATTCATACGATAGCTGACGGCCTAACTACTGAGATGCACATTGGCCTTAAAGGGACCATGAGTGCCCTTTTCCTGAAGGGGTTGGCCCAAAAGGTTAGGCGAGGGCTCGGCGGTGTGGTGCGCCAAGGCCGCAATCCCGGAGGGGACCTTTACGGATACACACCGCGAAAGGGAGAGCCGGGCGTACTTGATATCAATCCGGAGACATCCGCGATCGTAAAACGCATTTTCGGAGAGTACGTGGCCGGTGCATCACCGCGCGTGATCGCTGCGGCCTTGAATGCGGACAATATTCCGGCGCCGCGCGGTGGCCAATGGAATGCTTCAACGATTAACGGTAATACCGCGCGAGGGCAGGGCCTCCTTCTGAACGAGAGATTCGTAGGGCGTGTGGTGTGGAACAAGCGACGGTCGGTTAAAGACCCCAAGACAGGAAGGCGGATAACTCGCACAAATCCAGAAAGCGAGTGGGTCACTCAAGACGTACCCGGCCTCCGGATTTTGGATGACAGATTGTTTGAAGCCGCACGAGCTAGGCGGTTAGAAGCTGGTACCCCTGCATCACGTCGAAAGCCAAAAACCATCCGGTTGCTGTCTGGTCTTCTTCGCTGTGGTGCTTGCGGGTCCGGAATGGCAGTGCTTGGCTCAGATCGGTCGGGGCCGCGGGTGCGGTGCAGCCGCAACAGGGAAAGCGGCTCCTGCAAGAACGCGGCGCGATACTATCTCGAAAAGATTGAGCGGCTTGTACTCGATCGACTCAAGGTGCAAATCGACAATCCGGCCCTCATGGGGCAGTTCGTCGAAGCTTATCTTGCTGAACGGCGAGCACTGTCAGCCGACGCTCGCCGTGACAAGGTGAAGATCACAGCCAAGATTGCGACGTGCCAGAGGGCAATAGAGAACCTGATCACCGCCGTCGAAAACGGCACACTTGGATCAGATGAGGTCGCAATGCGGCTACAGGCCCAGCGTTTAGAAAAGGGTCGGCTGCAGCAGGAGCTGGCGTCGGCAGACGAATTTGTTGCGTCGGTCGATCTTCACCCGACCGCAATCAAACGCTTCAAACAAAATCTGGAGCACATAGCAGGGGCACGAGGCGAAACAGACCCTCAGGTTGCGGCCAGCTTCCGCGAACTCGTGGATAGCGTCGTTGTCATGGCTAGGAAGGCCGGTGAGCCTTACACGGTGGAGACGCGCGGACGGATCGCAGCATTGATAGGGGCGCCCGCTGGGTGTCCTGAGGCCGCTCAAGCGGCCTTATCTTTGGAGGCTAGATCGGCCCTTAAAGATAAGGCCGCAGCGTCGGCTAAATCGGTGGTGCCGGCTGAGGGGATTGAACCCCCGACCTTCGGTTTACAAAACCGCTGCTCTACCGCTGAGCTAAGCCGGCAAAACCAAACAATTATAAGCAGTTAACGAGAAGAAACTTGTCCGGTCGGCACGTTGGGGTGCACGGTCGGGCAGCGTTTGCGTCGATATAGCCGCAGTCGGGGTGTAGGTCTAGTCTGACTGGCTTGCGCTCTTGTCCGCACCGCCGCCTGGCAGAAAATGTGTAGAGCCGGAGAACGCTTTGTGAAACCAGACTGCCCCCGTTGGAGGTACGGGCGAAGGATGTCAGACCAAAAGAGCGGATGATCGTCGACGCAACCGTCAATCAATTCTTGGAAGACTAAAGCTGACAAAACGATGGTGCTCCAAAGCTGTCAAAGCCTTGCGCGGTCTCGGAACCAAATACGTCCCTTTGGAGTGAGGACGAGACATGAAACGCTTTCTCGCCATCGCCGCTGCACTCGCAGCCGCCGACGCTCAGGCGGCGCCTCTAGACGATGCAATCAACTGCGCGAATTACGCGACTATTGATGCCGTCTGTCGTGAGCAAAAAGACCCAAGCGACCCTTTGCTCGGCAAACTCAAGACTGCAGCAGGCGTGTTGCACGGTCGCAGCATTCGCATAGGTGCGCAGGCTGGCGTTTCCAAAGAAGCGGTTGGAGCCTTGGCTACTATCGCCAACGACAAGATGACAAACGAGATGTCGCGCAAGTGCGACAACATCAAAGTGTTGCGTGATCAATTCGAGGGCACTTGCCGCCCGGTGATGGATCAAGCGTATCAAGATACGCTCATGATGATAGACGAGATCATGAAGAGAAAGGGTCGCTAAGAAGTTAGCGAACGCGCCGCGCTAAAGCATTAGCGACCGCGATGTGGTCGTAACCCTCGGCGTAGTCCTTTTTCCAGCGTGAATTGTTTCGGTACATCCGGTCGAGCTTGGCTTTCTCCTTCGCATCGGCCACGGTCAGGATACCCTTGCAATAGAGTTCGAGGGAGGCGTTCGCAAAACCGTAGTCACTGGCGGCCTTGCCGTGATCGACCGCGTGCGCGGCGCCGGTCAGGGCGAGCAGTGTTGCGGAGGCTAGGACGATGGCGGCGGTGCCGGGTAGTCGTTTCATGTGTCACCTCATATCCGCGAAGTGAACTTTTCGGCATTCCATGCTTCCAGAGGTGCGTTTCGCCGCCATGAAACAGGCGGCCCGTAGGGCCGCCTGATCCTCTTCACCCGACTTGTGCCGTGTTACTGGCAGATGTGCTGGAGGCCGTCCGCTCCCTTGTACCAGGTCCCGGGCCGGCAAACGATGCCGTTGCGGGCCGCATAGGTATCCCAATTGCCGTACCAGCCCATTTCGCTGCGGCCGCCGGCATACCCACCGGAAGTGTCATAGGCGTAGGAATTGTCCCAGCCGCGGAACGGCGCGGATGCAACGGCTGCCGCGGTGCCGACGGCGGCGCCAGCAACGGCGCCCGCGGTGTCGACCGGCCAAAAGCCCGATCGAGTTCCGTCATCCGGATTCACTTGGCCGCGGGCCATGTGCCGGCGCCGATAGGCGCGATCGGTGGTGGGATTGCCGGGGGTGAGATTCTGGCAATTGGGATCCTGGAAGAGCCCCGTGCAGGGGCCCGAATTGTCGACTGTGGTTTGCGCGAAGGCCGGTGTTGCCAGCGTGGACGCGACGATCGCGGCCAAGCCAAGACGCTTCAGGCTCGTCATGGCATTTGCTCCATGTTGTTGAGACCTGTGCTAAGCGCGCCATTCGGCAGTCGTTCCGCGGATTCTCGCATGTGGGGTCACATCGACGTGAGCCCGCGGAGGATGTGCGGTTTGTGTCACGCAACCTCGTGCGATCCAGCATGTGCGGCGGGTTTGTGTCCCGTTAACGCTTCGCTAGCGCAGCTTGCGGCATTTGAGCCGCTATCGACCCTTGCACGTTAGGCTTACCGGAAATTGGTGAGCGGGCCTTAACCCTCTCCGCGTGGCGATCGGATAGGTTGAGCGTCGGATAAACCGGGATCCTTCCATGCGCGCTCTCGCGCTCGCCGCCTTTCTGATCGGATTGCCCGCGACGGCGTTTGCCGGCGGCGGCTTCGATATCGTCGTTCCTGGCCGCCCGGGCGTGCCCATCATCATCGACAACATCGACGCGTCCTACAGCGTGGTCGAGGGTGTCTGGGGTCTCGGCAAGAACGTCCAGGTGCAGCCGACCATCTATGGCGGGCGCTACATCGCGGAGCGGCAGCCCGAGGACGTCGGCCATTATTATCCGACCATGGGCTTGCGGCCCGGCTACGGCCGGCTCGAGGTCGAGCCGCCCGCCAACCGCAAATTGCCCAGGCCCGCCGAGAGCTATCACCAGAGCTGGGGTGTGCAATCGGCGCCGCTGCCGCCGCAGATGGACGTGCCCGTCAATCCGCCGCCGGTGATCTTTGCGCCTGAGATCAACGACCGTCCGCGGCGTCCTCGGCCGCGGCCGCATGCACAGGCGCCCGGAAGGCCGCCAACTTAAGAAACGTCAAAAATTCAAGAAAAAATCCAAGATACGAAAATCAACAGGAGAGAGTAATGCGTCAGATGATTTCGGGACTGGTTGCGGCGGCTGCCGTGATGTTCGTCGCCACCGCGCCCGCCGCGGCTTGCGGCTTCAGCACGTGCGCACCGGTTGCGCCGGTCTATAGCGGCTGCAACACGGGTTGCGGTAGCTGGGGCTATGGCCCGGGTTATGGCGGATGGGGCTTTGAGCACCTCGCCGAGCCAGCCACGCAGTATTACTACGTCAACCAGGGCCCGACCTACACCGGACCGGGCGCATTCGCGCCGTACCCGACCTATCGTGAGGACGCAGTCGTCGCGCCCGCCAACTACGGCTACGGCCGTGGTTATGGCTACGGCAACGGCTATGGCTATCGTGCCGCCGCCGCCTATCCCTATCAGCGCCCGTACTACCGTCCGTATCGCTACGGCTATGGCCCGCGCTACGGCTATCTGCCGCGCACGCACTACGGCTACGGTCCGCGCTACGGCTACGCCCACCGCGCGCCGTATTACGGCGGCCACCGCGTGCTGCGCCGCTATTACTGATCGTTTGATTGGTTGTGTTGACGAAGCGCCCGTCCGCGCGATGCGGATGGGCGTTTTGTTGTTTGGATCCTTAGTTTGACGCGTTTTCTTGACGCGAACCGGTATCCAATTCGCTCGAAAACGCTCTACCGCTTCATCAGCCCGAGCCGGCTCGCGCCGACATAGAGCGAGAGCACGGCGGCGTTGGAGACGTTGAGGCTCTTGATCTCGCCGGGCATGTCGAGCCGCGCCACGACGCTGCATGTCTCGCGGGTCAATTGCCGCAGGCCCTTGCCTTCGGCACCAAGCACCAGCGCGAGCGGCTCGCGCAGCGTGACGTTCGAGAGGTCCTCGCTGCCTTCGCTGTCCAGCCCAACGGTCTGGAAGCCGCGTTCATTCAACGCGGTCAGGGCTCGGGCGAGGTTCTGCACGGTCACCATTGGCACCAGCTCGAGAGCGCCGGAGGCGGCCTTGGCCAGCACGCCGGTTGCCTCGGGGCTGTGGCGCGCCGTGGTGACGATCGCCTTCACCGCGAAAGCCGCTGCGGAGCGCAGGATGGCGCCGACATTGTGCGGATCGGTGATCTGGTCGAGCACCAGCACCATGCCTTCCTGGTCCAGGGTCTCGATGTCGGGCGAGGGCAGGGCGTCGGCCTCGGCCAGCAGGCCCTGGTGCACGGCGTCGGGCGACAGCAGGCGGTCGATCTCCTGGGGCCGGACGATCTCGGGCGCGACGCGGGTCGCGATGTTCTCGTCCGCAAGCCGCTTTGCGGCGTTCTCGGTCAGCGTCAGCTTGCGGATCTGCCGCTGAGGGTTGGCCAGCGCCATGGTCACGGTGTGCCAGCCATAGAGGATGACCGGTCCGTCGGACTGCGAATCGCGGTCGCGCCAGGCCGGCCGGCCGGCTGATTTTCCGGGCCTGTTGAAGGGCTTAGCCCCGCCGCGGGGGCCCCTTGGGGTGAATTTTTTGTCCTTCATGGGCTCGCTTGTGTCACGGGTCCCGGAATATGGCAATTTGGGTGGCTTCGGGGGCGATTTTAGCTGTTCGCCTCGGTTGACTTTGCCCCACCGCATCGCCCATAAACGCGCCCGGTCGCGCCCCCATCCGGGCTGTCGCGGCCTTCACGTTCCATGGCCGTCTTCGGTCGCCGGCAAGGTCCGGCCCGATTGTGCTGCCGTCGAGCGGGGGAGTGTCCCGAGTGGCAAAGGGAGCTGACTGTAAATCAGCCGCCTCATGGCTTCGCAGGTTCGAGTCCTGCCTCCCCCACCAGCCTTCGCTCGCTTCGCGAGCTACGGCTGGGCAAGCCTGACCAAATCACCGTCACGCGAAGCTAGCGAAGGCTGTCACGCCGTAGCCCGGAGGGCGCAGACGGACTGGTCCAGAGCGTAAGTCACCCCATCATCTCCCTGACCATTGGCACCACTTTCCCCCCGTAAAGCTCGATGCTCCGCATCAGCTTCTCGTGCGGCAAAGGCCCCGCCGAATACTTCAGCTGGAAGCGCGAAATGCCAAGCGCCTTTGCGGTCTTGGCGATCTTGCGCGCGACGGTTTCCGGCGAGCCCACATAGAGCGAGCCGTGCTCGGCCTCATTGACGAACTCGTCGCGGCCCATCGGCGGCCAGCCGCGCTCCTTGCCGATCCGGTCGCGCATCGCCTTGTAGTCGGGCCACAGCTCTTCGCGCGCCTGTTCGTCCGTCTCGGCGACGTAACCGGGCGAGTGCACGCCGATCGGCTGCGCCGGGCGGCCGAACTCCTTGAAGGCGCGGTGATAGAGATCGACGTAAGGCGCAAAGCGCGCGGGATCGCCGCCGATGATCGCGAGCATCAGGGGCAGGTCGTAATGCGCGGCGCGCACCACCGATTGCGGGCTGCCGCCGACGCCGATCCAGGTCTCAAGCCGGCCGTTCTCGACCGGCGGATAGATCAGCTGCTCTTTCAGCGGCGGACGCAGCTTGCCCTCCCAGGTCACCGGTTGCTGCGACAAGAGTGCCGTGAACAGGTCGAGTTTCTCCTCGAACAGCGCCTCGTAAGCGCGCAGGTCGAAGCCGAACAGCGGAAAGGATTCGGTGAAGGAGCCGCGGCCGAGGATGACCTCGGCGCGGCCGTTGGAGAGCGCATCGAGCGTGGCAAAGCGCTGGAACACGCGAATGGGGTCGTCCGAGCTCAGCACCGTCACGGCCGAGCCGAGATGGATGCGCCTGGTGCGCGACGCGATCGCGGCCAGCACGGTCTCGGGCGAGGAGATCGCAAAATCAGATCGGTGATGCTCGCCGAGGCCGATGAAGTCGATGCCGAGCTCGTCGGCCAGCACGGCTTCGTCGACGACGTTGCGGATCACCTGCGCATGCGCAAGCGTCTTGCCTGTGCCGTCCTTGGTGACGTCGCCAAAGGTATCCAGTCCGAATTGAAGCGGTGCGGTCATCGATCAGGTCTCTGCGGGGGAGGATCGACGACATGTGGTGGATGGCCGCCGGGTCACAAGGCGGGTTTCGGAAATGCTCGGTTTCCGTTTGGTAGACCCTTGCTCTCTGCGCGGTCACGAGGCGGCAGATGTCGTTGCCGCCTCGTGCTCATGACAGTCAGAGCGGATCGCGGATCAGCGGCGAGGTCGAGCAGTGGATGCCGCCGCCGCCGAGCGCGACCTTGTCGTAAGCCACAACGCGCGTGGTGATGCCGGCCTTGACGAATTTCTCCATGGTCCGCGGCGAAATGCCTTCGGGCAAGATGACATGGCCCGGGCGTACGGCGAGACAATTGATCACCCAGTTCTGGTCATCGGGACAGACCTCGATCTGGCGAATCCCGAGTTCCTTCAGTTTTTCAAGGAACCAGAACGGTAGCAACGTCGGGTTCACGAAGGCGGTATCGCGGTCGATCATCACGAACATGCCGTCGATGTGCAGCCGATAGCCGGTCAGCTGGACGCGCAGCAGCTCCACGCCCTGCGTGCGCAACACTTCCTCGAGCTGGCGCGCGCCTTCCTCGTCGACGCGGCTCGACAGCCCCACGACCGCGACCTTGGGCGTGATGAAGGCGAAGCTGCCACCTTCCATGAGTCCCGTGCCGGAGATCGTCCTGAGGATCGGCATCCCGAGCTTGGCCAGGGTACGGCTGACCGGCAGCTCTTCCCCGCGCCTGATCGGGGGGCCGAGGCGGGTGACGATGGCGCCGCCGTCGACGGCAATCACGCTGTCGCGCGTGTAGACGGTCTTCATCTTGCCCGGCGCGCATTGATCGACATAGACGACCTCCGCGCCTTCCTCGCGTAACGCCTGAGCGAGCGCGTCATGCTGGCTCTGCTGTGCGGCCAGATCCGGGATCACGTCGCCGCGCCAGTACCAGCCTTGCTCGGGGTCGCCGAAGGCGCCGATCTCGGGCAGGCGCTTGTTCGCGTCAACGATATTCAACTCGGCGCCGGGGCGATGCATGAGCACCATCCGGATCTGGCCGACGTCGTTGTTGCAGCCCCAGCGGCGCCCCCAAACGCCGACCTGCTCCGATTCCGTCTCGAAGGCCGGTTCGGCGCGCGACGGAAACGCTTTGATCAGCATGTTGTAGCGAAATTCTGGCTCGGAAATGATCGACATGAGGGGCTCCTGCGGGAAGTGGTTGGTGTGGCGCATGCGGGCTCAACGCGAGCGGTACGCCCGGACTGCGATATCGATGAAGAGAAGACTGACCGTGATCAGGATGAGCACGGCGGCGACTGCGGCCATGGTGGGATCGAGTTGTTCGTTGATGCCGTCCCACATCCGCCGCGGAAGCGTGAAAACCCCGCGGCCGGCAATGAACAGCACGATCACCAGCTCATCCCAACTGTGGATGAAGGCGAAGATCACACCGGAGATGATGCCCGGCAGAATGTTCGGGATGATGACCATGCGCAGCGTCTGGCCAATGCTGGCGCCGAGGTTGAGGGCCGCCTGTTCGAGCCTGGGGTCGAAGCCGGCGAGCGCCGTCGAGACGGTGATGATCACATAGGGCATGCCGGTCACCGCATGGGCGATGATCACGCCGGTGTAGGTATCGATCAGCCTGAGGTCCACCCAGACCTGATAGATGCCGAGCGCGTAGACGATGGTCGGCACCATGATCGGCATCAGCATGACGAGGCGGACGATATTGCTGGCACGGTTGCCGAGACGCCAGCATCCGATAGCGCAGAGCGTTCCGGCGACCGTCGCGATGACCGTCGAGCAGATCGCGATGACGAGGCTGTGCAGGATGCTCGTCAGCCAGGCCTGGCTGGTCAGCAGGTTGCGATAATATTGCAGCGAGACGCCGTCGCGAGGCAGCGACAGATAGGGACGATCGGTCAGCGACACCGCGAAGACGATGGTGATGGGCAGGACGAGAAAGCAGATAATCGCCCATGCGATCGAGCGCGTCATAGGCGAGGAGCCTTCGAATGCGGTGCTGCTGGTGCTCATATGGACCCGAACAGCTTGCGCAGATCGACGACGCGGGCGAGCGCGACAAGCAGCCCGCCGATGATGATGAGCAGGGTGCCGGCCAGCATACTGCCGACGCCCCAGCGGACGATCTCGAGAATCTGGACCTTGATATATTCGGCGATCATCAGAGTCTTGCCGCCGCCGAGAATGGCCGGGGTCACGAAGAAGCCGAGGGAGAAGATGAACACGAGGATACTGGCGCCGACGACTCCGGGCATCGACAATGGCAGGAACACCTGGCGGAACGCGACGGCGCGGCTGGCGCCGAGGCCCCGGGCTGCGGCAACGCATCGTTGATCGATGTCGCGCATGTTGGCGTAGATGGGGAGGATGCCGAAGGGCAGCATGTAGTGGACCATGCCGATCAACACACCGGTCTCGTTCCAGATCAGGCTGAGCGGAGCGTCAACCAGTCCGCTTGAGATCAGGATGTTGTTGATGAGACCCTCGCGCCGCAGCAGCACAAACCAGGCGAAGGCGCGCACCAGGACAGAGATCCACAGCGGCACGAGAACGCCGAGGAACATCCAGCGGCGGACCCGCTCGCTCGAATGGACCAGCGCGTAAGATACGATGTAGGCGAGCACGAGCGTGATCAGCGTGCTGATGACGCTGATGCGCGCCGTCGTCGCCAGCATGCGCTGGATCGACGCGCTGGTCGCAAGCATGGCGTAGTTGTCGAGGCCCGGCTGCGGCTCGGTGACGCTCAACCAGAGCACCTTCGAGATCGGGTAGATATAACAAACGATCATCAGCGCCAGGGCCGGCAGGATCAGCAGCCAGTAGCGCGCGGTTACGCCGAAGCCCGGACGGGACGGCGAGGGCGTCAGCTGATCTGCAGGAGAGCTCATCGATATCGGACCCGGGCGCTCGGGGCTTTGCGCGGTTTTGGCGAGGTTTTGGCAGCGCGGCGCCGAGGAGCGCCACGCCGCCGGTAACGGACGTCAGGAGGAGATGAAATCCAGATAGGCCTGGAAGGTCTTGGAATGGTTTTCGATGTACCAGGCCGCGTTGATCCTGGCCTGAACCGCTGCGTTTGCGGGATCGGCCGGATTGGTCGCGCGCAGCGCTTCCGGCACCATGGACTGGGCCGCCGGGTTGGAGGGACCGTTGCCCATCGCAGTCAGAAGTTTCACCTGCCCCTCCGGCTGCTGCATGGAGGCGATGGCGCGGAAGGCCTCGGCGCCGGCCGGATTGTTCTTCGGCACGACCCACAAGCCGGGCTGCAGAAGACCGTCCTTGAAGGTGTAGGCGATGCGGTTATTGGTCTCGGCCTTGAGGACGTTGGCGCGGGTGTGCCACAACAGGCCCATGACGCATTCGCCGTCCCGCATCAGGCTCTGGCTTTCGGCGCCGCTGTTCCAGTAGAGCACATCCTTCTTGATGGTTCCGAGCTTGGTGAAGGCGCGCTTGACGTCCAGCGGATAGAGCTGGTCGGGCGGGACACCGTCGGCGATCAGGCACAGCTCGAGCATGGCCTGGGAATCCTTGCGGACCATGCGGCGGCCTGGATATTTCTTCAAGTCGAAGAAGTCTGCGAGGGTCGGCGTCTCCTTGACCTTCGCCGTGTCCCAGGCGAGCACGGAGGAGAACATGTAGTTCACGACGCCGTTCTCGTAGGCGAATTCCGTGGCGACCTTGCTCTTGTCGACGATGCTGTAGTCGATCTTCTCCAGGGCGTTGCGCGGCCCGAGCTCGGCCAGCGTCGTAACGCCGCAATCGCAGATGTCCCAGGTGACGTTGCGAGACTGGACCATCGTCAGGATCTTGCCGTTGAGGGGGCCGCTGCCGTCCAGCACCATGCGGCCGCCCTGCGCGGCGAAGGGCTGCACATAGGCTTCGTCGAAAGCCTTCATGGCGGCGCCGCCGTAGTTGACCACGACGACCTCCTTGCGCGCCTCTGCGCGGGCAGCGCCGGCGGCGAACACTGCGGGAGCGGCGAGAAGGCTGGCGCCTCCCTTCAGGAGGGCGCGCCGGGTCGGGGTGAAAATTGAATTGCGTTCGTTCATGACGGAAGCCCCATTCGTTCGTTTCGACTGTTGCGGCACTGCAGTTCAGGCATCGGTGACCAGCGTCCCGGCGCTGTGGTCCCAACCGATCGTTACGGCGTCGCCGGCGACGGGCGGCTCGCCATGTCGCCAGGTCGGCATCATCACGACGACGTCGCCGAATTCCGGCGTGGCGACCACGAGCCGGAATTGTGAGCCCAGATAGCTCCACTCGGAGACGACGCCTTTGAGCGTATTGTCGGGTTGACCGGTTTTGCCGGCGAGGGTGATCTTCTCCGGCCTCAGGGCGATCACGACGGGCTGGCCGATCGCCGGGCGATTGCAGTCGTCGCTCGCCTGGATGATCCGCACGCCCTGATGGGTCAGCACGAAGCCGCCGGCCACGTGATTGTCCACGCTGCCCTTGAGGAAATTGCTCTTGCCGAGAAAGTTGGCGACGAAGCTTGTCGCGGGCCGCTCGTACAGCTCGGTCGGCGATCCCTGCTGGACCATCTTGCCGTCTCGCATCACCACGATCCGGTCTGACATCGACAGGGCTTCGTCCTGGTCATGGGTGACGTAGATGAAGGTCAGGCCGATCCGCTTGTGCAATCGCTTCAGCTCGTCCTGCAGCTCTGCGCGCAGCTTCTTGTCGAGCGCGCTCAGCGGCTCGTCCAGCAGAAGCAGGTGAGGCGTGAAGACCATCGCGCGGGCAAGCGCGACGCGTTGCTGCTGGCCGCCGGAGAGCTGGCGCGGATAGCGGCCGGCTTGCGAGCTCAGCTGCACCAGATCGATGGCGGCATCGACCTTGCTCTTGATCTCGGCGGCAGGCCGTTTGCGCACCTTCAGCGGGAACGCGACGTTGTCGTACACGGTCATGTGCGGAAACAGGGCGTAGCCCTGGAACACCATACCGAAATTCCGCTGCTCGGGAGGGAGTCGCAGGATGCTCTGTCCGCCCAGCAGGATGTCGCCGCGATCGGGCTGGACGAAGCCGGCGATGGACATCAGCAGCGTGGTCTTGCCTGAGCCCGAGGGCCCCAGCAGCGTCAGAAATTCTCCGCGCTTGACCGTGAGGGACACATCGTTCAGCGCGGCGAAGTCTCCGTAGAACTTGACGAGCCTCTCGATCTTCAAATCGTGATCAACTCCTGCGGAAGCTGACACACTTATGAAATTGTTGCTGGTCATTCTCGTCTTCTGGCTACGGCGGCAGAACGTGCGGAGATCCGTGTATCCCTGCAGATTGGCCGAGAGCTAAAATCGCAACAATCATCTAATTTGCATCTGTATGGTGTGTTTTTTGAACGATTGACCCGCCGGTGGCCGACGGTTGCAATCAGTGCGTTCGGTGTGCCGACGATGAGCGTCGGCGTTGTCGCTGGACAGGCGGCCTATTCAGAACGAGCCGCCGCATCGATTGTCCTGGCGATGCCCCCCTGGAATGCTTCCTTCAACCAGCGGCGCAGCACCACCAGTTCGGGGTCGCCCCAACGTCTGGCAACAGCGACGAAGTAGTAACCGCCGAGACTGACGGGGTGAGGGCTAAGATCGACCAGTCTGCCTGCGGCGAGGTCCTCCTCGACGAGCAGCGTGTTTGCGAGTGCGACGCCTTGTCCCTGTCTTGCGGCCTCGATCGTCAGATGGGCATGCCAGAGGTGCGGTCCTCGCAACATCGGCAGGTCGGTGACCCCCGCATTTTCGAACCATTGCTCCCAATAGAGCGTCGAGGCTTCGTGGATCAGCGGCAGGTTCAGGAAATCGGAAGCCTGAGTGACGACGGGATGGCGCGCCCTGAACGCGGGGCTTGCGACGGCATGAATCTTCGGCGCCGCGATCAGCTCGGTCCTGACCTTCGGGCGGCTGATCATCATGTTCATGTGAACGATCTCGGCATCAGCCTCGCCGCGCGTGAAGTCCGCACGCGACAGCGTTGGATACAGGGCGATGTCGTAGTTCGGCAGGCTGGCCATGAGCGCGGGCAAACGGGCGAGCAGGCGCTGATTGATGATGCCGGGAATGCACCAGATCGTCAGGGTTCGGCGGCTGGCCGGACGAACATCTTCGTTGGCCTGGCGCAGGATGTCGAAGGCGCGGGTGACCCGAGCGTGGAATGCTTCGCCGGCGGCCGTCAGCAGCAGGCCGCGTCCGTGCGCCGCAACCAGCGCGACATTGAGGTCGAGCTGGAGCTTGCGGATGTGTCGGGAGACGACGGTCGGACTCACCGACAATTCATCGCTTGCCGCCTTGATGCTGCCGGTGCGGCCGACAGCCTCGAAGGCTCTCAGGGCATTGAGCGACGGAAGCCGCAGTGACAAGCGATCCTCTGGCAAAAGCCACCTCTTTCCAGATGATCTAGCTCACCAAACCAGTCAGCGAAAGCAGGATCCGCGCCAATCCGAGGGATCGATGTACTGGGATTCGGGTCCACCTACCGCCACATCCCGCGCATCCGGGCCCCGATATCGATCTTCGGGCCCTGCGCCGCCGCGCGGGCCGCAGCCGAAGCCGCCTTCGGCCAGGCGGTGCGCTCGAACAGATAGACGAGGGATTCCGGGATGAAGCGGGTGCGCGAGGCGTAGACGTGGCGGTCGCCCTTGGCTTGCTGGCCGTGGGTGAAGAAGCGCTGCGGCACGACGAGGTGCAGATCGTCCTTGGCGCGCGTCATCGCGACATAGAGCAGGCGGCGCTCCTCCTCGAGCTCGGCCGAGGTGCCGGCGCCGAGATCCGACGGCATGCAGCCGTCGACGACGTTGAGCACGAACACCGACTTCCATTCCTGGCCCTTGGCCGAATGGATGGTGGAGAGGATCAGATAGTCCTCGTCGCGGAGCGGAGGACCTGATTTGTCGCTGGTCGCATCCGGCGGGTCGAGCGTGAGCTCGGTCAGGAATTTTTCGCGCGAGGCATAGCCACTCGCGATCTGCTCGAGCTGCATGAGGTCGGCGCGGCGCGTCTCGGAATCCTCGTGGATGCGATCGAGATGCGGCTTATACCAGAGCCGCACGCGCTCGAGATCGGCGGGCCATTCCGAGTAACGCAGATTTCCGACCGTGCGGACGAAGTCGGTCCAGTCGGCGCCGGTGCGTGGCGGCACCGCAAGCTGGCCGAGCGCGGCAAGCGGATCGGTGCTTTCCGCCATCTGGTCGAGCACGCGCTGCGCGGTGGCGGGGCCGACGCCCGGCAACAGGTGCAGGATGCGGAAACCGGCGACGCGGTCGCGCGGATTTTCGGCAAAGCGCAGCAGCGCCAGCACGTCCTTGACGTGCGCGGCATCGAGAAATTTCAGTCCGCCGAACTTGACGAAGGGGATGTTGCGGCGGGTCAGCTCGATCTCCAGCGGACCGGAATGCGAGGACGTGCGGAACAGCACCGCCTGGTGCTTGAGCAGCGCGCCTTGCTCGCGGTTGGCCAGCACCTCCTCGACGATGTAGCGCGCCTGGTCGGCCTCGTCGTGGACGGTGACGAGCTGCGGCTTCTGCGACGAGGTGCGGTCGGTCCACAGGTTCTTGGTGAAGCGCTCGCGCGCAAGCCCGATGACGCCGTTGGCCGCCGCCAGCACGGGTTGCGTCGAGCGGTAGTTGCGGTCGAGCGTGATCATCTCGGCGTGGGGGGAGAAGCTTTGCGGAAAATCCAGGATGTTGCGGACGGTGGCGGCGCGGAACGAATAGATCGACTGCGCGTCGTCGCCGACCACGGTCAGCCCGCGTCCATCCGGCTTCAGCGCCAGCAGGATCGAGGATTGCAGGCGGTTGGTGTCCTGATATTCGTCGACCAGCACGTGATCGAAGCGGCCGCCGATCTCTTCGGCGATCAGCGCATCGCTCATCATCTGCGACCAGTAGAGCAGGAGGTCGTCGTAGTCCAGAACGTGCTGGGCCTGCTTGGCCTCGACATAGGCCGCGAACAGGCCCTTCAGTTCGGCGGCCCAGCCCGCACACCAGGGATAGTGCTGGCCGAGCACCTTTTCGATCTCCATCTCGGCATTGACGCAGCGCGAGTAGATCGACAGGCAGGTGCCCTTGGCCGGAAAGCGGCTCTCGGTCTTCGACAGGCCGCGCTCGTGCCGAACCAGATTCATCAGGTCGGCGGAATCCTCGCGGTCGTGGATGGTGAAGGCTGGATCGACGCCAATCCGCTCGGCATATTCGCGCAGGAGCCGCGCGCCGATGCCATGGAACGTGCCGGCCCAGGTGAGGGCGTCGCGCATGATCGCGGCATTGTTCTCGCCCAGCACCTTTCGGGCGATGCGCTCGACCCGGCCGGCCATCTCGGCCGCGGCGCGGCGGGAGAACGTCATCAGGAGGATGCGGCGTGGATCGGCGCCTGCGACGATCAGGTGCGCGACGCGATGGGCGAGCGTATTGGTCTTGCCGGAGCCCGCGCCGGCGATGACGAGCAGGGGGGCGCCCACGGTCGCGCCATCTGCGACGCCATGCTCCACGGCGCGGCGCTGCTCCACATTGAGCCTGTCCAGATATGTCGCCACGAATCGCCCCGGTGAAAGGGTGAGAGTCGGCGATCCCGGCGCGAATCGCAATGCGGCTGGACGGAACCAATGTTAAGACCTAGGGACAAGACGGCCCGAAGTTCCAGCCCGAGAACCACGCAACCGGCATGACCGAGCTCAAGCCCGACCAGTTCGAGATGCGGCGGCTGGAGTCGCTCAGCAACACCATCTTTGGTGTCGCGATGACGCTGCTCGCCTACGACCTGCCCAAGGCCGCGGTGTTCACCAGTGCCCCGAGCTGGAGCGATCTCGCCCATGTCTATTCCGGCAAGCTCGCCGGTCTCGCGCTCAGCTTCATCATCGCCGGCGTGTTCTGGATCAGCCATCACCGCCGGCTCGCGCGCCAGCCCGTGGGCAGCCGCGGCATGGTGATCCTCAACCTGTTCTTCCTGCTCTCGATCGTGCTGCTGCCGGTGACCAACGGCCTCTACACCAATTACAGCATGAGCAGCGCGGTGGCCGTGCTCTACGGCCTGCATCTGACCGCGATCGCCGGCCTCAATGCCTGGCTGTGGTGGACGATTTTGGGCGGTTGGCGCCACGAGATCATGGCCTCGATTTTTCCGCTGCTGGTGTTCATTCCGGGCACGATCGTTGCGGCCTTCGCGCCGCACGTCGCGCCCTACGTGTGGTTCATCGCCTTTGGCGGGCTGCTGATCCAGCGCTTCTATGTCGCACCGACCGGGCCAGGCGCGTGAGGTGGCGGCTCACCCTTTTGTCGCGCCGAACCCGTCGACCGGCACGTAAAGCTTGACCGGGCGGATTTCGTAGACCGCCGACGGGTTGACCTCGCGCAGCTTCCGCGCCGCCGCGATCGCTTCCTCATCGGTATCGTAGTCGACGAGATGGAAGCCGAGAAGCTGCTCCTTGGTCTCGGCAAACGGGCCGTCCAGCACCATGCCCGCGCCGGGGCCGCGCAAGGTGTGCGCCTTTCGGGTCTCATCCAGACGAGCGGCCGGCCCAAGGTGTCCGCTTGCCCTCAAGGGCGCCTGAACCTCGATCACTTTGGCCACGACCGCGGCGTCCTGCTCGGGCGTCCAGGACAAAATCTCGTCTTCCACGTGGTAGGCCAGGATGGCGTAAAGCATCGTCACCTCGTTTGTTTTTCAAGCTCGCAGTCGGAAGGATGTATGAGCGCCGCCGAGACCGACAATCCCGGAGACTAACATATTGCGTCGCGGAAGTTGCGACGAAACCGTCCTGAAACCCGATTGCCGCCCTCGGAGGTGAACGCTGCCCAAAGCCGAGGCGACTGATGGCCACCAAGAACACTTCGGAGGCGGCCATGTCGACCATAAAGATCATCTGCGACGCGCGTCGGGCGGGAAAGTCGGAAGCCGCGGATTTGCACGACCAGTCCGGCCACCACCGCTATTACGGCAGCTCGGCCGAGAACGGCGGCGAGCGGATCGTCGAAAGCCGCCGCGGAAAACGCCCGCGCGCGCTCAATGTGTGTGGCTTCTGACGCCTTCGGCGACACCGTCTCTCGACATGGACGTCCTGCAAATATCGATCGCGGCGATGCCGTTCCTGCTTGCGCTGATGAGCCGGACGCGAAAGGCAATCGCGCCGTGCTTGCTGACGAGCACCATCACCGTGGTGCTCGGCGACGAGCCTCATCGGGCGGTCATGGCCTGGTGCGTCGGCGTGTTGATTGCCGCCGTTGCCCTGCGTGAGCGGCTTCGCGCGAGCTGACCCGGCGCCGTCACGGCGCACTCAGGACCTGTTTGACCAGCGCCTCGCGCAGCGTGGCCAGCTCGCCGCTCGCTTCCATCTGCGCGATCACCTTGCCGACCTTCGGCACCAGATCGCGATGGCGTTCGTGCAAATAATGGTAGATGTGGATGCGCTCCAGCGGAGGCGAGAGCGGGACAATCCTGGCCTGCAGATTGAGTTTCCTCACCGCGACGAGCCCGCTGAAGAGGTCGGTGACCATCACCTCGAAACGGTCGGCGTCGAGCATCCTGATCATGTTCTCGAGGCTGGTGGTCGCGGTGACGCGGGCCATGCCGCGTGTCCCGGCCTCTGAGGAGCCGACGCCGCGGACGATTCCGATGCTGTACTCCCTGATCGAATTCCAGCCGGCGACGTCGAAACGAAGTTTCGTCGCGAAGACCGCCGGCTCGATGTAGTTGATCGCCGGCGTCACCTGAATCAGCGTCGGGTAGTCGCTGGAGAGCGTTCCGATCCGCTGGATCTCGCCATCGACCTCGCCGGCGCTCGACAGCGCCAGCGCGCGCTTGCCGGGGACGTCCTCGAACTCCAGCTTGATATTCAGCTTGGCGTAGACGGCCCGAAGCATCTCGCCGCCGACATATTGATCGGGGATGTCGGCGATCCGCGCCAGCCGGATCAGCTCCTGCGCGTGCGACGGAGCGGCGGCGAGCAATGACAGGCAGGCGACGATGATCCGCCACATGACGCGTCTCCTTTGCCCTGCATGGCTACCATTGGATTCGGACGGCCGCGATCCACCGGCGTGGCGGCCGCACCGCTCGCCCGTCTTGCAGGCGACTGCGGACTTTAACCAATGTCATTCCAGTACGCGAAGTGATAGTTTGCGCGGGAATCCTGCTGCTGGGCGCAAGACAAGACCCAGCCAAGCCGCCCAAGGGCCGGCAGGATCGCCACGCAGGTCGCGTGATGAGAGAATTTCAACTGTCGAATTGCTCGCGGCTGCGACCCGCCGTGCGGAGCAGGGGGCCGCCATTCCGGGGACGTGGTGCATGGCCAACGCAGGCGACGAGGACTCCAAGCGCAGCAGTCGCGCCGGTGCCCCAGCGGCCGCGAAGCAGGATTTGAGCGGGATCGGTGCTGCATTTGCGCCAGGGATGATCGGAGCGCTGCTGTCGCGGATCTTCAACTGGTCGCGCAGCGGCGTCGGGCCGCGCCTGCTGGCCGCCGTGCTGCTGTTCTCCTCGATCGTCACGCTGATGCTGACCGCCCTTCAGCTCTATCTCGACTACGACCGCGAGGTCGGCGTCATCGAGACGCGGCTCGACGAGATCGGCCGCAGCACGACCGGAAGCCTCGGCGAGAGCCTGTGGAATCTCGACCAGAACCAGCTCAAGCTCCAGCTCGACGGCATCCTGCGGCTGCCCGACATCCGCGCCGCCGAGGTGCGCGAGATCGCCGATCGTCCCAATCCGATCCGTGTCGCGGTCGGCGAGCCGAGCACCCGCTCAGCCGTGACACGCGACTATCCGCTGAACTACAGCGTCCAGGGGACGTCACGCCCGATCGGCGTGCTCCATGTCGAGGCGACGCTGGCCGAGGTCTATCAGCAATTGCTGAACCGGGCCCTGGTCATCCTGGCAAGCCAGGCCGCGAAGACCTTTGTCGTCTCGCTGTTCATCATCTACATGTTCCATCTGCTGGTGACGCGGCATCTGGCCGCCATCGCCGAGTTCGTCGGCCAATACAGCCTGTCGCGGCCGCCGCCGCCTTTGCACCTCGAGCGCCGGCCGCCCCGCGATCCCGACGAGCTGGACAAGGTGATCGACGCCTTCAACGCGATGTGCGCGAACCTCGAGCGCGCCTATGGCGAGCTGCGCGAGGCCAACGCAAATCTCGAGCGCGACCTGAATATCCGCCGGCGCGCCGAAGAGGACGCGCGTGCCAGTGAAGAGCGTTTCCGCGACTATGCCGAGACCGCGTCCGACTGGTTCTGGGAGACCGGACCGGATCATCGCTTCACCTACGTATCCGACCGGGCCGGCGCCTTCGGCATGGACAACAAGGCGCTGGTCGGCAAGCACCGCACAGATGCCGCCTCCGACCGCGACGCCGAGCCTGAGAAATGGCGCGCGCACGTGGCGACCTTGGACCGCCACGAGCCGTTCCGGAAGTTCGAGTATCGCGGGCGCGACGTGGCCGGCCGCATGCATCATTTCAACGTCAACGGCCAGCCGATCTTCGCGGCGGACGGACGCTTCATGGGCTATCGCGGGTCGGCCACCGACCTCACGGTGCAGCACGAGGCCGAGGAGCGGCTGCGCCAATCCCAGAAGATGGACGCGATCGGTCAGCTCACCGGCGGCGTCGCTCACGACTTCAACAACGTGCTCACGGTCATCACCGGCACCATCGAGATCATCCAGGAGGGGCTTGCGGACAAGCCCGAGTTCGCCGCGATCGCACAACTGATCGACGATGCGGCGGCGCGCGGCGCCGAGATCACCTCGCAGCTCCTGACCTTCGCGCGCCGCCAGCCGCTGGAGCCCCGCGACATCGACGTCAACGCACTCGTGGTCGAAACCGCGAAGCTGCTCAAGCCGATCCTCGGCGAGCATATCGAGATCGTGACCCGGCTCGCGGACGACGCCTGGTCCGCGATGGCAGATCCGTCGCAGCTCTCGTCGGCGATCGTCAATCTCGCCGTCAATGCGCGTGACGCGATGCCGGGCGGCGGCCGGCTCACGCTGGAGACCGCAAACCGCGAGCTCGACGGCACCAGCGGTGCCGGCGACGGCGATGTCATGCGCGGCGCCTTCGTGATGATCGCGGTGGCCGACACCGGTCATGGCATCCCGGCAGATATCCGCGAGCGCGTGTTCGAGCCGTTCTTCACCACCAAGGGCGTCGGCCGCGGCACCGGACTTGGGCTGAGCATGGTCTACGGCTTTGCCCGCCAGACCGGCGGGACCGTCGTCATCGAGAGCGAGGAGGGGCGCGGCACGGTGATGCGGCTGTTCCTGCCGCGGTCGAAGGGCGAGGCGCCGGCCAGGACGGCGCCGGTTCAGCCGCCCGCGGCGGCACGCGGGCACGAGACGATCCTCGTGGTCGAGGACGATCCGCTGGTGCAGGGCTATGTCATCGCCCAGCTCGGCACCCTCGGCTATCGCACGCTCGCCGCCAGCGACGGCGCAGCCGCGCTTGCGCTGGTCGACCAGGGCGTCAAATTCGATCTCCTGTTCACGGACATCATCATGCCCGGCGGCATGAACGGACGGGAATTGGCCGAAGCCGTCCGGCTCCGCCGGCCGGGGGCGAGCGTGCTCTACACCTCCGGCTATACCGACGACACCATCGTCCACGAAGGACATCTCGATCCCGGCCTGGCACTGCTCAGGAAGCCGTACCGGAAATCGGAGCTGTCGCAGAAGATCCGCGAGGTGCTTGCAGGCAAGCCGCCGGCCTGAGCGGAGCTCATCCATGCAGGCGCCACCCACGAAAAAGGCGCGGCGGGAAGGCCCCGTCGCGCCCGATTTCTTGCTCGCTGGTCCAGGGCTGAGAGCGCCCCGATGCCAAGCCTTTCGTCAAAGCCTAGCGGGCGATCCCAGCGAGGTGACAGCGCTTGAGATAAGACACTGGATCACCTCCTTTCGTTGGTTTCGGGACTCTGAATATAGGACGAAATCCCGCCGCCGTTAAGGGGCGCCCCGGGGTGGGAACTAGCCTGTCCGCAAGGCGGGAAAGTCCGGTCCGGAGCAGTTGAGACTGCCGCCCGGTCGTGTTAGGGAGCCAGTGATGCGGGTGTAGCTCAATGGTAGAGCAGCAGCCTTCCAAGCTGAATACGAGGGTTCGATTCCCTTCACCCGCTCCAGTCATTACAATGACTTAGCGGCGGTTTTCGTCGTGCGCAATTTATTTTGGGTGTAACAACGGGTGTAAAATGCCCGATGCAACCTTGTTCCGCAGCGCTTTCTCATATCCACTGAATACTTTGTGAGAAGGCATCCCCATGAAACATGACGAATACGCAAGAACACTGAAAATGAGCGACGCCGATTTGCTTGACTTCGTAACGGAGACAAGCGGATCGCAGCGCGGACACTTAGCGCGCCATATCCTTGCGACACGCCAGCACGACACAATGAAAAAGGCGACGATCTATGCTGCAATCGCCGCCGGTCTTTCCGCGCTTGGTACGGTCATTCAAGCCGTCATGGCGGTTATGGCTTATGTGTATGCGCCGCCGCACTAGCTCCTTGCTGCCGCCAGTGCTTTGCGCCGCAGGTCGGTAACTCGGTCAATCTCGCCGTCAGGTGCGTTGAAGAGTCCGACGCAGTACAACTTCTCCTGCGCATCCAATGCCTCAACCAGCTGCTCATGCGCGTTAACTGCCTTCAGAATTTCATCGGCAGCATCGCCGTCGCCCTTCCTGAAAATCTGCGCGACGTACTCATGTGGTCGCCCCATCCGTGCCAGCATCTTCATGCCGCCTGGCGCATAGGCTATGCAGAGTTTCATAAATCCCCCTCATTACTGGGAGGAAGACTGTCTGCCAGCGTCATGTATTCAGTAGCGCGCTTCAACATCATACGGGCCGACTCTTGGCATTTTACCGAAAGGTCTACATGCCGTTTGGCGGAATCGATCAGTTCTCTGGCTTCGAGTTGGCAGCCCTCAGCATTCTCAAGCAGTTCCGATTTTATGCTTCTCACATAATAACGACCGTTGCGCAGCGACTTTTCCTTGCGCTTCAGCAGCGCGGCAATTCCCTTAATGACATTCATTATTTCCTTTCGTTCATGCCGCGCCCACGCGCAGCCACGAAAGCAATTTTACCACCGATGTATTTGCGCGTGTAAATGGATAGCCGGAACTGTTGCTTTTTGGGTGTAACTTTGGGTGTAAAAAGGTCGGAGTGACCAAGGGTTTGAAGGGTAACGACAATTCGCTGAAAGCGCCGAAAAACCCTATAAAATAAGATGTTTGCAGTGGTTTCGGGTGATGCGGCGTGATGTGCGATTATGCGGGCGGGAAAGCCTTCCAAGCTGAATACGAGGGTTCGATTCCCTTCACCCGCTCCAAATTTTTCGAAGATTTTGCGAGAGTGGTCAGGTTTCAGTCTGACAAATCGGCTGCTTTGCACGTTCTGATGCTCGCTTTCCGATCGACTGTTTCGCGCCTCTCTTGATAGCTTTCGTATTCCCCGCACTGGATAAGAACCGCGAAAGGCAACCAGTTAGAATCCCGGTTGGCGACTCCCTCCTGGCCTTCGCGGGTGTGCGACCGGCTGAAGCGAGGCTAATTGGACCGGGCCACGCCGAACCGCCTGAAAATCCTGGGCATGGTCGCCCGGATCGTGTTCGCCGCCACGATGCTTGCGTTGCTGCCGCCACAGAGCGCCGTAAGGCCCTGGTGTTGCGCCGTCCGGAAATTTTTTCAAACCTGGCCCAAGGATTCCGGCGTCTCGTTCGTCTCAATTCGTGAATGCCCGGAAAATCTCCTCCCGGCGCCCCGGCTTATGGGTGGAACTACTATGGTAAAGCGCATGCGGTCGCGGTCCAGGACGGGACTGCCCGGGGGACCGGGTAACGGTCCCAATTGTTTTGCTCAATCCTGTCGGCTTTGAGGAAAGGGCATGGGGGGCGCCATTCAGCTTATGACCGCAGAGGTGACTGAGCCGCCGGATGGCGGCGCCACGGATGACGACCTCGTCAGTCTGGCCACGCAGGGCAACCGTGCTGCATTCGAAGCCTTGTTGCGGCGTCACTACGACCTGATGCACCGGGTTGCGTGGCGCATGACCGGCTCCCAGACTGACGCGCAGGACATTTGCCAGGATGTCTGCTGCGCGCTGGTGGAACGGATCGCTTCTTTCAGGGGGGAGGCGAAGTTCACAACCTGGCTGGTCGGTATCGTGCGCAACGCCTGCCATGACCACCATCGGCGTCATTCGACGTTGACGCGGCTGAAAGGCCATCTCGCCGTTCTTGCCGAAATGGCGGCGCCGCCGGATGGCCGGGATCTCTTTCGTCGCAGCTGGCTCGCGAGCGAGCTGGCGCGGCTTTCGCCGCTGCTGCGGGAGACAGTCGTGCTTGTGGTCGGCGAAGGCATGACGCACGCGGAGGCGGCCACAGCCCTGGGCGTCTCCGAGTCGACCATCTCCGGGCGCATGCACGAGCTGAGGCGACAGGCGGATCTCGCGAAGGACATCGGCGATGAGTACTGATCACGACATCATGCGTTTGCCCGACCCTCCGCCGCCTGCGCCGGACGCGCGTGCCTCGGCTGTGCAACAGGCGCTGCTGCGCTTCGATCAAAAAAGCGCCGAGGAAAAAAACGCCGACGACAGCCAAGGAGTGCCGACCGACATCCGTCTCATCGAGCGAACCGCCGCGTCCTTGCGGCCGTCGCGCGAGAGGACTGTCATGAATCGTACGCGTTATCTCCTGGCTGCCAGCCTGGCCTGTATTGTTGCCGGATCGGGCGCCTATCTCCATCTCATGTGGTCGCCGCAGCCGCAGGATGCCGGCGTGCGCGTCGAACGGCTGGCTAGCAACGCCGTCGCTCAAGCTCCTTCGACAGTGGAAGCAAAGAAGGAAAGCGAAAGCCACGCCCAGCCGCAAATGCAAATCCAAACCGCCAGTCAGGCCGGAAAGCCCAGCCAGGAAGGCGCCGCGCCTTCGGCTGCCGCGGCGCCGCCTCCCGCCAGGTCGCGCGTGGAAAATCTGATTGCCAGCCGGGACGCTCCGAAGGCGCCTCCCGCGACGGCGTTGAGGGCTCCCATGCAGGGGGCACCGTCAGAAATGTACGCTCTTAGAGGCCGGAACGATCACATGCTCTCGCGCGCGCCGTCTGCTCAACTGCTGGCGCAGGTCGAAGTCTTTCGGGACCAGCGCGAACGTGTTCCTGCTGCGTCCGAGCCTATCGGCCGCGACAAGTTTGCAAACGCGCCGGAAAACGCCTTCAAGGTCGCGCGCGACGCACGCGTCTCGACATTCTCTATTGATGTCGATACGGCGTCGTACGCGTTCGTCCGCGCACAGCTCAACCGCAATGTCCTGCCGCCGGCCGCGTCGGTTCGGACCGAGGAGCTGATCAATTACTTTCCCTATGCCTATGAAGCCCCCGCATCGGCGAACGAACCGTTCCGGGCCAACGTTGCCGTGTTTCCGAACCCCTGGGCGGAAGGCCGCAAGCTCATTCGCATTGGCGTCAAAGGTTATGCGCTGCAACAGACGAGCCGACCGCGCGCGAATCTCGTTTTCCTGATCGATACATCGGGCTCGATGGAGCCGCAGAACCGGTTGCCGCTCGTGAAGCAGTCGCTCGCCATGCTCGTTACCCAGCTGAAACCCGAGGACCGCATCGCGATCGTGACCTATGCCGGAAATGCCGGCACGGCGCTCGAGCCCACTTCCGTGTCCGAGAAAGCGAAAATCCTGGCGACGATCGATCGGCTCGAGGCGGGTGGCAGCACGGCGGGTGCCGAAGGCATCAGGCAAGCCTATGGTCTTGCAGAGCAGAACTTTGACGCCAGCGGCGTCAATCGGGTCATCCTCGCCACCGACGGCGACTTCAATGTCGGAATTACGAACAAGGATGAATTGAAAGGTTTCGTCGAGCGTCAACGCGAAAAGGGCATTTTCCTGTCCGTGCTCGGCGTTGGTGCCGGCAATTACAACGACGCGCTGGCGCAGACGCTGGCGCAGAACGGCAACGGCGTCGCCGCCTATATTGATACGATCAACGAGGCACGCAAGGTGCTGGTCGAAGAGGCAAGTTCGACGCTGTTTCCGATCGGCAAGGATGTGAAGATCCAGGTCGAGTTCAATCCGGCAGCCGTCGCCGAATATCGGCTCATCGGCTACGAGACGCGACTGCTCAATCGCGACGATTTTTCAAATGACAAAGTCGATGCCGGCGACGTCGGCTCGGGGCAAACCGTGACGGCGCTCTACGACATCGTGCCTGTCGGCGGGCCTCGCGTGGTCGACGATCTCAGATACGGTGCGCAAGCCCCGGCGAGCGACTCACCGTCGCCGGCCGAATATGCCTTCGTCAAGATCCGCTACAAGCTGCCGCGATCCGATCAAAGCGTGCTGGTCAGCACCCCCGTCGATCGCGCATCGGAACATGGCCGCTTCGAGGACGCGCCACTCGATGCCCGCTTTGCAACCAGTGTTGCCGCGTTCGGCGAGATTCTACGTGGCGGAAAGCACACCGGCCGGTTCGGCTATGACGACGTGCTCCGTATCGCCTCGGCCGCGCGCGGCGACGATCCTTACGGCTATCGCTCCGAGTTCCTTCAGTTGGTGCGCGCGGCCAAAACTGCGAGCGCGATGCAGCCGCTGCGACCGTGATCACTCTTCGATTTAGGCCAGCGCGCCCATTCCGGCATCGATAGGAAGCGGAGCAAAGTTGCCTCCGCTTCCGGGCCTCCCAACGCGATGCGAAGCCATCAAGGCGGAAAATTTCGTGCCGCCACCGCTCGCTGGATGGTAGCGCTTAGGCGGTGTCAACGCCGTGTGCCACATCCAAACCAGAAAGCGGACGCGTGAATTGTCACCAAGAGACTCGCGCTCTCGGCTCACACGCGTCGATCCTCACGAGGGCGTGATGTAACTGATCGCCGACCGTCGCCGAATTCAGGACCAGGGGGCTTCTCAATCCGTCCCGCCCGTGGAATTTTGCGGCCATGAAATTTCGAGCTGTCATGTCCTGAAGCACAGCATGGCGGTCGTCGTCCTGCCGTTTCTGCTGATCGCGGCGCTGGCGCTCATCAGCATCGGTTCGGCGCCGGTGTCGCACTGGGACCGAATGGTTGCGGGTGACGCGTGGTTGGAATGTCTGGTGTCGATCCCGATCATCGCCATTGTGGCATTTGCGCTAACGATGTGGGCGGTGCGTCAGGCGGCACCGATCGACCTGCGCCGCGCAGGGGCGTTCGCCGGTCTTGTCGCTGGCAGCATCAGCGCAGTGGCCTACGCGCTTCACTGCACCGACGATTCGCTGCCCTTTGTCGCGCTCTGGTATGGTGGAACGATCGTGGTGTGCACTCTGGCGGGGGCCGCGCTCGGGCCGCGGCTACTGCGGTGGTGAGGTGTTGCGTCAATACCGACGTCGAACTCGAAACCGCGACAAATGCGTGCGGCGATATCAGTGTCGATAGCTCGCGTCCCGATCGAACGCCGCGCAAACTGCTCGACGTCAGCCGTCTCGCCAAGCTCGGCTGGCGCGCCGCGACCTCGCTTCACGATGGCTTGAAGAGCGCCTATGCGGCGTATCAGGCCGGCGCGCCGGTGGCGGCGCGAGAGTAGGAACCTTCACCGCAAGCAAGAGTTGGCCGGTCGGGCAGGGCGAAAAGCCACACGAGGCCGACCGTGCAACAAGCCGTGCGCGTGCGCTCCACCGCGCAAATCGAGGGTCATCCGATTCATCCGATGCTGGTGCCACGACAAGGCCGGCGCATTGCTGGTCGCCGACGACAGCGGCAACGCCGTGTGGCGGGTGACGGCGGCCCATCCGCAGGTCACGCAGCGCTGGATATCGAGGAGTTGCACCATGGGCCTTGCTCAATACGCGATCGTGCCGGTCGAGGATGAATGGGGCGTGCTGCATGACGGCGACGTCAAAAGCAAATACGCGACCAAGGAAGCCGCGTTCGAGTCCGCGGTCGCTGCCGCCTCCCTGGCGATCCGTCAGGGGCATGAGGTGCATGTCAGCGTGCCCGGTCGCGAAGCCGGCGAGAATGCGCTGGGAAGCTAGGGATACGATCAAGCCCGTGCGCTTGTGATCCTGAGCGAGTACGGCGCCACGACTGCGCATCATCCCTACGTGAACGATATCCGCTAACCTGTTTCCGGCCGTCGCCACGCCACCCTGATCCTTCCTACTGACCGACGATGGCGTCGATTTCCTCTTTCAGGAGGGCGCCGTAATGTTCGAGGACGCCCGGCGCCAGCTTGGCGCAGAGCAGCGTGAAACTGAGCGCCGCGCCCGGCTTTTCGCCCGGCGTCATGATCGGCAATCCAACTCCGGCAATGCCGGGAATGAGCTCGCCCACATCCACCGCGTAACCGCGGCGACGGGTGTCGGCAATCAGCTGTCGAACCTTGTCCTCGGTGAGGTTGCGATAGGACGCGTAGCGCCCGAGGTTGGCGCGGATGATGTAGTCCTGCTCGTCCTCGTCCAGGAATGCGAGCATTGCGATCGAACCGGGGCCAACGCCGAGGGGGACGAAGCCGCCGATCGATCCCGTCAGCGTCGGCACGATGCATTCGCCGTCGCGCCGGTCGAGACAAACGGAATCGTGGTTGAAGCGGGCCATCAGATGGGTCGTGTCGCCGGTGCGGCGCCTGAGCCGGGACAGCGCGATCTCGCAGCGGCTGATGATGCCGGGGCCGCGAGCCGCGCGGACGCCGTAGATCGCCATGCGTGCACCCAACCTGTAGCGCCGTTTTTTGTCGTCGCGGGCAAGCAGCTTGTGACCGACCAGCGTGTTGAGGATGCGGTGACAAGTGGCGGTGTTTAGCCCGGAGCGGGCCGCCAGGTCTTTGAGCGATAGGCCCTCGACGCCGCCATCGGCGACGAGATCCAGCAGGATGACGGTCCGGTCGAGCAACTGGGCTCCACCGGAGGGCGGTTGGGCGATCACCGGTATATAATCTCACATTATGAAAAAAGTGGTCTCAACAACTTGTACATTGAGAAAGATGTGTCTCCAATGATGAAAATTAGGTCGCTTGGGATTGATGCATATTTTTTGAGCGACCTGATTTCTGCATTCGCAAAGCTGATGGCTGACGCGGCGCTGTGGCAACAGCGCTGGAAGGCCGTGATTTATCCAGAGGAACAGGATGACAGGCTTCAAAACGATGATGGGCGTTTCCGCTGTTGCGCTCGCTGCCTTTTTTGCTGGTAGCGCCGCCGTGGCGGGCACGCTTGAGAACGTCAAGGCGCGCGGCAAGCTCGTCGTCGGCGTGAAGAATGATTACGTGCCCTATGGCTTTCTGAACGACAAGGGCGACATCGTCGGCTTCGAGGTCTCGCTTGCGAAGTACGTTGCCAAGGAGCTCCTTGGCTCCGAGGACAAGATCGAGCTCGTGCCTGTCGTCGCGTCCAATCGCATCGAATTCCTGACCGCCGGCCGCATCGATGCGATTTTCGCCACGCTCGGCGTCACGGCCGAGCGCGCCAAGGTCATCGACTTCACGACGGAATACGTTTCCGCTGCCGGCCCGTCCGTGCTGGCGGCCAAGGAAGCGACGGTCTCCAAGTGGGAAGAGCTGAAGGGCAAGTCGGTCTGCGGCATCCAGGGCTCCTACTACAACAAGAAGATGACCGAGGAATTCGGCATCAATCTCGTGGCCTTCAAGACCCAGCCGGAAGCCTATCGCGCGTTGAAGGACAATCGTTGCATCGGCTTCGTCTTTGACGACATGACGCTTCAGCAGAAGCTCAAGGAGCCCGATTGGGCAAACTACAAGATCGCGGTGGCGCCCTATGAATTCCAGCCGATGGCGGGCGGCCTGCGCAAGGGGGACACGGAATTCCACGAAGCCGTCGACAAGGCCATCGCGAAGGCCGAGGCCGAAGGCAAGCTGATTGCGTGGGAGACCGAGTTCGGCATGCCGCACTCCGGCTACATCGCCGCGCGGGCGAAGGCTGCGGTCGCGAAGAAGAACTGACGCACACGGAGCGGCCTTTGTTCGGACTCGACTATTCCTGGCTCGCGGATCCTGCGTACCAGCAATGGCTGCTGACCGGTGTCGTCAACACGCTGAAGCTGGCGGCGCTCTCATCGGCGGCCGCCATCCTCATCGGGATGCTCGGGGCCCTCGGGCTCACGCTGCGGATTTTCTGGCTCGATGCCCTGATCGAGCTGTTCGTCGAGGTGTTCCGCAACACACCGCCGCTGTTGCAGATGTTGTTTGCCTATTTCACCTTCTCGAACCTCGGCCTCAAGGTGACCGATCCGTCGACGGGATTATCGGTTCCGCTTCTCAGTGCTTTTGCCTGTGCTGCGATTTCGCTCAGTCTCTTCGGCGGGGCGCTGGCGACCGAAGCCTTCCGCTCGGGCATCGAAACCATGCCGCGATCGATCATCGATGCCGCACGGTCGCTGGGGTACGGCCGATGGGCCCGCTTCTGGCGCATCGAGGCGCCGATCGCCACCCGCATCTGCCTGCCGGGACTGACGAACATCCTGACCAACCTCTTCAAGACGACGTCGCAGGCATCCGTCATCACCGTGCCGGAACTGATGTACTACGCCGGGCAGATCTACAATGACACGTTCCGCACGCTGGAGGTCATGATTCTGGTCCTCCTCATATATGTGGTGCTGGTGTCCATCCTCACATTTGCGATGGCGAGGCTCGAAGCCTTCATGGCCTTCCCGGGTTACGGGAGGGGGCATTGATCGCGGGCTCCATGCTCTCCTATGACGGAAAGAAGCGCGCCGTTCTGCTGCTGATCGCCTTTGGCGTGGCCGTCTGGATCGGGGTCGATGCGGCGGCGGGCGGCTCGGCGCACCGGAGCCGCGTGCTGGCGCGGCTTCCTCTGCTTCTCACCGGCTCGGCGTCCGGCTGGCCGATCACGGGCGGCTTTGCCCTCAATATCATTCTCTCGATCGCCTCCATGGCACTCGCGACGGTGCTCGGTACGATCATGGGTCTTGCGACGCTCGCCAGGTTCGGACCGATCCGGGTCCCGTCTCTTCTGCTGATGAATTTCCTGCGCAATTCACCCTGGCTCGTTCTGCTTTTTGCAACGCTCTATTTCCTGCCGTTTGAGATGCATGTCTTCGGCACGACCATTGCGTTCCCGCCGTTCGTGAAGGCCGTGATTGGCCTTGCGCTGCCGACGGCGGCGAATTTCTCCGAGGTGATCCGGGGCGCCGTTCAGTCCATTCACAGCGGTCAGTGGGAAGCGGCACGTTCGCTCGGCTATGGCACCGGCCAGATCTATCGCCACGTGATCATGCCACAGGCGCTGCGGCGCATGATTCCGGGCTGGATGAATTCCTACGCGTTGCTGATGATCGCGACAGCGCTCGCCACGGTGGCCGGTATCCAGGACGTGCTGACAATTCTGAATACTTTGCTCGCCATGGAGAACGAGCGCGTGATCGTCTACTTCTATTTGACCATCCTCTTCCTGTTCATCGCCTATTGCTATCCGATCGCGGTCGTCGCGCGCTGGTTGGAACGCGCCGCGAAGGGAGAAAGCCTGTGAACCGCATCGACGCGCTGATCGAGCTCGACAACGTCCGCAAGTCCTTCGGTGACGTCCCTGTTCTCAAGGGCATTTCGATGTTCGTGCAGAAGGGCGAGGCAGTCTGCATTATCGGTCCTTCCGGGTCGGGAAAGTCCACCATTCTGCGCTGCATCAACGGCCTGATTCCCGTGGACGAAGGCTTTGTCCGCGTCGGCGCACACCGTGTGCATGAAATGAGGTCGGAAAAGCAGATGCGGGTGCTGCGCCATCAGGTCGCGATGGTGTTCCAGCAGTACAATCTTTTCCCGCATCGCACCGCACGGGAAAACATCATGATGGCGCCGATCCAGGTTCTCGGACACGATCGCGCCGAAGTCGAGGAGCGGGCCCGCAAGCTCCTGAAGAAGGTGCGGCTCTCGGAGAAGGCAGACAGCTACCCGGGGCAGCTGTCCGGCGGCCAGCAGCAGCGCGTGGCAATCGCCCGCGCACTCGCGATGCAGCCGGAAGCGATCCTGTTCGACGAGGTGACGGCTGCGCTCGATCCCGAAACGGTAAAGGACGTGCTGTTCGCGATCCGCGAACTGGTGGAGGAGGGCCTCACCTGCATTCTCGTGACGCACGAGATGAAGTTCGCCCGGGAAGTCTCGCAACGCGTTTGTTTCACCGATCGTGGTCTGATCGTGGAAAGTGCGCCTCCTGCGGAACTCTTCGACAATCCGCGAGACCCGCGCACGCGCGAATTCCTCGGTCAGGTTCTCTGATCGCACCACCGGGGCGGACGCGCTGCGTGGTGCGGCCATCCCACGTGCAATGAAAATGAAAGGTGAGCCGGAAGGCCCAATACATCATGCCTCGTTTTGACGACATCTACGCCAAGGACTTCAAGGAGACGCCTTACTGGTGGGAGGCCGCGGAACCGGAGACCGATCTCGATCCGCTGCCGGAGCGAGCCGAGGTCGTGGTCATCGGCTCGGGCTATGCCGGGTTGAATGCAGCGACTCATCTGGCGCGCGCCGGGCGCTCCGTCGTCGTCATCGACGGTGACCGGATCGGGGAGGGAGCCTCGACGCGTTCGGGCGGGATGGTGTCGAGTGGCCAGAAGCTGGTGGTTAGTGGTGCGATCAAGGGAATCGATCCCGTGCTCTTCTCGCGCCTGATCGGCGAGAGCAACGAGAGCTTCGATTATCTGAAGATGCTGGTCGAGACGGAGAAGCTGGATGCGGGGCTTGCGCTCAGCGGCCGCTTTTTCGGCGCCCACGCCGCGGGCGATTACGAAACCCTGAAGCGGCATGGCATGCTTCTGGCGGAAAAGACCGGCGTGACCGTACATTTCCTCGATCGCGCGCATCAGCGATCGGCGATCGGTTCGGACTATTATCACGGCGGCATGGTGATCGACGAATATGGCGGTCTGCATCCGGGCAAGTATCACAAGGCGCTGCGCGACCGGGCGCGCGCCGCCGGCGTCATGCTGCGCTCGCATGCGCGCGCGGGTATGGTGCAGGATGGTGCGAAAGGAGAGAAGATCGTGCCGACCGCTCGAGGTGCCATCCGGGCTGCCCACGTGGTCGCAACCACGAACGGTTACACCGCCGCCGATGCGACGCCTGGCCTCGCCAGCCGTATCGTGCCGGTCAAGAGCTATCAGATTGCCACCGCGCCGCTGCCGGCCGATCTCTTGGCCGAGCTCGTTCCGCAGGCCCGCATGGTGTCCGACACACGCCGTGATTTGATCTACGCCAGGCCGTCGCCTGACGGGACACGGCTTCTGTTCGGTTCACGCCCGGGCATCTTCGACATGCCCGACAAGCTGGCCGCGAAGCGGCTTTATGCGCGCATGTTGGCCATCTGGCCGCAGCTTGCGGGCGTGAAGATCACTCATGCCTGGAGCGGGCGCGTGGCCATGACCGTCGACAAGATAGCCCATCTCGGGGCTCGCGACGGCGCGGATTTCGCGGCTGGTTGCAATGGCAACGGCGTCGCGCTGATGACCTTTCTCGGCTACCAGACAGCACGCAAAATTCTCGGCGAGCAGAACATGCCATCGGCCTTCGATCGCGAGACATTCACGGCCGTGCCCTTCTATTCGGGCAAGCCCTGGTTCGTGCCGCTCTTTGCCGGCTGGTATCGCCTGCGCGATTTCCTCGACCGTCCGGGACGCTGAGCCTCGGGCGGCACATCCGGCCCGGCTCGCCTTCCGCGTACCCGTTTCAAGGAGGACCACGTGTCCAGGATTATTCCCGATCTTGTCGTCGCGCCGCAGGAGCTACCTGCGCATGTGGACGTCGTCGTGATCGGCGGCGGCATCATCGGCGTGTCGACCGCGCTTTCGCTGGTTGAGCGTGGCGTCTCCGTTGCCCTGTGCGAAAAGGGATTGATCGGAGCAGAGCAGTCGTCGCGAAACTGGGGCTGGGTACGCCAAATGGGGCGCGATCCGGCCGAGTTGCCGCTCGCGATCGAGAGCCTTCGGCTCTGGCGTGGTATGAACGAGCGTATCGGCGGCGAAACCGGCTTTCGGCAGGCCGGCATCGCCTATCTCTGCGACACGGATGCCGACGTTGCGATGTATGACGAGTGGTTGAAACACGCCACGTCTTTCGATCTCGACTCTCGCTTCGTAAGGGGCGAGGCGCTGAAGACGCTCATGCCGGGTATGGCGAAACCGTTCCGTGCCGCGCTGCATACGCCGAGCGACGGCAAGGCGGAGCCGTTTATCGCCGTCCCTGCAATCGCGCGCGGCGCGGCCGCGAAAGGGGTGCATATCCTCACCAACTGCGCGGTCCGTTCCATCGAGCGATCGGCGGGCAGGGTGAGCGGCTGTGTCACCGAGCGCGGCGAGATCCGCTGTTCGTCCGTCGTGCTGGCGGGAGGGGCTTGGTCGCGCCTCTTCGCCGGCAACATGGGCATCGATCTTCCGGTCCTGAAGATCCTCGGCAGCGTCGCCCGCGTTTCTTCGATCGAGGGCGTTCCGGATTTTGCCGTTGGTGCAGGCAACTTCGCTTTCCGCCGCCGTCTGGATGGAGGGTTCACCGTCGCCCAACGCAACGCGAACGTCGCCCCGATTACGCCGGACAGTTTTCGATTGTTCTGCGACTATGCGCCGACGCTCATCAAGAGCTGGAACGAACTGACGCTTCACATCGGCGGTCAGTTCGTTCGCGAGGTGAAAATGGCCCGCAGCTGGAAGAGTGATGAGGTTAGTCCTTTCGAGCATGTCCGCATTCTTGATCCCGATCCGTCGCTGCGGTTCGTCCATGGCGGCGTCACCCATCTGTGCGAAGCCTTCCCGGCGTTCCGCGACGCCAAGATCATGCAAATGTGGGCTGGCCTGATGGATGTCACGCCGGATGCCGTTCCCGTTATCGCGCCGGTCGGCTCCGTTCCAGGCTTCTATCTCGCGACCGGCTTCTCGGGCCACGGCTTCGGTATCGGTCCTGGCGCCGGCGCCCTGATGGCCGATCTCGTGACCGGTTCGACGCCTTGCGTAGATCCCGCACCCTTCCGGATGGAGCGCTTCAAGCGCCTGAAGAAGGCCGCCTGATTTTTGATGTCCACGTCAAACAAGGCGTAGTCGTCACGGGAGCTCTTCTCGTGGCAGACGGCGGCGGCCGGTCTCCCACACACAGTCGCGCTGTCTGAGGCGGGCAATCTTGCCGGCATGGGAGAAGCGAGCCTAGCGTGCGCTTGTGGCGAAAAGCGTGTTTTGAACTGGCGGTCTGAAAATATCTGGTCGTCTCTGCGTCGGATGTCGACGACGCGTCTCCGCCGGAGCGCTGCTGATCGGCGCACAATCGCCAACTGTGTTCAAGTCCGGCGAAAATAACATCATGTTAAGTTTATCGCATAACTGGGTAATTGTGTTAGCCCGGCGAAAGCCTATTGTCGCGACCAATCGGATACCCATCGGCAGTGACAAGCGCTCGCGGAAGTCGGCAGAGCGCCCGGAGAATGCTGCCCAATTTCTAGCGAAGCCCGACAACGGGACGTCAGCAAACCCAGTGGAGGAATTTTCTGCGATGACCACGACTCGCACGATCCGTCACATGAGTCAGTCCAGGAAGGCCGCTGCCAGCGGCTGGATCGGTTCGGCTCTCGAATATTATGACTTCTTCATCTACGCGACCGCCGCGTCGCTGATCTTCCCGCAAATCTTCTTCCCGTCGGAAAATCCCACCGTCGCCATCGTCGCATCGTTGGCGACCTATGGTGTGGGATATGTGGCCCGGCCGATCGGGGCTTTCGTTCTCGGACATTGGGGCGACACCCATGGCCGCAAGACCGTTCTCATCGTCTGCATGTTCCTGATGGGCATCTCGACGATGGCGGTGGGTTTTCTGCCGACCTATCAGCAGGTCGGCATCCTGGCGCCGATCCTGCTCGTCATCCTGCGCCTTGTGCAGGGATTTGCGGTGGCCGGTGAAATCTCCGGCGCGAGCTCGATGATCCTGGAGCATGCGCCGTTCGGCCGGCGCGGCTTCTATGCCAGTTTCGCCCTTCAGGGCGTGCAGGCCGGACAAATCCTCGCGGCAGCCGTGTTCCTGCCGCTGGCGGCCTATATGCCGACCGACGCATTCAATAGCTGGGGATGGCGGATTCCGTTCCTGCTCAGCTTCTTCGTCATTGTCGCAGGCTACATCATTCGTCGCGAAGTCGACGAAACCCCTGCCTTTGCGCAAGAGGGCGCACGGGGAGAAACGCCGCGGTCGCCCATTGTTCAGGCCATCAAGCTGAGCTGGCGCGACATGCTCAGGGTCATCTGCATGGCTCTGATGAACGTCATCCCGGTCGTTGCGACCATCTTCGGTGCGGCCTACGCGGTGCAGCCGGCCTATGGCATCGGTTTTGCCAAGGACGTCTATCTGTGGATCCCGGTCCTCGGAAATATGCTGGCCATATTCGTCATTCCCTTCGTCGGCAATCTCTCCGACAAGGTCGGTCGCAAGCCTCCGATCATCGTGGGCGCGCTGCTCTCAGGCTTGCTTGCCTTCGTCTATCTCTATGCCATCAGCATCAGGAATGTGCCGCTGGCAATCCTGGTGTCGCTGCTGATGTGGGGCGTCGTCTATCAGGGCTACAACGCGATCTTCCCGAGCTTCTACCCGGAGCTGTTTCCGACCCGCACGCGGGTGTCGGCGATGGCGATCTCGCAGAACATCGGAACGACCATCACCGCGTTGCTTCCGGCCCTGTTTGCGACCGTGGCGCCTCCCGGCTCGGACAATATCCCCTTGACGGTGGGAGCGATCGCCTTCGGTATCACTGTCATCGCGGCGCTGGCGGCCGTCACGGCCCGGGAGACCTATCGGGTCAGTATCGACGATCTCGGCAATCCCAAGGCCGTTCCGATGCCGCGGGCCGACTATGAGCGGCAGCGTGCGGAGGCGGCGAGCGGTGCGGCCGCAATTCCGACCTGAAGGGCACGCAAGGGGCCTGCCGCTGCGATCGATGATGTTTGCAGCGGCAGGGCTCGATGCGTTACTTGAGTGCCTATTCGAACTCCGTGCGCGCGAGCGCGATCATCATGAGGTCAAGGGATGAACCCCGTTGTTGTTGCTGTCGCCATCACCGGCTCCGTTCCGCGCAAGAAGGACAATCCCGCGGTGCCGATCTTGCCGTCCGAGCAGATCGAGTCGACGCAGGAGGCCTTCGAGGCCGGCGCCACGCTTGCCCATATCCATGTTCGAAACGATGACGAGACGCCGTCCTCCGACCCCGAGCGTTTTGCCCTGGTGCAGGAAGGCATCAAAAAGCACTGCCCCGGGATGATCGTTCAGTTCTCGACGGGCGGGCGAGGCCGCGATCCCTCGGCGCGGGGATCATCGCTTTATCTGAAGCCGGACATGGCCTCGCTGTCGACAGGGTCGGTGAACTTTCCGACGATTGTCTATGAGAACGGCGCCGCCCTGGTCGAGACTCTCGCGACCGGCATGAAGACAAATGGCATCCGCCCGGAAATCGAGATCTTCGATCTGTCGCATCTACACGGTGCGCGGCGTCTGATCGAGGCGAGGCTGATGGACTCACGTCCGCACGTGCAGTTCGTCATGGGCGTCAAGAATGCGATGCCGGCCGACGAGCATGTCCTCGACATCCTCCTGGGAGAGCTGAAGCGGCTGATCCCGACAGCGACGTGGACGGCGGCCGGGATCGGACGCCATCAGGCCGAGGTCATGGGCTGGGCGCTTGCGCGCGGCGCCGACGCGGTGCGCACCGGGCTCGAGGACAATATCAGGATCGACAAGACCCGCCTGGCCGCCAGCAATGCTGAGCTCGTGACCATCGCCGGCGAGGCTGTCGCGCGCCACGGCCGGCGCGTCGCGACCGCGGCCGAGGCGCGATCCTTGCTCGGGCTCGCGGGGTAGGGGCTACTGCCTCCTGCTGACATGCTCCCGGCCGCCTTCTGCCATTCGGCGGCCGGCGTTCCGCTGCGCCAGGACTTCCGTTATCAAGACTCCCGCTATGACGTGTCCGTGTGCACGCATGCAGCTGGGGCAGGCGACGATCGGAATGCGGTTCTTGAAATCTGACGGCAGACTCATCGGGGTCCTGCTGGTGCTTGCAATCACCCAGCTCATTGGATGGGGCACGATCGGTCTTCCGCCGATCGTGGGCCGTGACCTCGCGGCCGATCTCGGCATGAGTCTGCCGATGGTGTTTGCGGGCACCTCGACGCTTTATGTCACCATGGGCCTGTGTGCGCCTTGGCTCGCCAAGGCTTTTGCGCGGCACGGCGCACGCAAGGTGATGATGGTGGGCACCGTCGTGGCCGTGCCGGGCTATGTCCTTCTGTATTTTGCGCACGAGCCGATGCTCTATTTCGTGGCCTGGGTCATCCTCGGCATGGGCGGCAGCGCCACGCTGTCGACCGGCGCCTATATCATGCTCAACGAGGTCGCCGGGCGACAGGCCAAGAGCGCGATTGGCGCGCTCATGCTGGTGACGGGACTGTCCGGCAGCATCTTCTGGCCGACCACCTCGTTCCTGAGCGGCCATTTCGGTTGGCGCGGCACCTGCCTCGTCTACGCCGGCATGCTGTTTCTCGTTTCGCTTCCGCTTTATGCTTTCGCAACTCCGCGCCGGGCCATCGCGAAGGAGGGGGGCACCGCTCCCGCAAAACATGCCAGTGCGCTGTCGATTCCGCGGAGCACGTTCGGCCTCGTCGTCGCCGCGATCACCGTCAATGCCTTCGTCACTTTCGGCTTGAGCGCCGTTTTCATCGAATTGCTGCGGGCCGAGGGGCTGGCGCCGGCGCAGGCGATCGCCTTCGGCTCGATGCTCGGCGTGATCCAGGTCAGCGCCCGCGGGCTCGATTTCCTCGGCGGCGGGCGCTGGGACGGCATCACGACGGGGCTTGTCGCCGGCACGGCGCTGCCCGTGGCCATGCTGCTCTTGATGCTGAGCGAGGGGGCGACCTGGGCGGTCGCGGTCTTCATCCTGCTCTACGGCGCCGGCAGCGGCGCCATGGCGGTAGCGCGGGCGACGATCCCGCTGGTGTTCTACGATCAGGTCGAGTTCGCCAAGGCGTCGTCGATGATTGCGCTGCCGCTCAATCTGGCCTCCGCGATCTCGCCGCCCGTTCTTGCCGGCCTGCTCACCCAGTTCGGCAGCCGCGGCGCGCTCGGTCTCACCTTCGTCTGCTCCTGCGCAGCGGTGCTGATCCTGCTTCTGCTCAGCCGCCGCCGTCCGCAGGTGGCCGCGGCCGGTGTCGTGTGAGGTCGGCGGCACGTCGGTTGCCGCGAGTTGCCGGTCGCTTCCTATTCGTTTTCACCGAGTGTCGCCCGGCCGCCACAGCAAAAGCGGGGGGAACCCGCTAGAGTTGGAATCGTCAATCCGATGGGCTGGAATTTGCAATGAAACGCAAGCTAATCTGCCTCGCCGCGCTGGCCTGCTCCGCCGTCGCTGCGGATGCTGCCGACTTGCCCGTTAAGGCAGTGCGCTCTGTCGCCGTGTCGCCCTTCGCATGGACTGGCTTCTATGCAGGTGTCCAAGGTGGTTACGCGTGGAGCCAGGATCGCACTGTCGAATTCTTCTTGGGCGGGCCTCCGACCGGCTTCACGCATGGGTTCCGCGCGGACGGCGGCTTCGGCGGTGTCCATGTGGGCTACAACCATCAATTGGACAGGCTCGTTGTTGGCCTTGAGGCCGATGTAGACGTGGGCCCGGTGAACGGCGGATTTAACATCCCGTTTTTCCGATACGACGCGCGCAAGGAGTGGGAGGCCTCCGTTCGCGGACGGCTCGGCTTTACACCGACTGAGCGCCTGCTACTCTATGTGACGGGTGGCTTGGCGTTCACCGAGGTGAAGTACCGGTGGACGTCGACATTGGCAGTTCCCACGGTGGATGCCGACATTTCGAAGACCGGATGGACCGCAGGCGTCGGCGGAGAAGCGGCGCTGACCAATCGGGTTACGGCGCGCCTGGAATATCGCTATAGCGATTTCGGCACGTCCCGCTTCGACTGGCCCGACGTCGGGAGCTACGAGCAGCATCCTCGCTTCCAGTCCGTGCGCGGTGGAATCAGCGTCAGGTTCTAGCCGTCATCAGCGGCGCGGATCGCCGTGGCGGAGCGCCGGCGCAGGCGTGATAGCCGTGGCGCGGAAATTCGCCCGCCGCAGGGCCGCTCCTGCTGCCGGGCGATGGATAGCCGTATGCCCCGAACGCAGTGCTCAGAACTCCAAAATGGTGTATCCGCAGGGAGCGCGGCCAGGGCTTAAGGCCGCCGCGCCAATATCAGTTCCCGGAGGAAATCGACATGTCGGCCTTGCCGCTCTCAGGCATCAAGATCCTTGACCTCACCCGCGTGCTGGCCGGGCCCCTGTCGGCCCAGATGCTGGGCGATCTCGGCGCAGAGGTGATCAAGATCGAGCGGCCGGGCACCGGCGACGACGCGCGCGCCTTCGGCCCGCCTTATCTGACCGACCCCGAGGGCAAGGCCAACAACAACAACTCGTTCTACCTTTGCGCCAACCGCAACAAGAAGTCGGTCACCGTCAACATCGCCAAGCCCGAGGGGCAGGCGATCATCCGCGCGCTCGCCAAGGACGTCGACGTCTTTATGGAGAACTACAAGGTCGGCGATCTCAAGCGCTATGGCCTCGACTACGAGACGATCAAGGCGATCAACCCCGGCATCATCTATTGCTCGGTGACCGGCTTCGGCCAGACCGGCCCCTACGCGCCGCGTGCCGGCTATGACGCGATCCTGCAGGCGATGGGCGGCCTGATGAGCGTCACCGGCCATATCGACGGCGAGCCCGGCGAGGGTCCGATGAAGGTCGGCCCGTCTATCGTCGATTACATGACCGGCATGAACACCTCGATCGGGATTCTCTCGGCGCTGTACCATCGCGACGCCAATGACGGGCAGGGACAGCACATCGACGTCTGCCTGTTCGATACCGTCATCGCATCGCTGTCGCACTGGCTGCAGATCTACCTCGTCAACGGCAAGATGCCGCCGCGCCGCGGCACCTGGGGCAATGGCGGCATGCCGGCCGGCGTATTCCGCTGCACCGACGGCGAGCTGATGCTGGTGGTCGGCAATGACGGCCAGTTCCAGCGCACCTGCGCCGTGCTCGGCGAGCCCGAGCTCGCCAACGACAAGCGCTTCGTCAAGAACAACGACCGCGTCGTGCACGGCAAGGAAATCATGGCGATCTTTGCCGGCCTGTTCCTGAAGCAGCCGGTGGCCTACTGGTTGGACAAGCTGGAGGAGGCCGGCGTGCCGTCGGGCCCGATCAACAATTTCGAGCAGGTGTTTTCCGATCCGCACGTCCAGTCGCGCGGCATGCGGGTGAAAGTCGATCATCCGTTCGAGCCCGATCTCTCGCTGATCCGCAACGCGCTGACCCTCTCGGAGACCCCGATCGAGAATTACCGCGCCCCGCCGCTGCTCGGCGAGCACACCCAGGAGGTGCTCGGCGGCAAGCTCGGCTATGATGCCGGCAAGATCGAGCAGCTGAAGCAGCAGGGGATCATCTAGCTTCGCTTCCTGATCCTCCCAGGGGCGTGCTGGCGAAGACCAATGCGGTGCTGGCGCGCATGCGACAGCGATCCTGACCAGCCTCGGAGCGACGGTTGCGCGATGCCAGGCCTTGCCCGAGGCTTGCGTGCAATCCCCAGATGAACCCGGTCCGTACTCGCACAGGCTTCCGCTTTGCGCGCGACTCTGATGCGATCATCCCGACGCAAGTCCGGGAGGGAACGCATGTCCTACACGATCGGGTTTCAGGCCAAGGACCAGAAGGCAATTCTGGCGACCGAGGCAGCAACGGCCAATCAGGCCGTCGCCATCATTGCAGCGCTGCGGCAAAGCGCCGACGAGATAAAGTTCATCCGTTCGCCCCAGGAAGGCGAGATGGGCATCGAGATGCTACTGCTGCTCGCCAAGGAAGAGGCCGAGGAGATGCCGCAGCGGGTGTAAGGCACGATCCGGAAAACTGCGCAGCGGTTTTCCCTCGCGACAAACGCGGAACGGGTTTGCGCGGAGATTATCTCAAACAAAAACTAGAGCGCGATCTCATCGCGCTCTAGGCCCGCAACCACACTTCGAGCTTTAGCGAAGCATGCCGGCTGCAAAATAATGTAGCAAGGCGCCAGTCTCGCTCGAACCGAAGGTGGCCGCCGATGAAACGCGAAGCACTCCGCGTCGAACCGATCTCGTCCTTTCTCGACCGCGTCAAGGCGCCGACCTCGCCGGTCACGCGCGCCGGCAACATGATCTTCGTCGCCGGCCTGCCGCCGTTCGACCCCGAGACGGGCGAGATCGGGGGGATGCCAATCGCGCGGCAGAGCGAGATCATCATGGAGCAGATGAAGCTCTGCCTCGAGACGGCAGGCGCCTCGCTCGACAATGTTATGAAGTGCAACGTCTACTGCACCTCGACCAAACACTTCGCCGCGTTCAACGCGGTCTATGCCCGCTATTTCCCGATTGATCCGCCGGCGCGCATCTTCGTCTGCACCCCGGAATGGTTCGGCCCCTTCGACGTCGAGATCGACTGCATCGCGATGATGTGAGGGGGATTTCCGCGGCCCATCCTTCGAGACGCCCGCTTGAGGCGGGCTCCTCAGGATGAGGACGGAGCGCGCGGCATAGATTCAACGGGCAACAATGCCGATTAGCCTCATCCTGAGGAGACCGCAAAGCGGTCGTCTCGAAGGACGAGGCGTGCACGAGAATCGATCGAGCTCATTCGTCAGCGCGCGTCTCGCGCGAGTAGGCGCGCGGGCGCCTTCGTCTCGGTCCGCCCCGCCGTCAGCGCCATCGTCGCGACGCTGACGACGCGCGCGACGACGTCCTCGACGTCGTCGAGATCGCATTTGCCTTCCGACAGTTTCGTCAACCGCTCGCTCTCGCGGATGGTGTGGTGCGCCATGGCGAGCGCGAAGTTCAGGCCCCAATAGATATCGACGTCGCTGCGGTCGGGCAGGGAGCGCCGCATGGCGCCTGCGAATTTCCGCAAATGATCGATCTCGCGGTTCTTGATGCGGCGGATCGGCGGCACGGATTCGATCGAGGCGCGGATCATGAAGCGCGCCGCGGTGGAGCGCTGGTTTTCCGGACCCAGGCAGCCGCGCAAGGTCGGGCCGACCAGCGCCCGCAAGATCACCTCGATCGGCGCGCGACCGCCGCCTTGCTCTTCCGCGGCCTTCAATTCGCGCAGGCGTTCGCGATTGGTGGCGATCGAGCGCGAGACGAACAGCTCCGCGATCAATTCGTCCTTCGAGCCGAAATGATAATTCACCGCCGCGAGGTTGACGTTGGCCCCCGCGACGATGTCGCGCAGCGTCACGTCGCCAAAGCCGCGATCGGCATAGAGCCGTTCGGCGGCGGCGAGAATGGCAGACCTCGTATGATCGCTGGCCATGGATGCCCCTCGGGGAGGGAGTTGCAATTCAAACACTTGTATGAAACTATCGTTTGAAGGCCGGAGAAAGTCAATCCGCAATCGAGACTCGTTCGCAACGCGCGAGCCGGTTCCGAGGCGTCCGCAAGCATTCGCGCTTGCGGGTCGCGTGCGGCGGGAGGACAGTCCGGCGCAAAACAGCTTTGCAAAGAGAGACCGAGGAGCGTCCCATGGATTTCGATCTGTCCCCCAAGCAGAAGGAATGGCTCGACCGCGTGCAGTCGTTCATGACCAAGCACGTGCGTCCGGCGGTGCCGATCTATAACGAGCAGGATCACAGCGGCGAGCGCTGGAAGGTGATCCCGGTGCTGGAGGACCTCAAGAAGAAGGCGAAGGCCGAAGGCCTCTGGAACATGTTCATGCCGCCGAACGTGCATGAAGACGACGAATTCCGTGGCGCGGGATTGACCAATCTCGAATACGCGCTGCTGTCGGAGCAGATGGGTCACATCTCCTGGGCTTCGGAAGTGTTCAACTGTTCGGCGCCCGACACCGGCAACATGGAAGTGTTCATGCGCTACGGCTCCAAGGAGCAGAAGCGCAAATGGCTGCGTCCGCTGATGGACGGCGAGATCCGCTCGGCGTTCCTGATGACGGAACCGGCGGTCGCCTCGTCCGACGCCACCAACATCGAGACCAGCATCGAGAAGGATGGCGATCACTACGTCATCAACGGTCGCAAATGGTGGTCGTCCGGCGTCGGCGATCCCCGCTGCAAGATCGCGATCCTGATGGGCAAGACCGATTTCAAGGCGGCCAAGCACCAGCAGCAGTCGCAGATCCTGGTTCCGCTCGACACTCCCGGCATCAAGGTCGAGAAGATGCTGCCGGTGTTCGGCTTCGACGACGCGCCGCACGGCCACGCCCAGGTGCTGCTCGAGAACGTGCGCGTGCCCAAGGAGAACATCCTGCTCGGCGAGGGCCGCGGCTTCGAGATCGCGCAGGGCCGCCTCGGTCCCGGCCGCATCCATCACTGCATGCGCACCATCGGCAAGGCCGAGGAGGCGCTGGAGAAGATGGTGAAGCGTCTGATGTCGCGCACCGCCTTCGGCAAGAAGATCGTCGAGCACAGCGTGTGGGAGCAGCGCATCGGCGAGGCCCGCACCAACATCGAGATGACGCGTCTGCTCTGCCTCAAGGCTGCCGACATGATGGACAAGGTCGGCAACAAGACCGCGCAGGCCGAGATCGCCATGATCAAGGTCGCAGCACCCAACATGGCGCTGAAGATCATCGACGAGGCGATCCAGGCGTTTGGCGGCGCGGGCGTGTCGGACGAGGCGGGGCTTGCCAAGGACTACGCCGGCATCCGCACGCTGCGGCTCGCCGACGGTCCGGACGAGGTGCACAATCGCGCCATTGCCAGGCTCGAAGTTCGGAAGTATGCCAATTCTCCCAAGCATTAAGAGGGAGAGCCCTGCGGCGCTCCCGACTTGAAAAAGACGACAGGGCTGATCCGCATTCGGTGACCGCTTGACGCAAGTGCGTCAGCGGTTACCGATTAGGATCATGTTCGGACTGAAGAGGGAGCGTCATCGTGGCTGACGGCGTCAGGAAAGACGAAGAATTCTCAGGCACCAAGCCGGTCGAGGAGCGTCATCGCTTCGACGAGATGCGGCTCGAAGCCTGGATGCGCGACAACGTCGAAGGCTATGAGGGCCCGCTGGTCGTCCTCCAGTTCAAGGGCGGCCAGTCCAATCCGACCTACCGGCTCAACACGCCGAACCGCTCATATGTGATGCGCCGAAAGCCGTTCGGCAAATTGCTGCCGTCGGCGCACGCGGTCGATCGCGAATATCGCGTCATCGCAGCCCTTGGAAAGCAGGGTTTTCCGGTCGCGCGCGCCTACGCGCTGTGCCAGGACGACAGCATCATCGGCGCCGCCTTCTACATCATGTCGATGGAGGACGGCCGGGTGTTCTGGGATCCGACGTTGCCGAGCCAGACGCCGGAAGATCGTCGAAAAATCTTCACCAGCAAGATCGAAACGCTGGCAAAACTCCACATGTACGATCCCGTCGCGATCGGCCTCGGCGAATTCGGCAAGCCCGGCAATTATTTCGCGCGCCAGATCGATCGCTGGACCAAGCAGTACCGGGCGTCCGAGACCCAGCACATTCCGGAGTTCGAGAAGGTCGCCGAATGGCTGCCGAAGACCGTGCCGGAGCAGGCGCGCGTCTCGATCGTCCACGGCGACTATCGCCTCGACAACATGATTTTCCACGCGACGGAACCGCGCGTGCAGGCCGTGCTCGATTGGGAGCTGTCGACGCTTGGCGATCCCATGGCCGACTTCACCTATCTCCTGATGCAGTGGATCATGCCGGGCCTGGATGGCGCTGACCTCAAGGCGCTCAACATCCCGAGCGTGGACGAGGCCGCGCAGATCTATTGCAACGTCACCAAGATGACGGTGCCTGATCTCAACTGGTATTTTGCTTACAACCTGTTCCGCCTCGCCGGCATCACCCAAGGCATCGCCGGCCGCGTCCGCGACGGCACCGCCGCCAACGCGAAGGCCCTGGAGTCGGCCAAGCGCACCGTGCCGCTGTCGAAGGCGTCGTGGGAGTACGCGCAGAAGGCGGGCGCGGTTTAGACACACAAAGGCGCGGCTGATGGCCGCGCCTTTTCGCTTTGTGGTTCGCCGTCTCCACACTTTCGGTGTCATTGCCCGCGAAAGCGGGCAATCCAGTATCCCAGAGACAGCGCGTGGACGCAGAGGAGCCGCGGCGTACTGGATGCGCCGGTCAAGCCGGGGCATGACACCGCTGTCGTAGCGACATCAGTGAAAGAACGGCCAGCCACATGATCGATCACGCCACCCTCATCACCTACATCCTCATCGTACTCGGTTTTGTCTTCATTCCCGGGCCTGCGACGCTGCTCACCATGGCGCGCGCGGTTAGCTCGGGAACGAAGGTCGGCATCGCGACCGGCGCGGGGATTGCGGCCGGTGACTTGATCCACACTTCGATGGCGATCGTCGGTCTTTCGGCGATCATCGCGACCTCTGCGCTGCTGTTCAGCATCGTTAAATATGCGGGCGCTGCGTTCCTGATCTATCTCGGCATTCGCGCGATGCTCGACAAGGCGCCGGTCGAGCTGAACGGCGGCGCGCCCGCGATCGGCGCGGGCCGGGCCTTCCGGCAGGCCGTGCTGACCGAAGTGCTCAATCCCAAGACCGCGCTGTTCTTCCTTGCGTTCCTGCCGCAATTCGTGAGGCCGGAGCACGGTTCGATCGCACTTCAGCTTGCGATCCTCGGCATCGTCTTCGTGCTGCTGGGTCTCGTCAGCACCGTGGTGTTCGCCGTCGGCGCCGGTCGTCTGGGCAATCTCCTGCGCCGCCATCCGGCCGTGGTGAAATGGCAGGGCAAGGTGGCCGGGACCATCTACTGCGTCGTCGGCGTGCGGCTGGCGTTGCAGGAGCGATGAGGAACGCGTGCTCCCGTAGCCCGGGTGAGCGCAGCGACACCCGGGACGGCGGTCCCGCATGTTGCTAACGCTCATGCGGGCTACGCTCTGAACGGTTGCGGCGATGAACGCCATCAATGTCGACATCCTGCGCTCGCTGTTCATGCCCTTCTTCTTCGACGCGACGGCGTCGAGCGCCGCTCTGATGGTGATTGGCCTGCTACCGGGCGCGAATGGTGAACCTCGGTCCGACGTAGTAGCCGCCGTATCCGCGATCGTAATAGCCGGGACCGGCGTAGTAGTTGTAGCCCCTGCCGGGGAAGTAGCTGGGGTCGTCAAAGTAGCGCAGGACATAGCGTCCCCGGGTCCGCCAGCAGCGTCCATAATACTCGTTGCAGATCAGACCGACTTGGTCGACGTCGGAGATTTCGGCAGAGCGGATCGTCGTTGCGTTGAGCGGCGCGGCGGGAGCGGCGGCCGCAACCAGCGCGGCCCCGAGTGCGCCCAGTGCGATGGCCTTCATGGAGTTCTCCCTTCGGTTAGGCGAGAGTCTGGAGCCTCGCAGAAGGGAGCCTTGCCTGTCGGGCAAATCAGCTCCCGCAGGGTGGGCAAAGGCGCATCATTGTCCGCCATTCGCACGGGCAACAGAAGTGGCGGGTTACGCTGCGCTAAGCTAACCCACCCTACGGGTCAGCCCTTCACACAATGCGCGATCAGCCTTTCCACGAAGCCTGCGCATTTCTCCAGCTCCGCCATCGCCACGAACTCGTCGGGCGTATGCGCTTGCGCGATCGCGCCGGGGCCGATCACCACCGACGGGATATCCGCCATGCTGGCGAACAGGCTTGCCTCGGTGCCGAAGGCGACCTTGGCGTGGTCGTTGCGCCCGGCGAGGCTTTTTGCCAGCGTGACGATCGCGGCATCGGCATCGGTGTCGAGCGCGGGATAATCGAGGATCTCCTCGAAATCGATGCCGCACTCGGGATGTTGCTTCTTCATCTCCGGCTCGAGCTCGGCCTTGGCCCAGGCGACGATCGCATCCGTCACCTCGCGCGACTCGGTGATGCCGATGCCGCGGCATTCGAAATCCACCGTGCAGGTATCGGGCACGATGTTCAGCGCGGCGCCGCCATGCACGATGCTGGTGAGCAGCGTCGAATGCGGAACGTCGTAGAGGCTGTCATTCGATCGCGCGGCCGCAAGCTTCACGGCACGGCGACGGATTTCGGTGATCAGCTCGGCCGCGTATTCGATCGCGTTGACGCCGTCGGGCGCGATCGAGGAGTGGCGGGCGAGACCACGGAATGTCGCGCGCACGCCATGCTTGCCCTTGTGGCCGATGATGACCTTCATCTCGGTCGGCTCGCCGATGAAGGCGCCGAGCGGCTTGATCTTCTTCTTCGCGACCTCGCGCAGCATCGGCCGCACGCCGACGCAGCCGATCTCCTCGTCATAGGAGATGGCGAGATGGATCGGCGTCGTCAGCTTCGCTTCCAGCATCTCCGGCACCATGGCGAGGCACACCGCGACAAAACCCTTCATGTCGGTGGTGCCGCGGCCGTAGAGCTTGCCGTCGCGCTCGACCAGCTTGAACGGATCGTGGCTCCAGTCCTGGCCCACGACCGGCACGACGTCGGTGTGGCCCGACAGGACGAGACCTGGCCGGTCCTCCGGTCCGATCGTGACCCAGAGCGAGGCCTTCTGGCCGGTGTCGTCGACGATGCGCTCGCCCTTGACACCGAGGAAAGCGAGATAGCTCTCGATATGGGCAATCAAGGGCAGATTGGTGCGGTCGCTGACGGTGTCGAAGCCGACGAGGTCGGCGAGGAGGTTGCGAATGCGATCGGGTCGTGAACTCGGGAAAATCGGGTTGGGCATTGTCTCGTTCATGAGATGGAGGATGGCTTCGCGGCCTGCACGAAACATACCAATGGAGTGGCGGTTCGGGCAAATCCGGTCGCGAGGGGTGCTTTAGCCGAGTGCGGAGAGATCTTTCGGCAGCATTCGCTTGAACAGCTCAAGCGTGCGCCGCGCCTCCGCCGGCGGCAAGGCGATGGCGTGACGAACCGCGGCCGCGATCTGGATCATCGCCAGTTGCGAGAAGGAGGTGAGGGCGGTGGCGGGCTGTTTCGGCGCGACACGCTTGAGCGCCTCGCGCAAGAGGCCGGCGAGAAAAGCCACATCCTCCTCGTCGATCTTCTGCAAGCTTCGGTCGGCCTGCGTCGCCTGCCAGATGCGATGCATCACGGGATGTTCGCGGAACATCTGGTCATAGCCGTCGGTGATGCGGCATAGCGCAGCGTGCAGGTCGGACAGCTTCTTCATCTCGGCGAGGTCGCGCTGGACGCATTCGCGGCCGATGACATTGCACCGCTCGGCGAGCGTCCCGATCACCGTGCTCTTGTCCGGAAAATATTGATAGAGCGAGCCGAACGCGATGCCGGTGCGCTCGACGATGTCGCTCATCCGGAAGGCGTCGCTGCCTTTCTCGGTGAGGATCTCGGCCGCAGCGGTCAGGATGCGGTCGAAGCGTTCGCGGCTTCGCTCCTGCGTCGGCACCAGCGGCGTGCGTCGCGCGGCCGCGTGCGTCGTCTTGTCCGTCCTGCTTTTCCGTTCCGGCATCCTGATTCCCGCCATCCGCGCTTGACGTCACAAATAAGAGAGTTTATCGCATTTATCAAATACGAGAGTTTATCGTATTATAGGGAGCTGCGGCATGTGGCAGGGTTTTACGACCGGACTGCTCTGGTTTTCGGCGATCGGCTGCGGCCTCATGGCCGGAATCTATTTCGCCTTCTCGACCTTCATCATGGCCGCGCTCGGCCGGCTCGATCAGGCCGCCGGCATCGCCGTGATGAACGCGATCAATGTCGACATCGTGCGCTCGCTGTTCATGCCACTGTTTCTCGGCACGACGGTGGTGGGTGCGGCGCTGGTGGTGATGGGGACGTTGCGCGTCAGCGAGCCGGGGGCAGTGAGCATGATCGCCGGCGGCGGCCTCTACGTCATCGGCATGTTCGTGGTGACGATGGTGTTCAACGTCCCGCTCAACAACGCGCTCGCCACGTTGCAGCCGTCCGCGCCGGAGGCTGGCGCGGTGTGGGCGGCGTATCTGAAGGACTGGACGTTCTGGAACCACGTGCGGACGGTTGCGTCGTTGGTCGCGAGCGGGTTGTTTGTCGCAGCGCTGGCTTCGTAGGCCAAATCGGCATCGTAGCCCGGATGGAGCGAAGCGAAATCCGGGGCCACTATGTCCGGGGGCGCAAACCCCGGATTACGCTTCGCTCCAGCCGGGCTACAAGATCTCCAGTCTACAAGACCTTGCGTTGCCCGTCGGGCAAAACACTCAAACTCTCGGTCAATGTGTACTCGCGAAAATATTCCACTTTACCGAAATTCGGAAACGGCGTATCTGTCGCCGCAACCCGGCCCAAGGAAGAGGGGCGTATCGCGATCGTCACGAACGCGGGCCGGGCGGCGGTGGACGTGGGCCACATCGGTGCGAAAAGCTTCGCAGGGCGGGCGACCGTGAGCGAAGACCTCGCGCCAACGACAGATGTGATCGGCGTACGGCCAAATCGTGTCGTCCTGGCGCCCGGGGTCTGTGCGCCAAGTCTTGCGGTGATGTGGCAGCCCGACCGGGCATGCGCATCAGCCATCCGCAACGGCGACGGGGGCAATAGTGCAACGCTCCCCGGGGAGAGCACGACATAAGCCGTTCCAACCACTGCGCAGGGAAGGCCGGGATGCTCCGGTTGCCCTGTTACCCGCTGTGCATTGTAGCGCAAACTACTCATGGCATAGCGGACAATGGGAGCCAACCGGCTCCCGGCCTTCCCTGCGCCCTCTTTCAATTGGGGGTGAGGCGACCAAGCAAAGCTCGGGCGAAGCAAGCCGCGAGGATGCGAAGGTGTGTCTGCAATGAAGATGCGAATGATGAAGCGGCCGTGTCACCTCACACTCCGTCATTGCGAGGAGCTCTTGCGACGAAGCAATCCAGACTGCCTCCGCGGAGGGATTCTGGATTGCTTCGCTGCGCTCGCAATGACGATGTTGAGGCAGTTGCGCGCCAAAACTCCGGTCTCGTATCCCGGACGCAACGCGTCCGGGATACGAGAAAGCGCATGCTAAACCGGCTTGCCCGTATACGGCATCGACGCCGTCAAACCACCGTCAACCGGGAACGCCTGGCCGTTGACATACGATGCTTCGTCGCTGGCCAGGAACAGCCCCATCGCCGCGAGCTCGTGCGGCTGGCCGGGGCGCTTCAACGGATTGAGCTGGCCGATCTTGTCTTGGGTGCCGCGCTCCTTGGCGCGGTCGAAGATCGGTTTGGTCATGCCGGTCTCGATCAGGCCCGGGCACACCGCGTTGATGCGCACGCCGGTGCCGGTGAGCGAATACGCCGTGGTCTGCACCAGGCTGATCACGCCGGCCTTGCTCGCCGCATAGGGATGCCCGCTGGCGCCGGCCTTGAGGCCCGCGACGGACGCCGTGAGCACGATCGCGCCGGACTGCTGCTTCACCATGTGCGGCATCGCATGTTTCACCGCGAGGAACGGGCCGATCAGGTTGATGCGCAGCACCTCCTGCCACTGTTCCACGGTCTGCTCGCCGAGCGGCACGAGCCCGCCGGAAACGCCGGCATTGGCCCAGATCACGTCGAGCCGGCCGTGCGTCTTCACCGCCTTGTCGATGACGGCCATGACGTCCTTTTCGGAGCCCGCATCCGCCACCATGGCTTCCGCGACACCGCCGGCCTTCTTCACCTCGTCGACGGTCTCCTTCACCGCCTCGGTGCGATCGACCGCGATCAGCTTGGCGCCTTCCCTGGTGAAGAGGAGTGCGGCGGCGCGGCCGATGCCGCTGCCGGCGCCGGTGATGATGACGGATTTGCCTTGCAGACGGCCCATGCGTTTCTCCCTCTGGTATGCTGCGCGACGCTTGCCGCGCAACGGAATTTCAAACAAGATTTCAAACGGTAAAGTGTCTTGAGACACGTTCACACCTGACGTACAGCGACATCACACGGGATGGAAGAGTTTCGATGACAGGCACAGACAAGCCCAAAGTGGTCACGACGCGGTGGTGGTGGGTCCGTCATGCGCCGGTGCGCAATGACGGCGGCAACATTTACGGCCAGAGCGATCTCGCCTGCGATACCAGCGATACCTACGTGTTCAACGCTGTTGCCAAGGTGCTGCCACGCAAGGCGGTCTGGTATTCGAGCAATCTGATGCGCACCCACCAGACCGCGGAAGCGATCTGGGCGGCCGGCTTCCCAAGGCCCGCATCGATGAAATGGGAAGCAGACCTGGCCGAACAGAATCTCGGCCGCTGGCAGGGCATGAATCGCGCCCAGTTCATCGCCAGCCGCCCCGTCGGCTCGAGCTGGTTCGCCGACATCAACGAGCCCGCGCCCGGCGGCGAAAGCTTCATGGATCTCTACAACCGCACGCGCCGCACCGTCGAGCGGATCAACAACGAGGCGGCCGGGCAGGATGTGATCGCGGTTGCGCATGGCGGCACCATCAAGGCGGCGATCGGCCTCGCACTCGACGGCCAGGTAGAGCGGGCACTGTCGTTCGACATCGACAATGTGTCGATCACGCGGCTCGATTATTTCTCGAGCTCCGAACGCTCGGTCTGGCGATTGCCGATGGTCAACCAGCAGCCGTGGATCGCTGATGACGCGCACGCCGAGATGCATCAGCTGGCGGGGCCGGAAGTCAAGAAGCTTGCCTGACGCCATTGTCCGCTCGTGCGGACGCGGCGTAAGCTTCAAGCCAATCAAAACGCACTCTGGGAGAGAAACATGACCTTGTTCGACATGAAGGGGAAAGTCGCCGTCATCACGGGATCGACGCGCGGCATCGGGCTTGCGATCGCCGAGCGCATGGCTGAGCACGGCGCCAAGGTCGTGATCTCCTCGCGCAAGGCCGACGTCTGCGACCAGGTTGCGAAGGGCATCAACGACAAGTTCGGCAACGGCACGGCGGTTGCGATCGCCGCCAACATCTCGTCGAAGGAAAATCTGCAAAACCTCATCGACGAGAGCAACCGCGCCTTCGGCAAGATCGACGTGCTGGTCTGCAACGCCGCGTCGAACCCCTATTACGGTCCGCTCGCCGGCATCTCCGACGATCAGTTCAGGAAGATTCTCGACAATAACATCGTCGCCAACAACTGGCTGATCTCGATGGTGGTGCCGCAGATGATCGAGCGCAAGGACGGCTCGGTCATCATCGTGTCCTCGATTGGCGGCCTGAAGGGCTCGACCATCCTCGGCGCCTACGCGATTTCCAAGGCCGCCGACATGCAGCTCGCGCGCAACCTCGCCTGCGAGTACGGCAAGCACAACATCCGCGTGAACTGCATCGCGCCCGGCCTGATCAAGACCGATTTTGCCAAGGCACTGTGGGACAACCCGGAGAATTTGAAGGCCTCGACCTCGCGCTCGCCGCTGCTGCGCATCGGCATCCCCGACGAGATCGCCGGCGCCGCCGTGTTCCTGGGATCGAAGGCCGGCGACTTCATGACCGGCCAGACCATGGTGATCGACGGCGGCGCGACGATTAGTTGATGGTCTCGCGTCCCGGACGCGGTGCAGCACGAAGTGCTGCTCCGCTGAGCCGGGACCCAGAAGGCGGCGTTCGAGATCGCGGAGACATGGGCCCCGGCTCTGCGACGCACCGCTACGCGTTGCGTCGCGTCCGGGGCACGAGAGCGATCGTCAATCCACCGCCGCGTAAACTAGATCCCGCACCAGCGTCCGCGTGTGGTCGCGCTGCCCCGGTCCCTGCGACATAAACACGACGAACAGATCTTCCTTCGGGTCGATCCAGAAGAACGTCCCCGCAATGCCGCTCCAGAAATACTGGCCGACGCTGCCGGGGAACGGCGCGATGCCGGCCTCGCGGCGCACGGCGAAGCCGAGGCCGAAGCCGTGGCCCGGCGACAGCAGCGTGCTGTTGGTCACAACGTGCGGCCCAAGGTGATCGGATGCCATCAGCTCCAGCGTCTTGCGGCCGATGATCCTGTTGCCGTCGAGCGTGCCGCCGTTGCGCAGCATCAGCGCGAAGCGGGCATAGTCTATCGTGGTCGAGACCAGGCCGCCGCCGCCGGACTCCATCACCGGCTGCTCGAGCATGTTGAACAGCGCGACCTTGTCGCCGGTCCAGGGATCGGCTTCGAACGGCTGAGCGAGCCGGCCGGCATTGGCTTCGCTGGTGGAGAAGGCGGTTTCAGTCATCTGCAACGGCGCGAGGATGCGCTCGGTGAGGAACGCGCCGAGCGATTTGCCGCTGACGACCTCGATGATGCGGCCGAGGATGTCGGTGGAGCGGCTGTAGTTGAACTCGTCGCCGGGATGGCAGACCAGCGGGAAGCTAGCCACCAGCGCGGCATGCTCGGCATTGGTGATCTTGCGGCTGCGCACCCGCGAGTCCTGGTAGAGCTTGTGCACGGGGCCGTCGCCCTGGTGCTCATAAGTGAGACCAGAGGTGTGGCGGAGCAGGTCCTGCACCGTCATCGGCCGCCGGGGCGGAACCAGTTCCAGCTTGCCGCCGCTGACGACGCCGACCTTCTGGTCCGCGAACTCCGGAATGAACTTGGCGACGGGATCGGCGAGGAGCAAATGGCCATCCTCGACCAGCGTCATGATGCCGACCGAGACGATCGGCTTGGTCATCGAGAAGATCCGGAAGATCGAATCAAGCGCCATCGGCGCGGACCCCGCCGGGCTCTGCTTGCCGAGCGCCTCGAACCAGCCGACCTGGCCGCGCCGGGCGACCAGCACGGTCACCCCGGGGATGGTTCCCTTGTCGATCTCGCGCTTGAAGGCGTCCGACATCGCCTGGAGGCGAGGGCGCGACAGGCCCAGCGTTTCCGGCCTGGCCTCGGGCAAAAGCGGGGTTTTCGGCGCGGTGGCGGCTTGGGCGGCGGCTGTGGCAGTCATGTTCACTCCCGGGGGGCACATTATTATCGGGAATGAACTCTGGCCCAGAAGGCGCGGCACAAACAAGCGAAGCCAGCGCGCTTCACCCTTGCAAACCAGCCGTCCCCTGTGCTTGAAAGCGCCCCTGATCCGCGTGGCGACGCGAGGGTCCGTAGGAGTGTAGCTCAATTGGTAGAGCACCGGTCTCCAAAACCGGGGGTCGCAGGTTCGAGCCCTGCCACTCCTGCCAAGTAATCTCAATGACTTAGCAGGAAATCGACGAAGCCGCGCTACCGGGAAATTCGCCCTAGGTAGCGCCCGGGTAGCGGCCCGATATTGGCCGCCAGATCGAGCAGGCCGGCGCGCTCCAAGGGCAGGGCGCTCTCCTTCGCCAGCTCCGGGCAGATGCGCTCCATGCGCGCGAGTTCGTCCAACGATGTGAGGATTCGCATCATCCAGGCACCGCGATAACAGGGGCCCTATCTCAACGCCCTCTCACGAGCGACGTTAAGGCTCGCCTTCGTTTCTGCAATAGCCTCGCGGTCCTGCTCTCGCCTCGGGGGTGGCTCGCTCAGATCGCGGGCCCAAGCTGCACCGCGCTGTGGGGCCGACCGCTCAGCAACGGGCTCCGAAGTGGTGCAGGACGCCAGGAAGAAGCCGGCGAAAGCCACTGCACCCGGCAAAGCGATCCGCTCTTGAAGCCTGCGCATTCTGGAAATCCCGAAGAGTCGCACGCTCAGCGAGCAAACTCCCAGGGCCCCTGTTCGTCAAGACTTCATTTGCCCGTCCTGCGGCCGGCGCGGCGTAGGGATCGTCTTTTCGGCCAGCGACAACAGCGACCCCAATACCAACGGTCGAACGTATTCAGTTGCGTGGCAATGATCGTGCCCCTGGATGTGGCAGGAGCGGTTTCCGAACGCGCCTTTCATAGTTCCATCTTGATTGTAGCGCGAACCTTATTCTACCATAGCGTTGGTGGGTAAGCGGCTCGATGGGGAGAAATCGATGCTCAACAACATCGATCGCAGCGCGAAGCTGGCGCAACTGTCGCCAATAGGTTGGGCTCTTCTGTTTTGGGGACTGTTTCTTTTTGTCGGGTACTGTGTCCCTTGGTGATCGGACACTGCTGCGCACTCGGTCTTCGCGGGTTCAATCGACGTAGAGCCAGCGCGCCATGCGCCCGTAAGCGCGGACTGACGGGCTCCTGCTTCCCACACCCACGACGCGTAGTAGCTCGCGCGCGTCCGGGGACCCAAGGGATTGATAATTTGCGACGCGCTTAGGATGCCGCTTTGATCGCGGCATGCCTCGCCCGGTCCGCCGCCGCACGCCTACCCATGCCGACGGCCGCCCGATCAAGATCACCTTCGGCGAGATGCGTGAAATGGGCGTGCGCGGCGTGCTGGTCTACTGCCATTGTGGCCATCACATTGCCCTGGAGGCCGATCGGTGGCCTGACAATGTAAGGCTTTCCGATCTCGAGCCGCGGCTGGTCTGCCGGGGCTGCGGTGGCCGCGGAGGAGAAGTCCGGCCAGACTTCGAACGAGGCAATCCACAGCTTGCAATCATGGGGTACCGAAACACGAAATGACCAAGGGCTGGGGGCGGCCTTTCGAGAAGCCGATCGAGGTGGACGGCGGCAAGCTGGTGACGCTGCTGGATGCCGGCGAATACATCAGCGCTTTGCCGAGGAAGGAGCACCAGGCGCCGGAATGGCAAGCGGCGATGGAAGCCTTGATCCTGGTGGCGGAAGGCGGCGGCCCGGCGATGTTTGCCCGCATCGGGGTCATGCGGGCGTTGAACCGCCACCACGTCCCGGAGTTTAACCCGAAGGGAAAGGGGCCCCATTGGGGCCGGCGCAAACTGAAGAGGGATCAATGACCGTCTTCGTGTACGTGAATACTGCCAAACGGGTCGGCGACGCCGATCACATCAAGGTCTTTTCCACCATCGATGCTGCGGAAACGTGGTTCGAGGAGAACGATCCCGAGGGAGTGGCATTCGAATACGACGTGATAGGCTCACCAGCTTGATCCGCGGCGCAAGCTGCCGTGCACTTTCATCATTTGAGGATTCGAGATTATGCCCAAGGAAAATTGCCTGATCGTCCGTGCGGCTGGAAAACAGCTCGATCTACTGCGCGGAGAAGCTTCCCGAATTGCGAAGGAGAATAAGGTCGACTGGTGGATCGATCGGGCCGACGTCGGCATGGTCTTCTGCTTTGAAGACTCGAAGGCGAAAGATGCTTTCGCGCTCACTTGCGACAGCTTCGGCGTTCCATGCCAAGACGGGTTAGCCAAAAAGAAACCCGCGGCCAGCTGAGGCGAACTGGCGCGGAAGCATTGCCAACTAAGGCGGCCCTACGAGAACCGACCCATCGCCCAACGCGCGTTAGACGATGGGCGGTTCCGGGTGGATGGCGCGAACCTAGGAACGCGCCACAGACCGATTGCTCAATCTTTCTGTCGGACGATCGTTCCTATTGAATGACCAACCTCGGGATCCAACTGAACGGCCTTACAGGAAAAAGAGGCCAATGGCGGCAGCCGCTACCGGCAGCATCCCCAGCACAATCACAACGCCACGATAGACCAATTCGTTACGCATCGGGAAAAAGTAGCACGTCTGGAAGCAGCATGATGAGCAAAATTGCTCACTCCCAGCGCCAACTGAGGCGGCCTTTATTTTCTGTCTTGAGCAAAATTGAACAGGCGCGATTGTCGATGCGGTTCAGTGTGAGGGATGGCCCGGGAAACAGAAGCCCTAACCGCAGAAGAGTTCGCTTCGCTTCTTCTGGTTGGCAATGTGCCCCCAAACGGCCGCGCGCCCATAATCCCCCCCGCACACAGCGATCGGCTCATTGCTTTGGGCTACATGGTCTTTCTATCGGGTAGGCTGCGAATGACCACAAATGGCCGCGTTCGGATATACGCGGGGCAACTCGCGGCTGCCTGAAGGACCTTCTATTCCGGCGGCTGTAGGCCGGGCGATCTCAGCCAGTCGCTGATGTGAGAGCCGGTCTCGGCTTGGCGGGCTCTGCGAATTGCATGCTCCCGCTCGATTCCTGGGGGAAGCGTTTCAGCCTTCTCACGGAGGCGCTTGGCCTCTTCGGCAAAGCGCTCTTCAAGGGGGGTGGTCTGCTTGGTTCGGCGTCGCATGGCGCTGGCTCCTATCCAGAGGAAGGAGGCGGGAGCGCGAGATGGCGTTCTCATCACCGATAAAAGCCAAGGGCCGCGCGGTGATGATTTAGTGTGCGCTCTTCGACATAGGAACGCGAGTCATAATCCTGGCGGGGTCGAGCAGCAGCGGCTCCAACTGAAATGCCGCAAAATGGGAAAAGCCGCAGCGTGGTTCCAGCCCCACTGCGGCCATCCCGGGTAACTTGAAATCGGTTGGTACTTAAATCGCGCCGGTGTTCCTTTAATAGAACACCCCGTTCCGAAAATGGAGTCCGGGCAACTACCGGAGTCCGGTTTTCTACGCATTGTCACTTGGAGGGCAGACATGGCACGGCATGTCATTCCAGCCCCAACTGCTCCCGGCTGCCGATCCAATTGCGGATTAGAGCGCCGGGAGTGCTAGGCCCGTCAGCGTGAACCGGCGGGCCCTGGTATTATCGCCTCAGCCGCCGGCGCTTCATGGCGCACCCCGCTGCGTCTCGTCGTTCCACGCTGCGTAATAGCTCGTCTTGAACTCGCGCAGCATGTCCGCGAGGTGCTGGACCGCGAAGTTGGCAAGCTCCAGACATCGCTCGTTGGTCACGTCTTGGCACCAGTCGGCGACCAAATGCTCTGTGATCTCGCCCATCCGATCGAGATCGCCGACCTTTTGCTCCAGATTGCGGAAGGCCTTTGCGTGAAGTTTCTCGACGGCCGCTCGGTCGGGTCGCGATAGCTCAATCACGTTGCTCATGCTGATCGCTCCCGGTTCTCGCAATCTCGCTCGACCAGCCGAAACAATGATCGCAGGAAAAGGATCTCGAACGGTTGAAGATTGCGGCCCGACTCCTCGTCGCCGGACTGATCCATTACGACGTCGGCGACGCTGGCGAGCGACCACAGTTCAACCGTCCGAACCTTGCTCGTCTTACTCATGAGGCGCGTAAGCCTGCGCAGCGCTGCGTCCCGCCGCTCGGACGTGCCCTCAATGACGATCTCGGCAACGGTCGAATTGCCGGTGTGCTCGGCGCGCCAGGCACCGTTGATCGCGCCATTGATCGACGTATACGTAACGGCTGCGCGCATGATCGCGGAGGCTCGGTCGAGCTCCTCCTCGCTGTCGAGCCGGCTGGGCGGTGTCAGGATTTCGGCGACGTTCTCTGTAGGTAAGGCGGCGGGAGAATTCGCCCCAGCGCGCGCGGCAGACAGATCGATGATGTTGCTCATTGCTGCACCGCCTTGCCGAGCATGCTGCGGCGGGACAGGCCCTCAGCGGGCTTTAGGGACTCGCTGATGCGTTCGCCTGTTTCAGGCTGTCCGGTGGCGGGTTGAGAGGAAAACGAATCCACGGACTCCGCTCGCGGCGGAATGGGGCTATCGATGGTCATGGTTGTGGCTTTCTAGATTGGCTGTTCAAGGCCGATGCCGGTGACGGACCGGCAGCCGGGAGTTGAACACCTGCTAGAAACAGGCGGATGGCCTTTAAGCTTTCGCTCTGGACATAGCGCACCCCTCCCGGCCATAATGGCCAGGTCGGTGCACCCGCCAAGGTGCATCCAGCATCAGACCCCGCCAAGGGTCCATGCATTCGGCACGCTTCCGACGCCAATCGGTTGCACGCCTATTCTAGTCCGGGTGTTCAAGCCCACGGACATCCCATCACTGATTTGGTTAAAAATCCATCCCCTTTCGGGGCGCTTTCCCGCGCCTTCAGGTTGCGTTAGATCACCTGGATGGCAACTCCCGATTCACCGCCCGACAAATTCTTGGCCGTCTCCCACCTGACGGATGCGCAGCAGTACCGGCAAGCGGCGCGCATTCTCGCCGATAGCCAGTTTCAGCAGATTACGAGCCCACAATACTTTCTGATTTCGCAGAGCATTGAGCTTTATCTCAAGGCCTTCAACATTGCGGCCGGTGTGAAGCAGTCCGAGCTCAAAAAGGTGGATACACGCCATTCGTTAGCCAAGCTCTTTAAGATGGCAACTGAGCATGGTTATGCACCCAAGAGTCTAAAAACCGGGGCAGTGATCGAGTTGCTCGATCCGCACCATGCTGATCACTCGTTTCGCTATCGCAAGGTGGGGTTCAAGAGCTATCCGACTTTAAAGGAAGGATTAGACACGCTGGATCGAATGGACCGCGAGATTGGGCCCGTAGTCGCCCGCTCGATCAAAAAACTTTGAGGCAAGCGCTATGGACGCATGCACGGTCGATTTGATCGTGAAGTTTGCTGGTCCCGTCGCGACCGTGCTCGCCTCCATCACGGCGGCAGGAGTGGCGATCGCTTTCGGCCTCTATCAAGCTAAGATTGCGCGACGGCAAGCCAATATTGCTCAGGACAAACTGGCCCTTGATCTATTCCAACGGCGGTTAGATGCGTTTTCAACCCTTCGCGGCGCAATAGCGAAAATCGTAACTTCCGGCAGCTCAAATTCAGTGCTCGAGCAGGAATTGCTAGAAGGTATCGACCGCGCTCGGTGGCTTTTCGGAAAGGAAGTCACCTCATACCTTGATGAGTTATACATGCACGCGATCGATTTTGACGCGTGCAACAAGGAACTCAATGAAGCACACCTGTCGGGCGCACAGCGCGGCGACATGATCGCGGGTCGGCGGAAACATCTTGATGCGCTGAATGCATTTTACCCTCGAATGGAAGGTTTATTCGGTCCATATCTGGCGGCCACCCACAAGTTCTCGGGTGAGTAAGATCGCGGTCGTTGGCTTCAGCATTGCGCGCGGCGGGCGCGCCTGAGTCGCGGCGGCCGGATGTCAGCCAGCGCCATCGAATATCCAGGAATCAGGGAGGCAGGCACTTGCGCTCGCTCTCCGGTTGCGAAATGCTAATTTTGAAAGCCGGGAGGAGCAACGATGGCAGTAGACTGGCGCGAGTACGCAAAGGCTGTCGAGAAGCAGCTCGAGCAACTGAGACGAGACCTCGAACCGCTTGAGTCGGGGAGAATGAAGCTCGGCGAGCGCGAGGGAAGCAGCGCCTGGCGGGACGTCACCCAGGAGGCTATCGATCGAAACAAGCAGGTAATCGCGACGTACGAGGCGATATTGAAAGACGTTCGAGAGAACCGGATCAAGGACTGACGTCCTGGCTGTTGAAGCGCTCCTCTTGCCGGGCTGATTTGCTTAACGAAGTCCATCCCCCTCGGCATCTAGACCAACGATAAGTTGCATTGCACCCCGACTCTCGGGTAAGGCTGCAAAAAAATCCTTGGGGAACCATGCCGTACGAGTACCATCCCGAAATTCCGGAAGACTGTCCTTTGCAAGGAGCAACATCGGTGGGGACGATCTACCGATCGGTATCAGCTTTTTCGCCTGCCCCATCCGATTTTGCCTCAGACGTTGAGGCGAGAGGGGCGAAGCGTTCAAACTGCAAAAATTGGGGCTGCTCGGTTTGGCAAGACCTGCAGTCTGCTTACCATGCTCGCGAGCTCTACGACGGCTTTCGAACATCCTTCATCGTAGTTGGCGTATTGGCCGGTACAGAAGGTCAAGTGCTGTCGACGCCCTCCAAACAGCAGCCGGGCCATGCGACATTCTGGAAAGTTCACAATTTAGATATATCAGCACAGTTCGCGGTAGCTTTGCAGCCGATGGTGCCACAGCAAGATGATCCATTGGGACCCATGTGATGTGGTCTATTAATGAGCCAGCATCAAAACCGTGGACAACGAACCCGATTGTCCCGGTTGAAACTCTATACGAGTTTGACGGTCCACTGACCTTTACTGCCTCTTTCGGTCTTTTTAACGCGCTATTTCATCATGTTGGAACGCGGGGAGCGTCGAGTTATTTCGCGGTTGTCCAGGCGACCGAGGAGGCGATTGATGCGCTTCGTTCGGGTGCTCTGTCCGTTCGCGGCGCGCTGAACAACCCGAATATTTGGGTAGTTGAACTTGATCGCGCTCTCACTGTCCAACGATACTGGGCATGTGCTCAAGAAGAATTTCCAGAGAAGTTGCTCCCAAAGCGAAACGTTCCGCTTTTTGCGCACATGGAGCAGGCGCCTGATAGCCTTGAAGAAGCGAACGGTTACTTCTCGATCGCTTTTCGCGGCGAACGTTTGACCCACAAGAGCATTCCTTTCAACCTGCTAAAATCTCTTATTGATGATTCCTACGAGGCCGCGCGTCGCCTGTTGAGTCCAGCATTTTTGGCTGGTGCAAAAAGCGCGACATATGATTTTCCGGCACGTGCGGTTCCCGGCAGCCTGGTGTTGGTACTGGAAGAACCGCGGATAAATGATGCTCAATTGAAAAGAAGAACCGCAGAGGCACCGCTGACGGTTGAAGATGCCCAAGCTTCATTTATGAAACAGAGGGACCTGTTTTTCCAAGAAACAGCAGAGCTCGTTTCAGAAGCAAATACGGGACATCTCTCAGACAGCCTCGCCGAACAACGGTTCGCCTTGCTTGACAATCTACAACAGATAATTCCGTCCGATCAGAACAAAATAGAGAGCGTCGTATTCTCGGCCCGAGAAGGCAATTCGGTGTTATCTGTTTCTGTTAACGAGCGCGCTGGCACTACAATGCATCGGGCCTTTAAGCGGATCGAGAAGCAGGCCGTCACCGATGTTGGCAGAGTCGAAATTGTGAATTCTCCGAGTAAAACCTTTGTATATCGGTCGTCCCGTGGGAAGCAGGTTACTTGTTCGATACCGGCCGACGCGTTTCAACACCTAGAAGAGAGTGGTCGCCTCCGTATTGGATCGGTGGTGCGGGTGAAGGGTCACCTAACTAAAAGGCCCCAAAGGGATCTGATGACCTCCGAGGCGGAGCCTGAGATGACGGTGCCACCGCCCCCTCGTACGAACATACCGTAATAGCCCATTTGCGATCGAACTACTTTCCACGTTGCTGTCCGATTTAACGTGACGCCGCCGTCCGTCATGCCCTCTATTTCTTTGGGAGACGACTGAATCTCGATCTGCCGCGCCGGCTCCGGGCCGATGACGCGATACTTACGGTCTAATGATCTCGATCTGCGCGGGCGTGACGTCGATCATGGGCGGCCTGGGATCGTGAGTAATGATCTGGATGACCACGCCTGGCGACGCGATGCCGGAAGGTGCTGCTGATGCCGCCGCCTCGGGCACGACACCGATCAGGCCCAGGACGTAGCTTGAGGCGCGATCACGGACCATCTCGTTCGAGCTGTCGAGCAGTGCAAGCTTCGTGGCACCAGCACGGGCGGCCCCGACGACAAGCGTGCGCTTGATCTTCTGGCGCATGTGCTCGGCGACGTGAGGCTTCGATAGCTCGCGGGAGAGGTGCTCGCGGCTGATGCCGGCGACGGCGGCGGCGTCGGTAATCGTCTTGGCCGTATCCGCGACCATGGCATCGATGGCGGCCCGAACCTTCGCGGAGATCGGCTTGGGTTTTTCAGACATGATCGATGACCTTGGGCGGGAACTCGTGGTCGTCCCTGAGATCGATGACGTAGCCGGCCTTCACCTCGATGTTCAGGTTGACGCTGGGCTGGCTGGCCGGCTGGATACCGGCGAGCCCCAGGACGAACGAGCTCGCCCGGTCGCGGACCATGGCATTGTCGCAGTCGAGCAACTCGACCTTGGCAGCGCCGGCCCGCGCGGCGGCTGTGGCTAGATGACGCCGCGTCTGCTGGTTCAAATATTCAGAGACGTGCGGCCTGCCTATCTGCCTGCTGAGATGTTCGCGAGTTAGCCCGACCTTCTCAGCCGCTGCCGTGACGGTCTTGCACTCGCCCGTTGCCAAGCTCCTTATCGCCACCCGTACCTTGAGAGGGATCGGCTTGGGTCGATCGATCGTCGCAAGTTCAGCCATACCTGGCTCCTCGACGTTTCATTTGGACCACGCGGAGATGGGCGTGTGATTCCGGAGGCGTCTTGTTTTGGTGGGTTGCGGCGGTCGGCTTTTGTGCAGCGATTTGCTTCGGGGAATTGCTGTTGTTGGCGAAGCGCTGTTGTGCGCGATTGACCGGTTCACGACGAGCAAGCGTCTTCGCAGTGGTGGTTGGATTCTCAATAAGCAACACCTGCATTCCCAGGACTTCCAATAGCGTTTCAAAGCCTACGGGCCAGATCCTCTTGCTGTGTCCATTTCCGAGGAGCTTGCCGGCGTAGCCGGGCGTCAAGCCGCCCAATCGATCAATCTCGAGGCGGCTGATTTCCAGTTCTTGGGCCCGCGCGCGGCAGGCCTCGACCAAACCCTGGTAACCCTCGACAGGGCGCGCGATGCTCATCGTTGAACGTCCTTATTGCAGGGCGGCCGCAGTCGCGCGCCTGTGCCTCGTTATGCGGCGGATACGTCGGCCGTCTTGACCTGCGGCCGCGGGCCGCTGCCAGTCAGACCCAGCCCGTCCGTGAGAACGACTTTCCCGTCCTTCCAGGGCGCGCGCGGCAGCCGCGATTTGACCCGGCCATTGAAGAACTCGACCACCTTTTTGGCCGAATAGTTCAGCGGATGAAAATTCGCATGCGGCCACTCGCGGGTCTCGACGATTTCACCTTGCTCGTAGGCCCGATCCGCATACTGCCAGCAGTTCGAATCCGAGCAGCTGGTAAAGGGCGGCTCGAGCCGGAAGCGACTGTTCGGCGAGGGATAGACGGCGATGCCCACGCGATACTTCGGGGTTTCCCACTCCCAGCCGGGCGGCGGCGTTGTGGGAATGGCGCTTGGGCGGCTGATGGTCGCGGTCATGATGGAGGTCTCCGGAGGTTGAAAGTCAGATGATCAGCTTGCGGCCTGCGGGCTGTAGATCCAGCTGCCAATCACCACGGCGCCGTCGGTGGCGATGTTGCCGCTAAGCTTCTGCCCGCCGGCACTCTTCATTGCCTGCGATGCCAAGGCCAAACCGCGCGCGGCGTAGTCGACTTCCTGAAATCGCTTTTCCAGTGCGGTGGCTGGAAAATCTATCGTCACGGTCACAAGCGGCACGGCTCAGTACCGCTGCTGGCGCGGGTCGATACTGCCCCCGGACTGTTCGCCTGACGGCTTGAGATCCGCCGCGATCTTCGGGGCTCCCGGAGACATCGGAGAGACCTTCGGAGCCGTCGGCGGCGTCTGATGCATGATCGGCCGGGACGGCGGCGCCGGCGGCGCGGGGCCTCGCGTGACTTTCATCGATTCACCAGCAGATTTCGGCATGCTGCGCTCCTGAGTTCGGGGTTCGGGAATTCTCACGCGGAATAAAAAATCGGGGGCGGGACGTTTTCGGGGTCAATCGTGACCGGGGGACACCACCGATGGTTTGAGACGGCGGGTTTCGGCCCCCACCGGCCGCGTGGCGGGTTCTGGAATCGGAGGGCCCACCCCCGGCCTCGCGCGTGCACGGGCGCGCCTGGTCTGCTTCAACAGAGTGAAAGACCGAGTTGGCACCCGCGCCTGAGAGCCCTTTCGACGGCACCGATCGGCCTCCGATGGCCGGTCTCGCTACCCGCTCGCTACCTGATCGCGCCATCGACCCGCCTGATTGCCGCAAAGCACTGATTTGCATGCGAATCTATCAGATGGAGCACCGGTTTGTATAGCCGGTGTTCCGTACGGGTTGTGGATGGTTTGGGCGGTGGGGGGCGGTATATGGTGGAGACAGCCATGGGCGGGCGCCTCGGCCGCCGGTGCCGGCACCGCGCCGTAAACTCCTGCCTCGGCTCCTGCGAGCTCACAACACCTGCCACAGCCCCCTTTCGTGATGTCCCGCTGTCCCGTGATCTCTCCGTCTGTGCTGTGTTTGCCGTGGTCTGCTCGGTTGCTTCACCTGATCACGGTGGTGACCTGGCCCTCTGTCACACCCACACCGCCCTCTAAAGAGGGGCGGATGTGACGTGACATGTGACGGGCAGGTGTCACAGCGTCACATGTGACGGGGCGTGACGCTATGTGACAGGTCATGCGAAGTCGCCCCAAATGCCTATTGCGCCAGCGTTTTTGAGTGTCACATGAATCCGTAGGAACTGCTGGCGCGGGTTGCCATCCGGGTTGATAATCGACAGCTTTGCAAGTCTTGCGCGCCAAGTGTCCAATGTGACGCATGTGACACCCTTCGGGATGTGGTCGTCGGGCGGTGCGGCGGCCGGATTGTCGGCGGCGCATTCGAGGAGCGCGCGCAGTGCTGCGGTCGGAACGGGCGGCAGCTTTGGCTTCTTGCGCCCCATCGCGGCGTGGCCGGTTGTGCCATCTTCGCCGACCACGATGGACGTGGTGATCGGGTCGCCGTCCTCGTCCCGGCCGAGCTCGTACGCCTCGAGCCGGAAACTCACGAGCTCGCCCTGGGCGCTATCATTGCCCTTGATGACATCAGCGCGCTTCACCGTGTCGCCGCTGATCTGGACCATGATGTCGACGTCGCCGACGTGGGCATTGCTGCCGCGCGCGCCGCGGCTCTCGTCCTTGCCGGTGTGGCCGACCAACGCGATGTGGGTCTGGATCCGACTGTGGACCATGCGGAGGTGGGCTGCCGCCCGGTTCTGGTCCCTGGCCTTGTCCTCGTCGCCGCCGGCGGCTGCGATGGCCTTGGCGTAGGTGTCGATGCCGACCAGGCCGACGTCACAGCCGAACCTCTCGGCTGCTGCCTTCACCGTGTTGACGATGAGGTCGACGCTGCGCGGGTCGAGAATGTCGACAACCTGGTCCGCGACGGCGATGGGCAGCCCGGACAGCCCGTCGCGCTGGCGATAGACCTGCAGGCGGCGCTTGAAGAGGTCCGCGCGCTCCAGGGCGAAGATAACCACGCCACAGCGCCTCCGCGTCTTGTGTCCGTGCCAGTCGATGCCGGCCGCACAGGCTACAGATATCTCGGTGAGCAGGGCAGACTTGCCGGCTCCAGGCGGCGCGATCCATGCCGATGTCTCGCGGATCGTGATCACGCCCTTGATGACGGAATCCTTCTGGATGTACTGCCCGCAATCGTCGAAATAGGTCAGTGGCAGCGGCTTCGCAGAGACGGGCGGTTTGGCGCTGATCGCGCCATCGAGCACAGGCTCGCCGTCGGCACCTTCTGGGATCTCGGTCGGGCCCTGCCAATCATCGGCCGGTGCGTCCGGCACGAAATATTCGAGCGTAACGAGTTCGGCCGCGCGAGGCGTCGGGGCTGCGAGTTTCATGCCATCACCGCGTCGTTGATGTCGCCAGCTACGCGCGGCGTCGCGACTAAAACCTCACACTGTGCGGCAGCCCATCGGGCCCCGCATTCCTTGATTGCCTGGGCGTTGGCGCCGCTGTCGTCGGTCTCGGCTAAGACCGTCAATGCCCCGATGCCGGGCAGCACGGCGAATGTCTTGATCGCCTGCGCCGAGCCGAGGGCCCACACCGGGCGGAAGCCGAGCAGCCGGCCGGCAAGGCAAGTCTCAAACCCTTCGCCGATCGCGAGCCCTTGCTCGACGTTCTCGTCGGGGTCGATCTTGATCGCAGCGCCAGCCACCGGGCCGAGCATCTTGCGATCGATTTTGGCGCCGTCCTGCGTCAGCGCCGTGCGGTGGATCGCCTGCAGCTTGTCATCGCCGATAGACCGAAAGGCGAGCAGCATGCAGGGATGACGGACACCAGGGCCAAACGGGCAAGCGGCATGGAAGCGGACAACACGGTTTGCGATATCTTCCGGCAACTTGAGCCGGCGGCCTGCAAGGTAGATCTCGGCGAGCGTACCGCGCGGCTCGACGGCTTCGCGCCAGAGCGCTTGTGCCATGCTGTTGTCGCTGCGCGGCGCCGTTACTGAAACGTTACGTTCCCGTTTCACCGGCTCGGATGCCGAGCGGCCAAGCCGTTGCAACACGTGCTCGCGGCAAGGGCGCCAGTCGTCGCCGGCGTGGCTATGCACAATGAAGCCGTCGGGCGCGGCGGCCTCCAGTCTTACCGAAAGCGATCGGTCACGCGGCGAATGTCCTGGCCCTGGGCAGAGGATGGAGCGGCCGACAACGTCGCCGCCGAGCGCCGCGGCCATGCTGCGGAGCGCGTTCATTCCGCGGCCTCGCTGCCGAGCAATCCCAGCCGGCGAGCCTCGGCCTCTGCTTTGACCAGCGCGCGGGCCAGTTCCGGCAATTTACGGATGCCCATCGCCACGCCCTTCTGTGTCGGCCGGTCGATCCCGTCGTTGCCCGTGGTGTAGATGCGGACATTGACGAGGGGGTGGCCCTCGTACTCGCTCAGCGACACATGCAGGGATTCATTGCGCCCGCGGTTTTTCCAGAATTTTGCAATCTCGATCGGCTCGGCGAGCGTTGTGGGTTTTGCGCTCATGGCTGCATGTCCTGGGCTAGCTCGTGCCACGCCGCGAGTGCTTCAATGCGCGAGCCGTAGGACCAGCCGAACGAACGGTAGATGACAAGCCAGCCGAGCGCGTCCGGCTCTCGAACGATGCGAGGCACATGCAAGGGGAGGATCGCGGCGGCCATCAGCAGCGCCCCCAGTAGATCGATTTCCGAGGAAAGGGCCTCAGGCCGATCGCCATGCGCGCCCTTGCCTCGCGCTTGGCGTTCGTGCGGCGAAAATATTCGAGCGCTATCTCGCGGCCGATTGCCTGGCAAATGCGCGCGCGTCTCTGCGGGGAGGGCGCGGTTGGTAGTGCGTTGCGGCAGGTCGATGATTGAGATTTAAGCATGATCGCTGATCCCGAATTGCTGATCCGAAAAAAGAAAGCCGCCCTTTTGCCGAGGGCGGTGCTTTCTCATGCTGCGTTCGGGGGGATGACGCCCTGGGCGACCTCAAGGGCTCGCGCGTGGGCATCCAGGCGAGACTGGCGCCACAACAGCTTGCCGTTGATGCGGACCGGCTGCGGGACTTTGCCGGCGCGCACCAGGGCGCGGAAATGGCTTTCCGAATAATTGTAGTACTGTGCTGCCTCGGCAGTCCCGAAGTACGGATCAGGAAGGGCGGCTACGTTGCGATTATTCATGTCGTCACCGGTTTTGCGTGGATCGGTGACTATTGGCGTAGAGGCGTCGCGGTCGTTGCGACAGAAAGTTAGTCGGAGATTGTGGGAGCGAGTTTTATGAGGCTTCCTGCTGAAACAATCTCCGGAGCCTTGTCGCTCGACTGGCGCGCGTGCCGCCGCCCTTAAGTTGATCCGCCAATGCCTCAGAAGCTGCTGTCATGCTTAAGCCGCCGTCCATCAATCGCTTCATCTGCGGGAACTTAGAACGATCGTCCTCGGCATATCTCGCAATGGAGCCCTTCACCGGCCCGCGTTTCCCGCGAGGCGTAGCGATCGCCCCAAGCGCTGCGATCTCAGCGATGGCCTTAGAAAGATCACTTCTCGAATATTGCTTTGCCAGCGCCGGAAAGCCGCTTTGATCAAGCCATTCGAGCACGGTGGTCGACTGGATGATCATGCGGCGATCACGTCCGATCGCTTGGTCCAGTTTTCGAGCCAGCGCGGGCGAAGGGCAGCGTGCGATTATCTCGAAATAGCCGCTGGAGCCTTTCGGCCTGGGGTGACGCTTCGGGCCGTGCTGCCCATGAAGCAATTCGATTTCGGCAGCGGTCAGAGATCCAATCCAGTCCTCGCCATATAGCGCCTTACCTACAAGCTCTCGTGCGTCGTTATGCGATATCGATGCTGCCTCAACCATGGGCGGCCTCGCGAATGCTGGTCACGTTGTCGGTTTTTTTCCCGGTGACGATCGCGTCGACATGGGCGGCCCATCGGTTCAGCGCCGCCAGCTTCTCGTCCGCATAGTCGTGAAGCTGGTAGGTTCTCTGTAGCTTCGGTGGTGCGTGGTTTAGACAGGCCTCGATGATGTGCGGCTCGACCTTCAACCGCTGCAAACCGGTGGCGAAGGTCCGGCGCAGATCGTGCAGCGTCCAGGGCTCGAGCTTGTGGCCGGCCTTGGTGATGCGCTTGTCGAGTGCGGTTTTTGCCTTTGACCAGCCGGAGAAGCCGCGCTCTTTCCCGTAGCCGAACACGAACGCGTCCTGTGCCTCGACGGCCTTCTGCAGGATGGCGACGGAGGCATCGGTCAGGGGCACCAGATGCGCCCTGCCGTTCTTCGCTCGCTCCTCCGGCAACACCCATTCGTGCGCCTCAAAGTCGATCTCGGCGATCGGCATATGCCCGACCTCGTCGCGTCGCGCGCCGGTGAGCAGGAGCAGTTTCACGATGTTGCCGAACTGATCGTCCCGGCAGGCCTTCCAGATGATCGCGATCTCGGCGTCGGACAGCTTCCGGTCGCGGGGAGGGGTGGTGCCGCCGCCGTCATAGAGGGCGGCGACGTTCCGCTCCAGCTTGTCGTTCCGAACTGCCCAATCCATCATCGCCCGCAGGCTCGCCCAGGTGTGGCTTGCCGCGCCGGCGCCGCTCTCTCGCGAAATGTCCTTGTACAGGTCGGCCACGTCGCCCTTGGTGATGCTCCGGATCGGCTTGTTGGCGAAGGGGGCGCAGTGGGTTTCGAGGTGCCGCTTTACCTCCTCATAGCTGCGCGGCCGCATCGGCTTCTTGCCCGGCTTGATGGGGTGCAGCTTCTCCTGGAGGTAGGCCGCGACGAACAGGCTGAACCTGTCCTCGGCGTCGGCCTGCCGCTGTTGGCGCTCGGCTACCGGATCCCGGCCGAGCCGGACGTGGGCGAAGATGTCCTTGGCGATATCGCGCGCCTGCTCGGCGGTCTTCTCGGTCGTGAGCCCGATGGTCTCCTTCCGGGTCTGCTTACCGAACCGGTACTGGCAGAACCAGAGCTTGCGGCCGCTGCGGTAGACGCGCACGCCGAACCGCGGAAGCTCGCCGTCGAAGAAGATGCGACCGTCCGGCATGTCCTCGCTCAACGTTAGCTTGCGGACCACGGCATCAGTCAACTTAAGGGGGGCGGTGGAACTCATGGGTAGCGCTCCGGTAGCACGGGTAGCATCAGGTAGCGTCAAAGATCGCTACCCATCATCACCGGAAACTGATGGTAGTCTAGGGAAATCAAACGTCTTTCTACAGGAAAGATACCGATCGATATTGATCGTCACCCGGACCATCAAACTCCAAAACCGGGGGTCGCAGGTTCGAGCCCTGCCACTCCTGCCAGCTAATCCCAGACAATCAGGATCGACAGGCAGGACGGTGGCGGGCCGACAAGCTCGGACCGTGGATCATGCGGACCGGGTAAGCCCTTGATCCGGATCGGGTCCGCTGGCCTCGGCCGCGCGTGTCTCGGGCAGCCCACACCTTGACCTTTGGCACCATCCGCAGTATCTACCCCGCACTCGCAGCCGGCCCGTTAAACGCGGATTTCCGGCGCGGCTTTGAAATCCCCGAACAATCGAGCCCGGTTTCCCGGCTCATCCTTCGAGACAGAGGGCTGGGCCAACGGCGGCTGTTCGGATCCCTGAAATTCATTCGCGTCTGTCGACGGACGTTGGACATCAAACGATGGCAGTCAGCCCGTTCAAGTTTTTGCAGGAAGTGCGCTCGGAGACCGCCAAGGTCACCTGGCCGACCCGTCGTGAGACCACGATCACCACCATCATGGTGTTCGTGATGGTCGCCGTGGCCTCGATATTCTTCTTCGCCGCCGATCAGATCATCCGTTACCTCATCACCTTCCTTTTGGGCATTCACTGATGGCAACAGCCGCTGCAACCCAATCGACCGACAAGCGCTGGTACATCGTCCACGCCTACTCGAACTTCGAGAAGAAGGTCGCCGAATCGATCCGCGAGCAGGCCAAGCAGCGCGGGCTCGAGGAACTGTTCGAGCTGGTGCTGGTTCCGACCGAGAAGGTCACGGAAGTGCGCCGCGGCCGCAAGATCGACGCCGAGCGCAAGTTCTTCCCGGGCTACGTGCTGGTGAAGATGAAGCTGACCGACGAGGCGTTTCATCTGATCAAGAACACCCCGAAGGTCACGGGCTTCCTCGGCGCCGAGAACAAGCCGATGCCGATCTCGGAAGCCGAGGCCATGCGCATCCTGCACCAGGTGCAGGAGGGCGTGGAACGGCCGAAGGCGTCGGTGTCGTTCGAGATCGGCGAGAACGTGCGCGTGGCCGATGGCCCGTTCGCCTCGTTCTCGGGTGTGGTCGAGGAAATCGACGAGGCGCGCTCGCGCGTGAAGGTCGCGGTGTCGATCTTCGGCCGCGCCACGCCGGTCGAACTGGAATTCGGTCAGGTCGAGAAGGTCTGATCGGACGAGGCGTGAGGCTTCGGTCTCACGCTAGCAAGAGGCCGTGGGAGGGAGAGGGCGGTTGCCAGCCGCATCCGACCCAGACCACGAACCTGAAACCGCCGGCCCAGCCGGCACAACAGGAGTGATACATGGCAAAGAAAGTGACCGGATACCTGAAGCTTCAGGTCCCGGCCGGTGCGGCGAATCCTTCGCCCCCGATCGGTCCCGCGCTTGGTCAGCGCGGTCTCAACATCATGGAGTTCTGCAAGGCGTTCAACGCCCAGACCCAGAAGGAAGAGAAGAACACCCCGATTCCCGTCGTGATCACGATCTACGCCGATCGTTCGTTCACGTTCGAGATGAAGACCCCCCCGATGTCCTTCTTCCTCAAGCAGGCCGCCAAGATCCAGTCCGGCTCGAAGGCGCCGGGCCGCGACAAGGCCGGCAAGGTGACCAAGGCGCAGGTGCGCGAGATCGCCGAGAAGAAGATGAAGGATCTCAATTGCGATTCCATCGAGTCGGCCATGAAGATGGTCGAGGGCTCTGCCCGTTCGATGGGTCTGGAAGTGGCGGGGTAAGCGGTCATGGCAATCGGAAAGCGTTTGAACAAAGCCCGCGAAGGTGTTGACCGCGAAAAGCTTTACCCGCTCGCGGACGCCATCAAGATGGTCAAGGAACGCGCCAAGGCGAAGTTCGACGAGACCATCGAGGTCGCGATCAATCTCGGCGTCGATCCGCGTCACGCCGACCAGATGGTCCGCGGCGTCGTGACCCTGCCGAACGGCACCGGTCGTACGCTCCGCGTCGGCGTGTTCGCCCGCGGCGCCAAGGCTGACGAAGCCAAGGCTGCTGGTGCCGACGTCGTCGGCGCCGAAGACCTGGTCGAGAAGGTGCAGAACGGCTCGATCGATTTCGACCGCTGCATCGCCACCCCCGACATGATGCCGCTGGTCGGCCGTCTCGGTAAGGTGCTCGGCCCGCGCGGCCTGATGCCGAACCCGAAGATCGGCACCGTGACCATGGACGTCACCGGTGCGGTGAAGGGTGCCAAGGGCGGCTCGGTCGAGTTCCGCGTCGAGAAGGCCGGCATTTTGCAGGCTGGCGTCGGCAAGGCCTCGTTCTCCGAGGAGAAGCTGGTCGAGAACATCAAGGCCCTGGCCGATGCTGTCTCGAAGGCGAAGCCGGCTGGCTCCAAGGGCACCTACATCCAGCGCGTTGCGGTGTCCTCGACGATGGGCCCCGGCGTGAAGGTCGAGCCGGGCACCATTCTCGGTTAAGGCTTGCCTCGGCTGAGGTTTGGAAATTGCATGAGGCGAGGGGCGGAATTGGGCAACCGATTCCGCCCCTCGTCGTTTGTGGCTGTCATCGGAAGCAAGAACCGGGAAACAAGAAAAATGGCTGACAAGGTCCTGATCTACTCGCGCTTCCCGAAGACGATGATGGCGCGTTTCGCCGAGCGGTTCGAACTGCTCGACACCGGCGGCAAGCCGGCGCGCGAGGTGTTTTCGGCCGATGAGCTCGGCGGCATCCGCGCGATGCTCACCGCTGGCGGCTCGCCGCTCGCCGCAGATGCGATGGACCTGTTCCCAAAACTCGGCGCCATCGTCTGCTACGGCACCGGCTATGATGGCGTCGACCTGAAGGCGGCCGCCGCCCGCAACATCGCGGTCGGCCACAGCCCCGGTGCCAATGCGGCTTCCGTCGCTGACATCGCGATGACCCTGATGCTGGCGACGACGCGGCGGATCCTGGTCGCCGACCAATATGTCCGCAGCGGCGATTGGGCCGGCTCAAGGCAGTCGCCGATGATGCGCCCGCAGGCGGGCATGCCCGGCCGCCGCATCGGCGTCTACGGCATGGGCGAGATCGGCCGCAAGATTGCGGCCCGCTGCGCCGCCTTCGAGAGCGAGGTCGGCTATTTCAGCCGCACCAAATACGATCTGCCCTATCAATATTTCCCGACGCTGGAGGCGCTGGCCGACTGGTGCAGCGTGCTGATGATCGCGGTCCGGGCAGGGGCCGAGACCCAGCACGTCGTCAACGCCGATATCCTCGGGCGACTCGGGGAGCACGGCTATGTCGTCAACATCTCCCGCGGCTCAGTGATCGACGAGAAGGCCCTGGTCGCGGCCCTGACCGACAGGACCATCGCCGGCGCCGGCCTCGACGTCTTCGATAAGGAACCGCACGCCCCCGACGTGCTGACGGCGCTCCCCAATGTCGTGTTCGCCCCGCATATCGGCGGCCACACCCTCGAATCGCACGTCGCCATGCAGAACTGCGTGCTGGCGAACCTGACGGCGTTCTTCGCGGGCAAGCCGCTGCCATACGGGGTCAAATCGGCCTGAATCGGCCCTTGTCGGGCGGCCTCAAGCCCGGCCGGCAATGGATTGGAACTGGTGTGAATTTTGCTCTTGGCAAGCGGGCTCCGAGCGGTTAAAGAACCGCTTCCGGACGTGCCGGCCTCGGCTGGCGCGTTCGTGCACGCATTCCGAAAACCCGACAAGACAGGAGATCATTCCTTTTCAGGACGTCCGTGAGGATTTGCCCGAAAAGGAAGGAAAACCCGTCGGTTGGTGGAGTGCGGGCAGGGGTCGGGCGGTTCGCCGGCTGACCTTGTCCTGTCCAAGACTGCAGGCGCCCGCGGGAAATTTCGATTTCTCAACGGCTTAATCGCATGGCCTGCATAGACGGGTGAAGACCGGATTTCACTTCGCGCCCAGCTTCAATGGCTGGTTCGCGAAACGGGTCTGGTTCGGACCTCGACACGCCGTGGGCTTTGAGGGCTCCCGGAGGGCAGGCTTTGAATTGTCGTCTCGCCCGGCGCGTGTCCTAGGGGTTTTGGCCCCGAGGTTCAGGTTTTGGGTGGGGCGATGGGTGCAACCCGGCGGTCCCGCTTCTCGCGATGACCGCCAACCGGAAAGAGCTTGCTGTGGAACGAGCGGCAAAAAAGGAAGCGGTCGAACAGCTCAATGGGGTCTTCAAGACCACGAGCGTCGCGGTCGTTGCTCAATATTCCGGCCTGACCGTTGCCCAGATGCAGAAGCTGCGTATGCAGATGAAGCAGGCTGGCGCCTCGGTGAAGGTCTCGAAGAACCGTCTCGCCAAAATTGCTCTTGAAGGCACTGACGTCGTTGCCATCGGCCCCATGCTGAAGGGACCGACCGTGATCGCCACTTCGAACGATCCGGTAGCGGCGCCGAAGGTCGCCGTCGAATTCGCCAAGACGAACGAAAAGTTCGTCATCATTGGCGGCTCGATGGGAAAGACCGTCCTGAATGTCGACAGCGTGAAGGCACTTGCCTCGCTGCCGTCGCTTGATGAACTGCGCGCCAAGATCGTCGGCCTTCTTGTGGCGCCGGCGACCAAGATCGCTCAGCTCGCCAATGCGCCCGCGGGCAAGCTCGCGCGCGTCATCCAGGCTCATGCCTCAAAGGGCGAAGCGGCCTGACGCCCTTCGCAAAACTCAAACCCGAACCAGACTTACACTTAAGGAAACTGAACAATGGCTGACTTGCAGAAGATCGTTGACGACCTCTCGAGCCTCACCGTGCTCGAAGCTGCCGAACTCGCGAAGCTCCTCGAAGAGAAGTGGGGCGTTTCGGCTGCCGCGGCTGTCGCCGTGGCCGGCCCGGCTGGTGGTGGCGCTGCCGCCGCTCCGGCCGAAGAGAAGACCGAGTTCACGGTCGTTCTTGCCGCCGCCGGCGACAAGAAGATCGAGGTCATCAAGGAAGTCCGCGCGATCACCGGCCTGGGCCTGAAGGAAGCAAAGGACCTCGTCGAGGGCGCGCCGAAGCCTGTCAAGGAAGGCGTGAACAAGGACGAAGCCGAGAAGATCAAGGTCCAGCTCGAGAAGGCTGGCGCGAAGGTCGAGCTCAAGTAAGCAACGCTTACTGGCCGGATCCCGGGGCGCGCATCATGCGAGGCCCGGGATCCTGGTCCATCCCCAAAAGGGGCGGGCCAGATGCAAAAGGCGTGCGACGGAGCGCTCCGACGTAGGCCGAACACGAAAAAGTGTTGGGATTTGAAGGTTAACCCCTCGAATCTCGACTATTGTCGCCCCATATCGGTTCGACAGCACGAAAGCGCGGTGGGCAGGGATGCCGGATTCCCTGTAAGCCGTTGGGAGAGCAGGCTATTTCGGGCTTTTGCAGTCCGTGAAGACAATCGTTGTGACGGGCGGGCGTGCCTATGCGCCCCGCGCGTCGTTTTGCGTTTTGAAGGTCTGAAGAACAGATTCAGGACATGACGGCCTGAAACTGGATTTTTGGTCCCCAAAGCGGGTTCGAAAAATTCAACCCGGGGAGCGGTGGCAACCGCGTCCTGGACGGCGCGCCCGGAGCGGGCGACGAAATGAGAGGCCACGATGGCGCAGCAGACATTCACCGGTCGCAAACGCGTTCGCAAGTTCTTCGGACACATCAAGGAAGTCGCCGAGATGCCGAACCTCATCGAGGTTCAGAAGGCGTCCTATGACCAGTTCCTGATGGTCGACGAACCCGCGGGCGGGCGTCTCGACGAGGGCCTGCAGGCTGTGTTCCGCTCGGTGTTCCCGATCTCCGACTTCTCGGGCACCTCGATGCTGGAATTCGTCCGCTACGAGTTCGAGCAGCCGAAATACGACGTCGACGAGTGCCGCCAGCGCGGCATGACCTTCGCGGCACCCCTCAAGGTGACGCTGCGCCTCATCGTGTTCGATATCGACGAGGAAACCGGCGCGAAGTCGGTGAAGGACATCAAGGAGCAGGACGTCTACATGGGCGACATTCCGCTCATGACGATGAACGGCACCTTCATCGTCAACGGCACCGAGCGCGTTATCGTCTCGCAGATGCACCGTTCGCCCGGCGTGTTCTTCGACCACGACAAGGGCAAGACCCATTCCTCGGGCAAGCTGCTGTTCGCCGCCCGCGTCATCCCGTATCGCGGCTCCTGGCTCGACATCGAGTTCGACGCCAAGGACATCGTCTATGCGCGTATCGACCGTCGCCGCAAGATTCCGGTGACGTCGCTGATGTTCGCGCTCGGCCTCGACGGCGAGGCGATCCTGTCCACGTTCTACAAGAAGATTCTCTACAAGCGGACCAAGGAAGGCTGGCGCGTTCCGTTCGACGCCAACCGTTTCCGCGGCTACTCGACCATCAACGACCTGATCGACGCCGACACCGGCAAGGTCGTGCTCGAGGCCGGCAAGAAGCTCACCGTGCGCGGTGCGCGTCAGATGCAGGAGAAGGGCCTGAAGGCGCTGCGGCTGTCCGATGAGGAGCTCGTCGGCAACTATCTCGCCGAGGACCTCGTCAACCCGAAGACCGGTGAGATCCACGCGGAAGCCGGTGAAGAGATCACCGACAAGTCGATGAAGGCCCTCAACGAGCAGGGCTACAAGGAGCTGCCGCTGCTCGACATCGACCACGTCAATGTCGGCGCCTACATCCGCAACACGCTCTCGGCCGACAAGAACATGACGCGTGAGGACGCGCTGTTCGACATCTACCGCGTGATGCGTCCGGGCGAGCCGCCGACGCTGGATTCGGCGCAGGCGATGTTCCAGTCGCTGTTCTTCGACGCCGAGCGCTACGACCTGTCCGCGGTCGGCCGCGTCAAGATGAACATGCGCCTCGACCTCGATGCGCCCGACACCCAGCGTACGCTGCGCAAGGAAGACATCCTCTCCGTCATCAAGACGCTGGTGGATTTGCGCGACGGCAAGGGCGAGATCGACGACATCGACCATCTCGGCAACCGCCGCGTGCGCTCGGTCGGCGAGCTCATGGAGAACCAGTACCGCATCGGCCTCCTGCGCATGGAGCGCGCGATCAAGGAGCGCATGTCCTCGGTCGACATCGACACGGTCATGCCGCAGGACCTGATCAACGCGAAGCCGGCGGCTGCCGCCGTGCGCGAGTTCTTCGGTTCCTCGCAGCTCTCGCAGTTCATGGACCAGACCAACCCGCTGTCGGAGATCACCCACAAGCGCCGCCTCTCGGCGCTTGGACCGGGCGGTCTGACCCGCGAGCGCGCCGGCTTCGAGGTGCGCGACGTGCATCCGACGCATTACGGCCGCATCTGCCCGATCGAGACGCCGGAAGGTCCGAACATCGGCCTGATCAACTCGCTCGCGACCTTCGCGCGCGTGAACAAGTACGGCTTCGTCGAGACGCCGTACCGCAAGGTCAAGGACGGTCGCGTCACCGACGAGGTCGTGTACCTCTCGGCGATGGAAGAGGGTCGCTACACGGTCGCGCAGGCCAACGTGCCGCTCGACCCGAAGGGCCGCTTCACCGAAGATCTCGTGGTCTGCCGTCACGCCGGCGAAGTCTTGCCGGTGACGCCGGACAAGGTCGACTACATGGACGTGTCGCCGAAGCAGCTCGTTTCGGTCGCCGCGGCGCTGATCCCGTTCCTCGAGAACGACGACGCCAACCGCGCGCTGATGGGCTCGAACATGCAGCGCCAAGCGGTGCCGCTGGTTCGCGCCGAGGCGCCGTTCGTCGGCACCGGCATGGAAGGCGTGGTTGCGCGTGACTCGGGCGCCGCGATCGCGGCGCGCCGTTCGGGCGTGATCGACCAGATCGACGCGACCCGCGTCGTCATCCGCGCCACGGAAGATCTCGATCCGACCAAGTCGGGCGTCGATATCTACCGTCTGATGAAGTACCAGCGCTCCAACCAGTCGACCTGCATTAACCAGCGTCCGCTGGTGAAGGTCGGCGACATCGTCAAGAAGGGCGACATCATCGCCGACGGTCCGTCGACCGATCTCGGTGAGCTCGCGCTGGGGCGGAACGTGCTGGTCGCGTTCATGCCGTGGAACGGCTACAACTTCGAAGATTCGATCCTGCTCTCCGAGCGGATCGTGAAGGAAGACGTCTTCACCTCGATCCACATCGAGGAGTTCGAGGTGATGGCCCGCGACACCAAGCTCGGGCCTGAGGAAATCACCCGCGACATTCCGAACGTCTCGGAAGAAGCGCTGAAGAACCTCGACGAAGCCGGTATCGTCTACATCGGCGCGGAAGTGCGCGCCGGCGACATCCTGGTCGGCAAGATCACGCCGAAGGGCGAAAGCCCGATGACGCCGGAAGAAAAGCTTCTGCGCGCCATCTTCGGCGAAAAGGCCTCCGACGTTCGTGACACCTCGCTGCGCGTTCCTCCGGGAGTGCAGGGCACGATCGTGGAAGTGCGCGTGTTCAACCGTCACGGCGTCGACAAGGACGAGCGTGCGCTGGCGATCGAGCGGGAAGAGATCGAGCGTCTGGCCAAGGACCGCGACGACGAGCAGGCGATCCTGGACCGCAACGTCTACAACCGTCTTGCCGAGCTCCTCGAGGGACGGCAGGGCATTGCGGGCCCGAAGGGCTTCAAGAAGGACACCAAGATCACCCGTGCGGTGCTCGAGGAGTACCCGAAGTCGCAGTGGTGGCTGTTCGCTTCGCCGAACGACAAGCTGATGGCCGAGATCGAGGCCATGCGGAAGCAGTACGACGAGTCGAAGAAGGGGCTGGAACAGCGCTTCCTCGACAAGGTCGAGAAGCTTCAGCGGGGTGACGAATTGCCGCCCGGCGTGATGAAGATGGTCAAGGTCTTCGTCGCGGTGAAGCGCAAGATCCAGCCCGGCGACAAGATGGCCGGCCGCCACGGCAACAAGGGCGTGGTGTCGAAGATCGTGCCGATCGAGGACATGCCGTTCCTCGAAGACGGTACGCATGCCGACATCGTGCTCAATCCGCTTGGCGTGCCCTCGCGCATGAACGTCGGACAGATCCTCGAGACCCATCTCGGCTGGGCTTGCGCCGGCCTCGGCAAGCGTATCGGCCAGACGGTCGATGCCTATCTGTCGAAGCAGGACATCAAGCCGCTGAAGGAAACCTTGAAGAAGGTCTACGGCGAGGACGAGACGATCAAGTCGCTCAACGACAACGAGTTGATCGAGCTTGGCCACAATCTGAGCCGCGGCGTGCCGATCGCGACGCCGGTGTTCGATGGCGCCAAGGAAGCCGACATCGAGGAGATGCTGAAGCTTGCCGGTCTCGACGCTTCGGGTCAGTCGACCGTCTATGACGGCCGTACCGGCGATGCCTTCGATCGCAAGGTGACGGTGGGCTACATCTACATGCTCAAGCTGCACCATCTCGTGGACGACAAGATCCACGCGCGTTCGATCGGTCCGTACTCGCTCGTTACCCAGCAGCCGCTGGGCGGCAAGGCGCAGTTCGGTGGCCAGCGCTTCGGCGAAATGGAGGTGTGGGCGCTCGAGGCTTACGGCGCGGCGTACACGCTCCAGGAGATGCTGACGGTGAAGTCGGACGACGTCGCCGGCCGTACCAAGGTGTACGAGGCGATCGTCCGCGGCGACGACACGTTCGAGGCCGGTATTCCGGAATCGTTCAACGTGCTGGTCAAGGAAATGCGCTCGCTCGGCCTCAACGTCGACCTGCACAACTCCAAGGTGGGACCGGCGCCGACGTCGGAAGCAGCCGAGTAATACGACCTTTCATGCCCGGCCTTCACGGCCGGGCATCGGCGCCCCTCCCGAGGCCTTGAGGGCAGGGCGCCCCGATTGAGTGATTTTCGAATTTGCGGCCGTAGGCGACCGGCACGCGAGGAGAAGACGATGAACCAAGAAATTATGAATCTCTTCAACCCGACGACTCCGGCTCAGGTCTTCGACCAGATCCGGATTTCGATCGCGTCTCCTGAGAAGATTCTGTCCTGGTCCTACGGCGAGATCAAGAAGCCGGAGACCATCAACTACCGTACCTTCAAGCCCGAGCGCGACGGCCTGTTCTGCGCCCGCATCTTCGGGCCGATCAAGGACTACGAGTGCTTGTGCGGCAAGTACAAGCGCATGAAGTACAAGGGCATCATCTGCGAGAAGTGCTCGGTCGAGGTCACGCTGTCGCGCGTCCGGCGCGAGCGCATGGGCCATATCGAGCTCGCAGCCCCCGTCGCCCACATCTGGTTCCTGAAGTCGCTGCCCTCGCGCATCGGCCTTCTGCTGGACATGACGCTGAAGGATCTCGAGCGGATCCTCTACTTCGAATATTACGTCGTGCTCGAGCCGGGCCTCACCGCGCTCAAGGACCGTCAGCTCTTGTCGGAAGACGAGTATCTGAAGGCGCAGGACGAGTACGGTCAGGATTCCTTCACCGCCATGATCGGCGCGGAAGCGATCCGCGAGCTGCTCAAGGGCATGGACCTCGAGAAGCTCGAAGCCACCTTGCGCCTCGAGATGCAGGAGACCGACTCCGACATCAAGCACAAGAAGCTCGCCAAGCGCCTGAAGATCGTGGAAGCGTTCCGCCACTCCGGCAACAAGCCGGAATGGATGATCATGACCGTGGTTCCGGTGATTCCGCCGGACCTGCGTCCGCTGGTGCCGCTGGACGGCGGCCGCTTCGCGACCTCGGACCTCAACGACCTCTACCGCCGCGTCATCAACCGCAACAACCGCTTGAAGCGGCTGATGGAGCTGCGCGCGCCGGACATCATCATCCGCAACGAGAAGCGCATGCTTCAGGAAGCGGTCGATGCGCTGTTCGACAACGGCCGCCGCGGCCGCGTCATCACGGGCGCCAACAAGCGTCCGCTGAAGTCGCTCGCCGACATGCTCAAGGGCAAGCAGGGTCGCTTCCGTCAGAACCTGCTCGGCAAGCGCGTCGACTATTCGGGCCGTTCGGTGATCGTGGTCGGTCCCGAGCTGCGCCTGCATCAGTGCGGCCTGCCGAAGAAGATGGCGCTCGAGCTGTTCAAGCCGTTCATCTACTCGCGGCTTGACGCCAAGGGCCTGTCCACCACCGTGAAGCAGGCGAAGAAGCTGGTCGAGAAGGAGCGGCCCGAGGTCTGGGACATCCTGGACGAGGTCATCCGCGAGCATCCGGTGCTGCTCAACCGCGCACCGACGCTGCATCGTCTCGGCATCCAGGCGTTCGAGCCCGTGCTGATCGAGGGCAAGGCGATCCAGCTGCATCCGCTGGTCTGCGCCGCGTTCAACGCCGACTTCGACGGCGACCAGATGGCCGTGCACGTTCCGCTGTCGCTCGAAGCGCAGCTGGAAGCGCGCGTCCTGATGATGTCGACCAACAACATCCTGCATCCGGCGAACGGCCAGCCGATCATCGTGCCGTCGCAGGACATCGTGCTCGGTCTCTACTACGTCTCGATCATGCGCGAAGGCCTGCCCGGCGAGGGCAAGATCTTCGGCGACATGGCCGAGCTCGAGCACGCGCTGCACGCGAAGGTCATCCACCTCCACACCAAGATCAAGTATCGGTGGCAGGGCATGGACGAGACCGGCAAGGTCTCGACGCGCTGGATCGAGACCACCGCGGGTCGCGTCATGCTCGGCAATCTGCTGCCGAAGAACCCGCGGATTTCGTACGAGATCATCAACAAGCTGATGACCAAGCGCGAAATCTCGGGCGTCATCGACCAGGTCTACCGTCACTGCGGCCAGAAGGAGACTGTGATCTTCTGCGACCGCATCATGGCGCTCGGCTTCTACAACGCGTTCAAGGCCGGCATCTCGTTCGGCAAGGACGACATGGTCGTGCCGCACTCCAAGTGGAAGATCGTCGACACCACCCGTACGCTGGCGAAGGATTTCGAGCAGCAGTACAACGACGGTCTGATCACCCATGGCGAGAAGTACAACAAGGTCGTCGACGCCTGGTCGAAGGCCACGGAAGAAATCGCCAAGGCGATGATGAAGGAGATCTCCTCGACCAAGAAGACGGCGAGCGGGGCGGATGCCGACATCAACTCGATCTACATGATGGCTCACTCCGGTGCCCGCGGTTCGCCGGCCCAGATGCGCCAGCTCGCCGGCATGCGCGGCCTGATGGCCAAGCCGTCGGGTGAGATCATCGAGACGCCGATCATCTCGAACTTCAAGGAAGGCCTCTCGGTGCTCGAGTACTTCAACTCGACCCACGGCGCCCGTAAGGGCCTCGCGGACACCGCGTTGAAGACCGCGAACTCGGGCTACCTGACCCGTCGTCTCGTCGACGTGGCGCAGGACTGCATCATCACGCAGAACGACTGCGGCACCAAGCTCGGCATCAAGATGCGCGCCATCGTCGATGCCGGCACCGTGGTCGCCTCGCTCGGCTCGCGCATCCTCGGCCGTACGGCCTGCGAAGACGTGCGTGACAGCTCGGGCAAGGTGATCATCAAGCGCGGTACGCTGATGGAAGAGAGCCATCTGGACGCCATCCACCAGGGTGGCGTGCAGGAGGTGAAGATCCGCTCGGCACTGACCTGCGAGCTCGTCAACGGCATCTGCGGCATGTGCTACGGCCGCGACCTCGCCCGCGGCACGCCGGTCAACCACGGTGAAGCCGTCGGCGTCATCGCGGCGCAGTCGATCGGCGAGCCCGGCACCCAGCTGACCATGCGCACCTTCCACATCGGTGGTGCGGCGCAGCTCAACGAGCAGTCGTTCGTCGAATCCAACTTCGACGGCAAGATCGTGATCCGGAACAAGGCCATCGCCCGCAACAGCGAAGGTCACCTGGTCGCGATGGTCCGCAACATGGTGATCGCGATCGTCGATGCCGACGGCACCGAGCGTGCGACGCACCGTATCCAGTACGGTTCGCGCCTGCACGTCGACGAGGGCGACACCGTCAAGCGCGGCCAGCGCATCGTCGAGTGGGATCCCTACACCCGTCCGCTGCTCACCGAAGTCGAAGGTACCATCGGCTTCGAGGATCTGGTCGAGGGGCAGTCGATCTCGGAAACGCTCGACGAGGCCACCGGTATCGCCAAGCGCGTGGTCATCGACTGGCGCTCGACCCGCGGCGGCGCGGACCTGCGTCCGGCCATCGTGGTCAAGGGCAAGGACGGCAAGGTGCTCAAGCTCGCCCGTGGCGGCGATGCCCGCTACATGCTGTCGGTCGATGCCATTCTCTCGGTCGACGTCGGAGCCAAGGTCAATACGGGCGACATCCTCGCCCGTGTCTCGACCGAAAGCGCCAAGACGCGTGACATCACCGGCGGTCTGCCGCGGGTGGCGGAACTGTTCGAGGCACGGCGTCCGAAGGATGCGGCGATCATCGCCGAAATCTCGGGCACCATCCGGTTCGGACGCGACTACAAGAACAAGCGTCGCATCTCGATCGAGCCGATGGACAAGACCGACGAGGCACGCGAGTACCTGATCCCGAAGGGCAAGCACATCCACCTTCAGGACGGCGACGTCGTCGAAAAGGGCGACTTCATCGTCGAAGGCAACCCGGCGCCGCACGACATCCTGGCGGTCAAGGGCATCGAGGAGCTTGCGGCCTATCTGGTCAACGAGATCCAGGAGGTCTACCGGCTCCAGGGCGTGCTCATCAACGACAAGCACATCGAGGTGATTGTCCGTCAGATGCTCCAGAAGGTGGAAGTCACCGACCAGGGCGACACGGACATGATCTCCGGCGAGCAGGTCGACAAGATCGAGTTCGACGCGCTCAACGAGAAGGCGAAGGAAGAGGGCAAGAAGATCGCTACGGGAACGCCGGTTCTGCTCGGCATCACCAAGGCGAGCCTTCAGACCCGCTCCTTCTTCTCGGCGGCCTCGTTCCAGGAGACCACCCGCGTCCTCACGGAAGCGGCGGTCAACGGCAAGGTCGATCCGCTCGAAGGCCTCAAGGAGAACGTCATCGTCGGCCGGCTGATCCCGGCGGGCACCGGCGCCTCCATGGCCAAGATCCGCGAAGTCGCGATGAAGCGCGACAAGCTGATCCTGGACGAGCGCGAGAAGCAGGCGGCCGTCGTGTCGCCCGCGCCGGAAGCGGAGCTTCCTGCGCTGCCTCCTGCGGAATAATCCTTCATCCGTAGGAATACCGAGGACAATGAAAAGGCCGGCGCAAGCCGGCCTTTTTGCTGCTTTGTTTGCCTGTTGCGGTGCAGGATCAACCTTTGTTCATCTTTCCTTCAGGCGCAAAAGCGCTTCTGCTAAGGGAAGTTAGACCGGTGGTCCCGTGACGGGGGCAGGGCCGGAGACCACGGAACTCATATGCTTGATCTCGCAATCGTAGGCGGCGGCCCCGGCGGGCTGATGAGCGCCTGGTACTTGAAGCGTAAGCTCGGCGACCTCTGCCGCATCACCATCTACGAGGCCTCCGACCGGCTCGGCGGCAAGATCGTCACGCGCAAATTCGATTCCGCGCCGGCGATGTACGAGGCCGGCGTTGCCGAGATCTACGACTACTCGATGACCGGTCCCGATCCGCTGCGCGAGCTGATCCAGCATTTCGGACTTCAGACCATTCCGATGGACGCCGAGCAGGTGCAGTTCGGCGGCGAGCTCCTCAACGACGTCGCGGGCATGCGCCGCAAATACGGCGCCAAGACTGCGGCGGCGATCGAGGCGTTCCGGAACCGCTGCGCCGAGGCGATGACGCCGATCGAATATTACGAGGGCGTCGGCGCGCACGACAACGAGAATCCCTGGGCCTACAAGACCGCCGAGCAGGTGCTCGACGAGGAGGTCGAGGACGAAACCGCGAAGCGTTTCTTCAAGGTGATGGCGCGCTCCGACATCGCGACCGAAAGCCACAACACCAACGGGCTCAACGCGCTCAAGAACTACCTGATGGATGTCGACGGCTATATCGGCCTCTATTCCATACAGAACGGCAACGAGCAGCTGATCGAGTGCCTGCAGTCAGAGGTCAACGCCGACGTCCAGCTCAATCACCGCGTGCTCACCGTCGGCAAGGCGCCGACCGGCCGCTACCAGCTGAAGATGATGAACGGCAAGGGGCCGGAGACGCGCGACTTCGACCTCGTGCTGGTCTGCCTGCCGCATTCGTGGCTCGCGACGATGGGCTGGGAAGGCGAGCAGCTCCGTAAGTCGATGGTCAAGCACGTCTCGTATTTCGATCGTCCCGCGCACTATCTGCGCGTCTCGATCCTGTTCGACACGCCGTTCTGGGGCGAGAAGATTTCCGGCGCCTGGTTCATGTCGGAAGCCTTCGGCGGCTGCTGCGTCTACAACGAGGGCGCGCGCCATGACGTTGGCAAGCACGGCGTGCTGAACTGGCTGATTCCCGGCTCCGACGCGCTGGCCTTCGCCAATTTGTCGGATCAGGAGCTGATCGACGCCGCACTGAAATCGCTGCCCGCCTCGCTCGGCGATGCGCGTTCGCATTTCGTGGAAGGCAAGATCCACCGCTGGCTGTCGTCGGTGAACGCCATCCCCGGCGGTCTGCCCGTGCGCGACGTCATGACCAATCACCGGCCGGAGCCGAAGGAGCATCCCGGCATCGTGGTGGTCGGCGATTATCTGTTCGACTCCACGCTGAACGGTCTGCTCGACTCCTCGGACGCGGCGACCGACATCATCCTGACCGAGATGATGCGCCTGCGCCGCGAGCGCGGACAGGAGGAGGGCGAGCCGGTCTCGGACAAGATCGACCGCGACTATTTCGAGAACTATCGCGGCCTCGGTCCCTACAGCGAAGCTTGGCGCCACTTCACCGATCCCGATTATCTCACCAAGCTGATCGGCATCGTCTGGGGCAAGGCCAGGGGCGCCAAGCTGCTGGTCGCGGGCTCGGCCAGCGGCGAACTGGTGGGCGCGCTGCGCGATCGCGGCATCGATGCCTTCGGCATCGAGAACAACCGCGCCATCCACGCCAGGACGCCGAAGGCGCTGAAGAAGTACAACAAGCTCGGCTCGATCACCGACATGCCGTTCAAGGATGGCGCCTTCGACTTCGTGTTCGAGACCAGCCTCTGCCATGTTTCCCCGAAGCAGGTGGTCCGCGCGATCCGCGAACTGAACCGCGTGGTCAAGACCGGCCTCGTGTTCGGCTCGATCACCTCGGACATGGCTTCGGTGGTGATCGACCGCTACGACCTGCTGCGCGGCGTCAAGAAGCTCGGCACCTGGTGGGAATGGTCCGAGCTATTCTTCGGCAACGGCTTTGACCTGTCGATGCATCGCAAGGACTGCACCGATGCGCTCTGGGAGGCGACGCTTGCCGCCAACAAGGGCCCGGGCCAGTGGTACGCCGACGCCGACAGCCTGCGTTATTCCTTCTTCGACAAGGTCGAGGGTGAGGACGACGACTAGAGACAGGATCGGACCGGCGTAGCCAATTGCTTTGCCGAATTCGTCATGATCGCATAGAATCGGTGCGATAGCGGTTGCCGCTATTTCCTGCTTTCTCCGCGGTCATGCCGGCCGTCAGCATCGGTTGGTTTCATGGCGTCCAAGCCCCTCCCGCCCGACAAACAGAAACTCGCCACGGAAGAGGCGGCCGAGCTCGACGACAAGCTTGTCCCAGTCAAGCCGGACCTCGAAGACGACGAGGACGACGAAGACGAGGAGGATGACGAGCTCGACGACGACGATGAGGACGAGGAGCTCGTCGTCTTTACCGCGCGCGAGGCCGCAGGCGCGCTCGCGACCATCCTGGGTTTCGTCAAGCCGTTCCTGTCCAACTACAAGCGGATGCTGTCATTCGTGGCGTTCGGCGTCTGCGTCGAGACGCTGTTCAACGTCATCATGCCGCTCAGCCTGAAGTACCTGATCGACGACGCGCTCGGCGAGGAGGATTTCCAGGCGCTCTACAAGATCCTCGGCGTGCTCGCGGTCGCCGGCATCTTCACCTCGATCGTGGCGGTCTGGTACGAGCGCTGGGACGCCAGGCTGGCTGCCTGCATCATCTCCGATGTCCGCAAGCGCCTGTTCGAGCACGTCCAGGACCTGCCGGCGGCCTATTTCGGCCGCACCAAGCGCGGCGAGATCCTGTCGCGCTTTTCCGTCGACCTTTCGGCCTTCGAGGGCTCGGTCAAGACCTTCGCCAACAGTGCGGCGCTGCCGTTCCTGGAATTGATCGCCGGCATCATCCTGATGTTGTTCCTGAACTGGCAGCTCGCCGCGGTCGCGCTGCTGGTGTTCCCGATCACGCTGATCGGGCCGCGCATCCTCACCCCGAAGGCGGTGCAGGCCAATTACGAGCAGAAGCAGAACGAGAGCGCGCTGCTCGGCATGGTGCAGGAGAACGTGGCCGCGCAGGCCGTGATCAAGGCGTTCAGCCTGCAACGCAAGATGTTCGGCTTCTTCAGCTTCCGCAACGACGAGACCCGCCGCAAGATCGCTTCGGCTGCGTTCCTGTCGACCATGGTGGAGCGGACGGTCACCATTTCGGTGCTGCTGCTGCACCTCGTCGTGCTCGCGATCGGCGCCTATCTGGCGACCAAGGGCCAGATCACCATCGGCACCTTCGTCACCTTCGAGAGCGCGTTCTGGGAGGTCTCCTACAACATCGCCCACGTGATGCACTTCATCCCGGTGTCGATCTCCTCGGCGGCCGCGATCCGCCACATGCAGGAGCTGCTGGATGAGCCGACGCGCGGCGCCGATCGTCCCGGCGCGCCCGATCTGCCGCGCATCACCAACGACATCACCTTCGACCACGTGACGTTCCAGTACGAAGGCAGCCAGACGCCGGTGCTGGACAATCTCAGCCTCAAGCTCAACGCCGGCAAGCGCATCGCCATCGTCGGCCCCTCGGGCTCCGGCAAGAGCACGCTGCTCAATTTGATCCTGCGGCTGTACGTGCCCAACGAGGGGCGCGTCGCCATCGACGGCGTCGACGTGCGCAAGGTGACGCTGGATTCGCTGCGCCGGAGCATGGCGGTGGTGTTCCAGGAGAACATGCTGTTCAACATGTCGATTCGCGAGAACATCCGGCTCGGCAAGGAAGGCGCGACCGACGAGGAGGTGGAGGACGCCGCCAAGAAGGCCGAGATCCACCGCTACATCATGAGCCTGCCGCAGCGCTACGACACGCCGGTCGGCGAGCGCGGCGATACGCTGTCGGGCGGCCAGCGCCAGCGCATCGCGATTGCGCGCGCGGTCATCCGTAACCCTTCCGTGCTGCTGCTGGACGAAGCCACCTCGGCGCTCGACCAGACCACCGAGGCCGCGATCAACCGCACGCTGCTGAAGGTCGCGAAGGGGCGCACCATGATCTGGTCGACCCATCGCCTGACCTCCGTGGTCGAGATGGACGAGATCATCGTGATCTCAGGGGGCAGGGCGATCGAGCGCGGCTCGCATGCCGAGCTGCTCGCCAGGAACGGCACCTATCGCAAGCTGTGGAACGACCAGATCCACCAGCCGCATGGCGCTGTGGCTCAGGCCGATGACGACAGCGACGATGACGACGAGGATGAAGACGACCTCGACGAGGATGATGAGGACGAGGACGACGAGGAGGCGTGACCGAGGAAGTTCGGCTCCAGATGAATTGCTCCTCCGAGCGGCCGCAGCAAGCCTTGAACTGACCAAGCGATGAAGCGCGCCCAGCGCTGCGCGGTCCAGTAGGGACTCGTCGCGGTCGAGACGGAGCGGAACTCGAACGCCTTCGCCGCCGACCATTCGTCGCAGGCCCGCTTGACCGGATCGGCGTAGAAGGTGGCGATCTTGGCCCCGTCCATCCCGTCGGAGGCGAGCCACTCCGGGATATGGACGTTGCAGAGCCGCTCGACGTCGGTGAAGACCTTGTCACAGCCGGTGCCGGCGGCGGGGCAGGAGGTCGAGAACGCATCGCCCACCAGCACGAGGCCGGGCTGGCCGCTTGCGTCGTTCACATAGAGGTCGACCGGGCGGATCTTGATCTCGCCGGCGATGTCGAAGGCGCCGGTGATGCGCTTGAGCCGGGGCAGGGCGGCGTTCAGCGTCTCGGCTGGCGCGCGGCGCAATTCGCGCAGCCATGGGTCGTCGACGCCGCGATAGACGAACAGATTGGCGCGCATCCGCGGACCGGTCGGAAACAGTGTGATGTAGGGGATTCGGTCGCTCGGCCGTTCCGAGAAATAGGTCAGTGCCGGGAAGTCGAACGAATTCCGTCCCGCCGGCACCACGTCGAACCCGATCGAGATCGAATGGCAGGCGCTGATGACTTTTCTCGCGATGCCGAGCTGGTGGCGCAGGCCGACGTTCAGGCCGTTGGCGAGCACGACCAGCCGGGCCGAGATCGTCTCCTCATTGGAGAGCGTGATCTTTTGCCGCTCCGGGCTCGTCTCGAGCGAGACCGCCTTGGCGCAGATGCGCTCGACGCCGGCAGGGATCTCGTCACGGACGGCGTTGACGAGCGAATCGTAGAGGATGTTGAACTGCCGACTCGGTGCCTTGTCGAGCAAACGGCCGAATCGAGCGATCCAGTTTTCGCCGGCAAAGGTCGCGCGGCGCAGCACCGATTCTCCGATTCCGGTCTTCAGGAATCGCTCGACCTGGACGTGACCACTGAGTTTTTCGACTCGAAAGTCCGCCGGATAGCTCTCATGCGGGTCGATCAGCACCGTCGAAATGCCGGCGCGGCCGAGCATTGCGGCGGCGGTCGAGCCGGACAATCCCCCGCCGATAATGGCAATGTCGGTGTAGCGCATGGTGCAAATCTCTGCCGCAGGCGGCAGATTGACGCATCAACAGGAAAAAAAGCCTTAGCAAGGGTTATAAAAGTACATTTAACCCGGGTATAAATTGTTTTTGGGCTGGCGGAACGGACGTCCGGTCCCCATATCCGGCAGGCGCGGTGAGTGCGGGCAAACAGCGATTTCGTCAGGTGGCAGAAGCGTTTTCTGACTGTCGTTTGACCTTGACTTGGCCGACTCTCACTTATAGAAAGCGCCTCACTTAACGACAGGCGGTGAGCATCGCCAGCGTCGGAACGGGCCACCCGTTGATCCGCAGGGATTAGATCCCCAAGGATCGGATCCTCAGGGATCGCTAAGGCGGGCACCAACCTCGACGAATGCCGCTCAAACGCTGTCGATCATAGCTAGGCAATGCCAGTGCGATTTTAGGTCTCTTGAGCTCGTTCTCTTGAGATCGAATTCGGATGCATGACCTCGGTGCGCGGGCCGCAGCTTTATGCTGATTGCCCTGAAACTGCGGTCCTCTGTGGCGTCGTAACGCTTTCCGCTCGGTGATGGAGCGGTTGGCGCAATTTCGCTTTGTGCGGATTGTTCCGTGCGAGGCGACCTCGTCGGGCGGGTGGCCCGAAAAAAATTGCGGTTCCGGCAACGGGCCGCGCCAAGACAGCGGACCCGGAAGGGACCGCGGCAGAACAAAGGGTAAGGCCAGGATGCCGACGATCAACCAGCTGATCGCTCAACCGCGTGAAGTGCAGAAGTCGCGCAAGAAGGTGCCGGCGCTGCAGCAGTCGCCGCAGAAGCGTGGTGTTTGCACCCGCGTCTACACCACGACCCCGAAGAAGCCGAACTCGGCGCTTCGTAAGGTCGCCAAGGTGCGCCTGACCAACGGCTTCGAGGTGATCGGCTACATCCCCGGCGAAGGTCATAACCTCCAGGAGCACTCGGTGGTCATGATCCGCGGCGGCCGCGTCAAGGACTTGCCCGGCGTGCGCTACCACATCCTCCGCGGCGTTCTGGATACCCAGGGCGTCAAGAACCGTAAGCAGCGTCGTTCGAAGTACGGCGCGAAGCGTCCGAAGTAAGCGGGAACCAGCTCAATGTCTCGTCGCCACTCAGCGGAAAAGCGCGAAGTTCTTCCCGATCCGAAGTTCGGGAACATCATCGTCACGAAGTTCATGAACTCGGTGATGTACGCCGGCAAGAAGTCGGTCGCCGAAGGCATCGTCTACGGTGCGTTCGGCATCATCGAAGCCAAGACCAAGCAGAGCCCCCTCGGCGTGTTCGAGCAGGCACTCGAGAACGTCATGCCGACGATCGAAGTGCGCTCCCGCCGCGTCGGCGGCGCGACCTACCAGGTGCCGGTCGAAGTTCGTTCGGTGCGCCGTCAGGCGCTGGGCATTCGCTGGCTGATCTCGGCCGCGCGCGATCGCAACGAGAAGACGATGACCGAGCGGCTCTCGGCTGAGCTGCTCGACGCCTCGAACAACCGCGGCAACGCCGTCAAGAAGCGCGAAGACGTGCACCGGATGGCGGAAGCCAACCGCGCCTTCTCGCACTATCGCTGGTAACGGCGAAACACGGAATCTAAGGATCAGCCCATGCCTCGCGTTCATGCCATAGAGAACTACCGCAATTTCGGTATCATGGCGCATATCGATGCCGGCAAGACCACGACCACCGAGCGCATCCTCTATTATACCGGCAAGAGCCACAAGATCGGCGAAGTGCACGAAGGTGCCGCGACGATGGATTGGATGGAGCAGGAGCAGGAGCGTGGCATCACGATCACCTCGGCTGCCACCACCGCATTCTGGGCCGGCAAGCGCCTGAACATCATCGACACCCCCGGCCACGTCGACTTCACCATTGAAGTCGAGCGTTCGCTGCGCGTGCTCGACGGCGCCGTCTGCGTGCTCGACTCGAACCAGGGCGTCGAGCCCCAGACCGAGACCGTCTGGCGCCAGGGTGACAAGTACAAGGTTCCGCGCATCGTCTTCGCCAACAAGATGGACAAAACGGGTGCCGACTTCTTCAAGTGCCTGGCCGACATCGTTGACCGCCTCGGCGCCAAGCCGATCGCGATCCAGCTTCCGATCGGTGCCGAGAACAACTTCAAGGGTCTCGTCGACCTCGTGAAGATGCAGGGCATCATCTGGAACGATGAATCGCTCGGCGCGAAGTTCGACTATGTCGACATCCCGGAAGATATGGTCGAGCAGGCCAAGGAATACCGCGAGAAGATGGTGGAAGCTGCCGTCGAGCTCGACGATGACGCATTGGCCGCCTTCCTCGACGGCAACGAACCGGATGAAGCGACGCTGAAGCGGCTGATCCGCAAGGCGGTGCTGACCGGCGCGTTCTATCCCGTGCTGTGCGGCTCGGCCTTCAAGAACAAGGGCGTGCAGCCGCTGCTCGACGCCGTCGTCGACTATCTGCCGTCGCCGATCGACGTCCCCGCGATCAAGGGCACCGACGACCGCGGCAACGAGGTCGTGCGCAAGGCCGACGACAAGGAGCCGCTCGCGCTGCTCGCGTTCAAGATCATGGACGACCCGTTCGTCGGCACCATCACCTTCTGCCGCATCTACTCCGGCGTCCTGCAGAGCGGCACCGGTGTCGTGAACTCGACGCGCGAGAAGAAGGAGCGCATCGGGCGCATGCTGCTGATGCATGCGAACAACCGCGAGGACATCAAGGAAGCCTATGCCGGCGACATCGTCGCGCTGGCCGGCCTGAAGGAAGCGCGCACCGGTGACACGCTGTGCGATCCCGACAAGCAGGTGATCCTGGAGAAGATGGAATTCCCCGAGCCGGTCATCGAGATCGCGATCGAGCCGAAGTCCAAGGCCGACCAGGAAAAGCTGGGCGTGGCGCTGGCGAAGCTCGCCGCGGAGGATCCGTCCTTCCGCGTGTCGACCGACCAGGAGTCCGGCCAGACCATCCTCAAGGGCATGGGCGAACTCCATCTCGACATCAAGGTCGACATCCTCAGGCGTACCTACAAGGTCGACGCCAACATCGGCGCGCCGCAGGTTGCGTTCCGTGAGCGCGTCACCAAGAAGGCCGAGGTCAAGTACACCCACAAGAAGCAGACCGGCGGTACCGGTCAGTTCGCGGAAGTGTCGATCGTGGTCGAGCCGAACGAGCCCGGCAAGGGCTACGAGTTCGAGTCCAAGATCGTCGGCGGTGCGGTTCCGAAGGAATACATCCCCGGCGTCGAAAAGGGCCTCAACAGCGTGATGAGCTCTGGTGTCGTCGCGGGCTTCCCCGTGGTCGACGTCAAGGTTCAGCTCGTCGACGGCAAGTACCACGACGTCGACTCGTCGGCGCTCGCCTTCGAAATCGCATCGCGCGCGGCATTCCGCGAAGCGCTGCAGAAGGGCAAGTCCGTCCTGCTCGAGCCGATCATGAAGGTCGAAGTGGTGACCCCGGAAGACTACACCGGCTCGGTCATCGGCGACCTGAATTCCCGGCGCGGTCAGATCCAGGGTCAGGACATGCGCGGCAACGCCAACGTCATCAACGCGATGGTGCCGCTCATGAACATGTTCGGGTACGTGAACAACCTGCGCTCGATGAGCCAGGGTCGCGCGACCTTCACCATGCAGTTCGACCACTACGCAGAAGCGCCGGCCAATGTGTCGGCAGAAGTCCAGAAGAAGTTTGCCTGATTGTCGTCGGTCTCGAACTGACGATTGAACGGAGAGTCAAATGGCCAAAGCAAAGTTTGAACGTAACAAACCGCACTGCAACATCGGCACCATCGGTCACGTCGACCATGGCAAGACGTCGTTGACGGCTGCGATCACCAAGATCCTCGCCGAGACCGGCGGTGCGACGTTCACGGCGTACGACCAGATCGACAAGGCGCCGGAAGAGAAGGCGCGCGGCATCACGATCTCGACGGCGCACGTCGAGTACGAGACCAAGAACCGCCACTATGCCCACGTCGACTGCCCCGGCCACGCCGACTACGTGAAGAACATGATCACCGGCGCCGCCCAGATGGACGGTGCGATCCTGGTCGTGTCGGCCGCTGACGGCCCGATGCCGCAGACCCGCGAGCACATCCTGCTCGCCCGCCAGGTCGGCGTGCCCGCGCTCGTCGTGTTCCTCAACAAGTGCGACATGGTCGACGATCCGGAACTCCTCGAGCTCGTCGAGCTCGAAGTCCGCGAACTGCTCTCCAAGTACGACTTCCCGGGCGACAAGATCCCGATCATCAAGGGTTCGGCGCTCGCCGCTCTCGAAGATTCCGACAAGAAGCTCGGCCATGACGCCATCCTCGAGCTGATGAAGAACGTCGACGAGTACATTCCGCAGCCGGAGCGTCCGGTCGACCAGCCCTTCCTGATGCCGGTTGAAGACGTGTTCTCGATCTCGGGCCGCGGCACCGTCGTGACCGGCCGTGTCGAGCGCGGCATCGTCAAGGTCGGCGAGGAAATCGAGATCGTCGGTCTGCGCGCCACGCAGAAGACCACGGTCACGGGCGTCGAAATGTTCCGCAAGCTGCTCGATCAGGGCCAGGCGGGCGACAACATCGGTGCGCTGCTCCGTGGCACCAAGCGCGAGGACGTCGAGCGCGGCCAGGTGCTGTGCAAGCCGGGTTCGGTCAAGCCGCACACCAAGTTCAAGGCTGAGGCCTACATCCTCACCAAGGAAGAGGGCGGTCGCCACACCCCGTTCTTCACCAACTACCGTCCGCAGTTCTACTTCCGCACCACCGACGTGACCGGTGTCGTGCATCTGCCGGAAGGCACCGAGATGGTGATGCCGGGCGACAACATCGCGATGGAAGTGCACCTGATCGTGCCGATCGCGATGGAAGAGAAGCTCCGCTTCGCGATCCGCGAAGGTGGCCGCACCGTCGGCGCCGGCGTCGTCGCCTCGATCATCGAGTAATTACGAGAATAGGGATTGGCGCGTAGCGAGTGTGACATTCGCTATTCGCTATTCGCCACCCCCCACTAAAGAGAGACCACGGCAATGAACGGCCAAAACATTCGTATCCGTCTCAAGGCGTTCGACCATCGTATCCTCGATACGTCGACCCGCGAGATCGTGAACACGGCGAAGCGCACCGGCGCGCAGGTCCGCGGACCCATTCCGCTGCCCACCCGCATCGAGAAGTTCACCGTCAACCGTTCGCCGCACGTCGACAAGAAGAGCCGCGAGCAGTTCGAGATGCGCACTCACAAGCGCCTGCTCGACATCGTCGATCCGACCCCGCAGACCGTCGATGCTTTGATGAAGCTCGACCTGGCCGCCGGTGTCGACGTCGAGATCAAGCTCTAAGATTTTTGGATCACGTTCGCGACTAGCGGACAGAAAGAACAGGAAGCACGCCGATGCGCTCCGGAGTGATCGCACAAAAGGTCGGGATGACGCGGGTCTTTACAGAGGCCGGCGAACATATCCCCGTGACCGTGCTGAAGCTCGGCAATTGCCAGGTCGTAGGCCACCGCACTGAAGAGAAGAACGGTTACGTCGCGCTCCAGCTTGGTTCTGGCAGCCGCAAGACCGTGTACATGCCCAAGGCAGAGCGCGGCCAGTTCGCGGTCGCCAAGGTCGAGCCGAAGCGGCAGGTCGAGGAATTCCGCGTCTCCGCGGATGCCATGATCCCCGTGGGCGCCGAGATCCTTGCCGATCATTTCGTAGTCGGCCAGTTCGTCGACGTCACCGGCACCTCGGTCGGTAAGGGCTTCGCCGGCGGTATGAAGCGCTGGAACTTCGGCGGTCTGCGCGCCACCCACGGTGTGTCGGTCTCGCATCGTTCGATCGGTTCGACCGGTGGCCGTCAGGACCCCGGCAAGACCTGGAAGAACAAGAAGATGCCCGGCCACATGGGTGTCGACCGCATCACCACGCTCAACCTTCGAGTCGTTCAGCTCGATGTCGAGCGCGGCCTGATCCTCGTCGAAGGCGCCGTTCCCGGCTCCAAGGGCGGCTGGATCCGCGTGCGCGACGCTGTCAAGAAGCCGCTGCCGAAGGATGCTCCGAAGCCCGGCAAGTTCAAGGTTGCTGGCGAAGCGGACGCTGCTCCGGCTGCACAGGAGGCGTGAGATGGAATTGAAGGTCACGACCCTCGAAGGTAAGGAAGCCGGCTCGGTCCAGCTTTCCGACGCCATTTTCGGCCTCGAGCCGCGCCAGGACATCATTGCGCGTTGCGTGCAGTGGCAGCTCAACAAGCGTCAGGCCGGCACTCACAAGGCCAAGGGCCGCGCCGAGATCTGGCGCACCGGCAAGAAGATGTACAAGCAGAAGGGCACCGGCGGTGCTCGTCACGGCTCGGCCCGCGTGCCGCAGTTCCGCGGCGGTGGCCGTGCCTTCGGTCCGGTGGTGCGTTCGCACGCCACCGATCTGCCGAAGAAGGTCCGCGCGCTTGCCCTCAAGCATGCGCTGTCGGCGAAGGCCAAGGACGGCGATCTGCTGGTGATCGACAAGGCCGCGCTGGAAGCCGCCAAGACCAAGGCGCTGCTCGGCCACTTCTCGGGCCTCGGTTTGACCAACGCGCTGATCATCGACGGCGCCGAGCTCAACAACGGCTTTGCCGCTGCGGCCCGCAACATCCCGAACATGGACGTGCTGCCGATCCAGGGCATCAACGTCTATGACATCCTGCGCCGTCAGAAGCTCGTTCTGACCAAGGCCGCCATCGATGCGCTGGAGGCGCGCTTCAAATGACGAAGAACATCGAGCCTCGCCACTACGACGTGATCTTGTCGCCGGTCGTGACCGAAAAGGCGACGATCGCCTCGGAGCACAACAAGGTCCTGTTCAAGGTGGCCGCGAAGGCGACCAAGCCGCAGATCAAGGAAGCGATCGAGAAGCTGTTCGACGTCAAGGTCAAGAGCGTCAACACGCTGGTCCGCAAGGGCAAGACCAAGATCTTCCGCGGCAATCTCGGCTCGCAGTCGAACAGCAAGCGCGCGATCGTGACCCTCGAAGAGGGCCACCGGATCGACGTGACCACCGGTCTGTAAGGTCGTACGACGATGGCACTGAAAAAATTCAATCCCACGACGCCGGGCCAGCGCCAGCTGGTCATGGTCGATCGTTCGGCCCTCTACAAGGGCAAGCCGGTCAAGGCGCTCACCGAAGGCAAGCACTCCTCGGGCGGTCGCAACAACACCGGTCGCATCACCGTGCGCTTCCGCGGCGGCGGTCACAAGCAGACGCTGCGCATCGTCGACTTCAAGCGCGACAAGGTCGATGCACCCGCGACGGTCGAGCGGCTGGAATACGATCCGAACCGCACTGCGTTCATCGCGCTGGTCAAGTACGAAGACGGCACCCAGGCCTATATCCTGGCGCCGCAGCGCCTTGCCGTCGGTGATTCCGTGGTTGCCGGCAACTATGTCGACGTGAAGCCGGGCAACGTCATGCCGCTCGGCAACATGCCGGTCGGCACGATCATCCACAACATCGAGGTCAAGATCGGGAAGGGCGGCCAGCTCGCTCGTTCCGCCGGCACCTACGCCCAGCTCGTCGGCCGCGACCACGACTACGTGATCATCCGCCTGAACTCGGGCGAGCAGCGCCTGGTGCACGGCCGTTGCCGCGGCACGATCGGCGCGGTGTCGAACCCGGATCACATGAACACCTCGATCGGCAAGGCCGGCCGCAATCGTTGGCTGGGCCGCAAGCCGCATAACCGCGGTGTCTCGATGAACCCGATCGACCATCCGCACGGCGGTGGTGAAGGTCGTACCTCGGGCGGTCGCCACCCGGTCACCCCGTGGGGCAAGCCGACCAAGGGCAAGAAGACCCGCAGCAACAAGTCGACCAACAAATTCATTCTCCTAAGCCGCCACAAGCGGAAGAAGTAAGGAACGCCGGACATGGTTCGTTCAGTCTGGAAAGGCCCGTTCGTCGAGGGTTCTCTGCTCAAGAAGGCAGATGCCGCCCGCGCGTCCGGCCGTCACGACGTCATCAAGATCTGGAGCCGTCGCTCGACGATCCTGCCGCAGTTCGTCGGCCTGACCTTCGGCGTCTACAACGGTCAGAAGCACGTACCGGTTGCCGTCAACGAGGAAATGGTCGGTCACAAGTTCGGCGAGTTCTCGCCGACCCGGACCTTCCATGGCCACTCCGGCGACAAGAAAGCCAAGAAGGCTTGAGGATTAAACGATGAGCAAACCTAAGCGCGAACGGAGCCTCGCCGAGAACGAGGCCAAGGCGGTCGCCCGGATGCTGCGGGTGAGCCCGCAGAAGCTCAACCTGGTCGCCCAGCTCATTCGCGGCCGGAAGGCGGCTGCTGCGCTCGCCGACCTGCAGTTTTCGCGCAAGCGGATCGCGGTTGACGTAAAGAAGTGCCTGGAATCGGCTATCGCCAATGCCGAGAACAACCACGACCTCGACGTCGACGATCTCGTCGTGGCGCAGGCCTTCGTCGGCAACGGCCTCGTGATGAAGCGCTTTGCCGCCCGCGGCCGTGGCCGCTCGGGCCGTGTCTACAAACCATTTTCGCAGCTGACGATCATTGTTCGTCAGGTCGAAGCCGAAGCAGCAGCGGCTTAAGGGGCGCAGGAGAAAACGATGGGTCAAAAGATCAATCCAATCGGTCTGCGTCTCGGCATCAACCGGACCTGGGATTCCCGCTGGTTCGCCGGCAAGCAGGAATACGGCAAGCTGCTGCACGAGGACGTCAAGATCCGCGAGATCCTGCACAAGGAGCTCAAGCAGGCGGCCGTCGCCCGCATCGTGATCGAGCGTCCGCACAAGAAGTGCCGCGTCACCATCCACTCGGCTCGTCCGGGCGTGGTGATCGGCAAGAAGGGCGCCGACATCGACAAGCTTCGCAAGAAGGTCGCGGACATCACCTCGTCCGACGTCGTCATCAACATCGTCGAGATCCGCAAGCCGGAGCTCGATGCGACGCTGGTGGCCGAGTCGATCGCGCAGCAGCTCGAGCGCCGCGTGGCGTTCCGCCGTGCCATGAAGCGCGCCGTGCAGTCGGCGATGCGTCTCGGCGCGGAAGGCATCCGCATCAACTGCTCGGGTCGCCTGGGCGGCGCGGAAATCGCGCGCATGGAGTGGTACCGCGAAGGTCGCGTGCCGCTGCACACGCTGCGCGCCGACATCGACTACGGCGTTGCGACCGCGTTCACGACCTTCGGCACCTGCGGTGTCAAGGTCTGGATCTTCAAGGGCGAGATCCTCGAGCACGATCCGATGGCCCAGGACAAGAGAATGGCCGAAGGCGAGACCGGCGGCGGTGGTGATCGCGGTGGCCGTGGGCGCCGTGACAACGCTGCGGCCTGACGCCAGCACAGAGAATTTGAGGGCTTGAAGCCATGATGCAACCTAAGAAAACGAAGTTCCGGAAGGCGCATAAGGGCCGCATCCACGGCGTTGCGTCTTCGGGTGCGACGTTGGCCTTTGGCCAGTTCGGCCTGAAGGCGACCGAGCCGGAGCGCGTTACCGCGCGCCAGATCGAAGCCGCTCGCCGCGCGCTGACCCGCCACATGAAGCGCGCCGGCCGCGTCTGGATCCGCGTGTTCCCCGACGTTCCGGTGTCGAAGAAGCCGGCCGAAGTCCGCATGGGCTCCGGCAAGGGTGCTCCGGAACTGTGGGTCGCGCGCGTCAAGCCCGGCCGGGTGCTGTTCGAGATCGACGGCGTCAACACCCAGACGGCGCGTGAAGCGCTGACCCTGGCGGCCGCCAAGCTGCCGATCAAGACGCGCTTCGTCGAGCGCATTGCGGAGTAATGGCCATGGCCCAGATGAAGATCGAAGACATCCGTGCATTGAGCCCTGATCAGCAGGATGACGCCATCCTGAATCTGAAGAAGGAGCGCTTCAACCTGCGCTTCCAGCGCGCCACCGGGCAGCTCGAGAACACCTCGCGCCTGCGCGAGGCTCGCCGTGACATCGCCCGCATCAAGACCGTCGCCGCGCAGAAGCGCGCGAAAGAGAAGTAAGGGGCTTACGAATATGCCGAAACGTACTTTGCAAGGCGTGGTCGTCAGCGACAAGACTGCCAAGACCGTTGTGGTGCGCGTCGATCGCCGCTTCACGCACCCGATCTACAAGAAGACGATCCGCCGTTCGAAGAACTACCACGCGCACGACGAGGACAACCAGTTCAAGCCGGGCGACATGGTGTGGATCGAGGAAACCAAGCCGATTTCGAAGTTGAAGCGCTGGATCGTGATCCGGGGCGAACACAAGAAAAGCGCCTGATCTGTTGGCTTTAGCCGACTGACTTCAGGAAAATGTTGAGCGCCGGCTGGGCTGGCGCAAGAGAGAAGAGGACGAGGTGCATCAATGATTCAGATGCAGACCAACCTCGACGTGGCCGACAATTCTGGCGCACGCCGTGTCATGTGTATCAAGGTGCTCGGAGGCTCCAAGCGCCGCTACGCCACGATCGGCGACATCATCGTCGTCTCGATCAAGGAAGCGATTCCGCGTGGCAAGGTGAAGAAGGGCGACGTGATGAAGGCCGTCGTAGTGCGCGTCCGCAAGGACATCCGCCGCGCCGACGGTTCGGTCATCCGCTTCGACCGCAACGCCGCCGTTCTGATCAACAACCAGTCCGAGCCGGTCGGCACCCGTATCTTCGGGCCCGTGCCGCGCGAGCTGCGCGCGAAGAACCACATGAAGATCATCTCTCTCGCGCCGGAGGTGCTGTGATGGCTGCGAAGATCCGCAAGGGCGACAAGGTCGTCGTGCTGACCGGTCGCGACAAGGGTCGCACCGGCGAAGTATTCGAGGTTCGCCCGGACGCCGGCACGGCGCTGGTGCGCGGTATCAACATGGTCAAGCGTCATCAGAAGCAGACGCAGGCCCAGGAGGGCGGCATCATCTCGAAGGAGTCGCCGATCCAACTGTCCAACATCGCGTTCGTCGGCAAGGATGGAAAGCCGACCCGCGTCGGATTCAAGATTCTGGCGGACGGCAAGAAGGTCCGCATCGCCAAGAGCTCGGGAGCTGAGATCGATGGCTGAGGTCGCTTACACGCCGCGCCTGCGCGCGGAATATGACGCGAAGATCCGGACGGAAATGACCGAGAAGTTCGGTTATGAGAACGTCATGCAGGTTCCGCGTCTGGACAAGGTCGTGCTGAACATGGGCGTTGGCGACTCCGTCAACGACCGTAAGAAGGCCGAGAACGCCGCCGCTGAATTGACGCTGATCGCCGGCCAGAAGGCGATCGTGACCTATTCGCGTATCGCGATCGCGACCTTCAAGCTGCGTGAGAACCAGCCGATCGGCTGCAAGGTCACGCTGCGCAAGGCCCGCATGTACGAGTTCATCGATCGCCTGGTGACGGTCGCGCTGCCGCGCGTCCGCGACTTCCGCGGCCTGAACCCGAAGAGCTTCGACGGCCGCGGCAACTACTCGCTCGGCCTCAAGGAACACATCATTTTTCCCGAGATCGACTTCGACAAGGTCACGGAAGCCCGCGGTATGGACATCACCGTCTGCACCACGGCCAAGACCGACGACGAGGCGAGGGCCTTGTTGACCGCTTTCAATTTCCCGTTCCGGCAGTGAGACGCTGACCTAAAGCCTCTCAAACGCGGATACCCAGGAGCCAAGCATGGCAAAGAAGAGTTCAGTCGAGAAGAACAACCGGCGCAAGCGGATGGCGAAGAACGCCGCCCCGAAGCGCGAGCGGTTGAAGGCGATCATCGCCGACAAGACGCTGCCGATGGAGGAGCGGTTCGCCGCCACCCTGAAGCTTGCGGAAATGCCGCGCAACTCGTCGGCGACCCGCATCCGTCTGCGTTGCGAGCTGTCGGGCCGTTCGCGCTCGAACTACCGCAAGACCAAACTGTCTCGCATCGCGATGCGCGACCTTGGCTCCAAGGGCATGGTCCCGGGCCTCGTGAAGTCCAGCTGGTAAGGAGGGTCGTTTAGATGTCTACGCACGATCCAATCAGCGATCTGATCACCCGTATCCGCAACGCGCAGATGCGCTCCAAGAGCAAGGTCTCGACGCCTGGTTCGAAGATGCGCGAGAATGTGCTCGAAGTGCTCAAGACCGAGGGCTACATCCGCGGTTACGCCACGCTCGAGCACTCCTCGGGCCGCAGTGAGATCGAGATCGAGCTGAAGTATTTCGACGGCGAGCCCGTCATCCGCGAGATCGAACGAGTCTCCAAGCCCGGGCGTCGTGTTTACGCCTCGGTGAAGGCTCTGCCGCGGGTCAACAACGGGCTCGGCATTTCGGTGTTGTCGACCCCGAAGGGGATCATGGCCGACCACAGCGCGCGCGAAGCGAATGTGGGCGGCGAAGTTCTCTTCACGGTGTTCTGAGAAGGATTGTTGATCCATGTCACGTGTTGGCAAAAGGCCTGTGGCGGTTCCGTCGGGTGTGACCGCGACCGTCGACGGGCAGACCGTCAAGATGAAGGGGCCCAAGGGCCAGCTTCAGTTCGTCGTCCATAACGACGTCGAGGTGAAGCTCGAGAACGGCCAGGTCAAGGTGAACCCGCGGGTCGAGACCAACCGCGCGCGGGCGCTGTACGGTACCGCTCGCGCCCAGGTCGCGAATCTGGTCGAAGGCGTCACCAAGGGTTTTGAGAAGAAGCTCGAAATCACCGGCGTCGGTTACCGCGCCGCGATGCAGGGCAAGAACCTGCAGCTCGCGCTCGGTTACAGCCACGACGTGGTCTACGCGATCCCGGAAGGGATCACGATCACCGTGCCGAAGCCGACTGAGATCACGGTGACCGGCAGCGACATCCAGCGTGTCGGCCAGGTCGCCGCCGAGATTCGCTCCTATCGTCCGCCGGAGCCCTACAAGGGCAAGGGCGTGAAGTATGTTGGCGAATTCATCTTCCGCAAGGAAGGCAAGAAGAAGTAACGGAGCCGGTCATGTCCAAAGCCAAGGTTACCAATGCCCGGCGCAAGCGGAGTGTGCGGCTGAAGCTGCGCCGCTCCGGTGGCGGTCGTCCGCGTCTGTCGGTGTTTCGCTCGTCCAAGCACATCTACGCCCAGGTCATCGACGACCTGAAGGGCGAGACGCTGGCCTCTGCCTCGTCGCTCGAGAAGTCGATGCGCGACGGCGGCAAGACCGGCGCCGACATCGATGCGGCGAAGGCGGTCGGCAAGCTGCTGGCCGAGCGCGCCGCCGAGAAGGGCGTCAAGGAAGTCGTGTTCGATCGCGGCAGCTACCTCTACCACGGGCGCGTCAAGGCACTGGCCGACGCTGCGCGTGAGAGCGGGCTGAGCTTCTAACAGAATTTGAGGATTGAGGCGCAAGCCTCTGAAGGATTGGAAAAATGGCAGAACGCGAACAACGTGGTGGACGCGATCAACGCGGCGGCGGCGGACGTGAACGCCGGGAGGAGCGCGACAGCGAGTTCGTCGACAAGCTCGTCCACATCAATCGCGTGGCAAAGGTCGTCAAGGGCGGCAAGCGCTTCGGTTTCGCAGCGCTGGTCGTGATCGGCGACCAGAAGGGCCGCGCCGGCTTCGGTCACGGCAAGGCGCGCGAAGTGCCTGAGGCGATCCGCAAGGCGACTGAATCCGCCAAGCGCAACCTGACCCGCGTGTCGCTGCGCGAGGGCCGTACGCTTCATCACGACATCGCCGGCCGTCATGGCGCGGGCCGTGTCTACCTGCGTGCTGCTCCGGCCGGTACCGGCATCATCGCCGGCGGCCCGATGCGCGCCGTGTTCGAGACGCTCGGCGTCCAGGACGTGGTCGCGAAGTCGATCGGCTCGTCGAACCCCTACAACATGGTTCGCGCAACCTTCGACGCGCTGAAGCATCAGGATTCGCCGCGTTCGGTCGCAGCCCGCCGCAATATCAAGGTGTCCACCCTCCAGTCCCGCCGTATCGGTGGTGACGCCGAGGCGGCTGCCGACTAACGGAAGCTTTTCGGAGTAGACTCCCATGGCCAAGGCAGCAAAGACGATCAAGCTCGAGCAGACCGGCAGCGCGATCCGCCGCCATCACTCGCAGCGTTCGACGCTGATCGGACTCAAGCTCAACAAGATCGGCCGCACCAGCGAACTGCCGGACACCCCGGCGGTTCGTGGCATGATCGAGAAGGTTCACCATCTCGTTCGCATCGTCGACGAGAAGTAAGCAAAGGCGCAGGATCCCGAAAAGCGGGCACCCGTTTTCGGTGAAGATCATGCGCAAGAAACAAGGAGCAGGGCGATGAAGCTCAGCGATATCGCCGACAACGCCGGCTCGCGCAAGAAGCGTATGCGCGTCGGCCGTGGCATTGGTTCGGGCAAAGGCAAGCAGTCCGGCCGCGGTGGCAAGGGCCAGACCGCGCGTTCGGGCGTGCGCATCAAGGGTTTCGAAGGCGGCCAGATGCCGATGCATCGCCGTCTGCCGAAGCGCGGCTTCAACAACATCTTCCGCGTCGAGTTCGCCGAGATCAATCTCGACCGGCTCCAGGAAGCGGTCGATGCCAAGAAGATCGACGCCGGCAGCGTCGTGAACGTCGAGGCCCTGGTGAAGGGCGGCGTGCTGCGCCGCGCCAAGGCCGGCGTGCGGCTGCTCGGCCGCGGCGAGCTCAAGTCCAAGCTCAACATCGAAGTGCACGGCGCCACGAAGACCGCGATCGCCGCGGTCGAGAAGGCGGGCGGCTCGGTGAAGATCCTCGCCCCTGCCAAGGAAGAAGGCGAGGCGGCGTAACAACTGCGTCATTGGCCCGCGGCTCGCGGGCCTTTACGCGTGTGGGACGTGGACTTATCGAAGCCGAGCCCCAGATAATGTCCGGCGTCCGCTAGAGTAGCCCGGCCGCGGGCATGACGGCGCAATAGGCGGCGGGAGAAAGTCCAAGATGGCCTCTGCAGCGGAACAACTGGCAGCCAATCTCAATTTCGGTGCGTTTGCCAAGGCTGACGAACTGAAGAAGCGCATCTGGTTCACTCTGGGTGCGCTGCTCGTTTATCGGCTCGGGACCTACATCCCGCTTCCCGGCATCGATCCCAACATCTGGGAACAGGTGTTCCGCTCCCAGGCGGGCGGCATCCTCGGCATGTTCAACATGTTCGCCGGCGGCGGTATCCACCGCATGGCGATCTTCGCGCTGAACATCATGCCGTATATCTCGGCCTCGATCATCATCCAGCTCCTCACCACCGTCTCGCCGCAGCTCGAGGCGCTGAAGAAGGAAGGTGAGTCCGGCCGCAAGCTGCTGAATCAGTACACCCGCTATCTCACGGTGATTCTGGCCGCGTTCCAGTCTTACGGCATCGCGGTGGGCCTCGAAGGCGCCGGCAACGTCGTCAGCGACCCCGGCATGTTCTTCCGCCTGTCCACGGCGATCACGCTGACCGGTGGCACCATGTTCCTGATGTGGCTGGGTGAGCAGATCACCTCGCGCGGCATCGGCAACGGCATCTCGCTGATCATTCTCGCCGGCATCGTCGCCGAGCTGCCTGCGGCGCTCGCCAACATGCTCGAGCTCGGCCGTCAGGGCGCGATGTCGACCGGCCTGATCCTGGTCGTCATCATCATGGCGGTCGCCGTGATCGCCTTCATCGTGTTCATGGAGCGCGCCCAGCGCCGGCTGCTGATCCAGTATCCGAAGCGCCAGGTCGGCAACAAGATGTTCGAGGGCCAGTCCTCGCATCTGCCGCTCAAGCTCAACACCTCGGGCGTGATCCCGCCGATCTTCGCGTCCTCGCTGCTGCTGCTGCCGACCACGGTTGCCAACTTCAACGCCGGCAGCGGGCCGGAATGGTTCCAGTGGATCACGACCCAGCTCGGCCACGGCCGTCCGCTGTTCCTGATCATGTATCTCGCGCTGATCGTGTTCTTCGCGTTCTTCTACACCGCGATCGTGTTCAACCCGACCGAGACCGCGGACAATCTGAAGAAGCATGGCGGCTTCATTCCAGGCATCCGCCCGGGCGAGCGCACCGCGGAATATATCGACTACGTGCTGTCTCGCATCACCGTGCTCGGCGCTGTTTATCTGGCGATCGTCTGCTTGATCCCGGAAATCCTGATCTCCTACGCCTCGGTGCCGTTCTACTTCGGCGGCACCTCGCTGCTGATCGTCGTCAGCGTCACCATGGACACGGTGGCGCAGGTGCAGGGCTATCTGCTGGCGCATCAGTATGAGGGCCTGATCCGGAAGTCGAAGCTGCGCGGCCGCCGCCGCTAAGCGCGGCGTTCTCCGAGGGCGACGCGACAGCGCCGCCGATTCGCCGCGCGAGCAGCGCGCGGCGCCCGCCGAGGCGACCAGTCAGCCATTCCAAGACATCGGCAGAGCTGCTCTCCCTGCGACGCAATCACTGATTTCAAAGGCCTTCTTGGCGTCCTGGCATTTGCTCCCCTATGATATGGGTAGCGGTGCGACGCCGATTATGATTTGCACTGTCATTGGACTTCAAACACAGGTGCGCGACGTATCGCTCACCAATCCGGGGGGCGTACGCCGATGAGAATTATACTTCTGGGACCGCCGGGGTCGGGCAAGGGGACCCAGGCGCAACTGCTGGTGCAGCGCTATGGCATCGTCCAGCTCTCGACCGGAGAGATGCTGCGCGCGGCCGTTGCGGCGGGAACGCCGGTCGGGCTGAAGGCCAAGGAGATCATGGCCAGCGGCGGCCTCGTGCCCGACGAGATCGTGGTGGGAATCATCTCCGACCGCATCGACCAGCCGGACGCCAAGAACGGTTTCATCCTCGACGGCTTCCCGCGCACCGTGCCGCAGGCCGAGGCGCTGGATGAGCTGCTCAAGCACAAGCATCTCAAGCTCGACGCCGTGGTCGAGCTCCGCGTCAACGAGAGCGCGCTGCTGAGTCGCGTCGAGACCCGCGTCGCCCAGATGCGGGAGCGCGGGGAGGAGGTCCGGGTCGACGACACCCCGGAGGTCCTGACCAAGCGGCTCGCCAGCTACCGCAGCCAGACGGAACCGCTGATTCACTACTATTCCGAGCGGCGGAAGCTCTCGACCATCGACGGCATGATGGCCATTGATGAGGTGACCCGCGCGATTCACCGCCAGCTCCTGGCCCTCGGGGCGGTCGAACCCAAGACGCATGGCAAGGCCCAAGCGCGCAGCGCGGCCAAGTCGGGGCCTGCCAAGAAGGGTACCAAGAAGGCCAAGGTAGCCAAAAAGCCGGCGAAAACGGCCAAAAAGGCTGCCAAATCCGCTAAAAAGGCCGCCAAGAAGGCCGTGAAGGGCGCCAAGAAGGCGGCCAAGAAAACGATCAAAAAGGCAGCCAAAACGACCGCCAAGAAGGCTGTCAAAAAAGGTGCCAAAAAGGCCGCAAAAAAGGTCACGAAAAAGCGAGCTAAGCGCTAGCAGCGGTTGACGAAAGCCCCCTGAATCCCCTAATAAGCCCCGCATCCAAGTCGGATAGTTTCAAACGATGCCGGGCCCCAGGAAGACCAGGGGTGGGCGTCGTGTTCGCGTTTGTGAACACCTGCCCGAGAAACCAAGCACTTAAAGCCTGATTCCTGACGAGGGATCGGCAACAGGAGAGAAGGCCGTGGCCCGTATTGCCGGCGTGAACATTCCGACCAACAAGCGCGTGCTGATCGCGCTCCAGTACATCCATGGCATCGGCCAGAAGATCGCTGGTGAGATCCTGGAGAAGGTGAAGATCCCCGAGGATCGTCGCGTCAACCAGCTCAGCGATGCCGAAGTGCTCCAGATCCGCGAAGTGATCGACCGCGACTATCTCGTCGAGGGCGACCTGCGTCGTGAGGTCGGCATCAACATCAAGCGTCTGATGGACCTCGGCTGCTATCGCGGCCTGCGTCATCGTCGTGGCCTGCCGGTGCGCGGTCAGCGTACCCACACCAATGCGCGTACGCGCAAGGGTCCGGCCAAGGCCATCGCCGGCAAGAAGAAGTAAGTTTTCGAATCCAATCGCGGCGTGTGGCGAACAGGGGACATCCCGTTCGCCACACGCCTTTCGTTCCACAGGTGTAGCCGCTGGCATTACGGCGGCGTTTGAGATCTTCAGGAAAGGTACTCTATGGGCAAGGAAGCCACCCGCGTTCGTCGTCGTGAGCGCAAGAACATCGCCTCCGGCGTCGCGCATGTGAACTCGTCGTTCAACAACACGACCATCACCATCACCGACGCGCAGGGCAACACGATTGCCTGGTCCTCTGCCGGCACGATGGGCTTCAAGGGTTCGCGCAAGTCGACCCCGTACGCCGCGCAGGTTGCCGCCGAGGACGTGTCGAAGAAGGCGCAGGAGCACGGCATGCGCACGCTCGAAGTCGAAGTCGCTGGTCCCGGTTCGGGCCGCGAGTCGGCGCTCCGTGCGCTTCAGGCCGCGGGCTTCACCGTCACCTCGATCCGCGACGTGACCACGATCCCGCACAACGGTTGCCGTCCCCGCAAGCGTCGGCGCGTTTGATACCAAGTTGCGGGCGCATTGGTCGCCCGCAATGACTTTTTGCAAAGCCGCGCGAATGATCCGCGGCCTTTCTCCAACGCCAGTGTCTGCACTAGCAGTTTGACTGGCCTGTATGGGTGAAACAGTGACGATCCAGAAAAATTGGCAAGAACTGATTCGGCCGAACAAGCTCCAGATCCAGCCCGGCAGCGATTCGACCCGTTTCGCGACCATCGTCGCCGAGCCGCTCGAGCGCGGCTTCGGCCAGACGCTCGGCAACGCGCTGCGCCGTATCCTGCTCTCCTCGCTCCAGGGCGCGGCGGTGCAGTCGGTGCACATCGACGGCGTGCTGCACGAGTTCTCCTCGATCGCTGGCGTCCGTGAAGACGTCACCGACATCGTGCTCAACATCAAGGACATCTCGATCAAGATGCAGGGCGAAGGCCCCAAGCGCATGGTCGTGAAGAAGCAGGGCCCGGGCGTCGTCACCGCCGGCGACATCCAGACCGTGGGCGACGTGGTCGTGCTCAACCCGGACCTCCAGATCTGCACGCTCGACGAGGGCGCCGAGATCCGCATGGAGTTCACGGTCGCCACCGGCAAGGGCTACGTGCCCGCCGAGCGCAACCGTCCCGAGGACGCGCCGATCGGACTGATCCCGGTCGACAGCCTGTACTCGCCGGTCCGCAAGGTCTCCTACAAGGTCGAGAACACCCGTGAGGGCCAGATCCTCGACTACGACAAGCTGACCATGACGATCGAGACCAACGGCGCGCTGACGCCGGATGACTCGGTGGCTTATGCCGCCCGCATCCTGCAGGATCAGCTCAACGTGTTCGTCAACTTCGAAGAGCCGCGCAAGGAAGTCGCCCAGGAGATCATCCCGGACCTCGCCTTCAACCCGGCCTTCCTCAAGAAGGTGGACGAGCTCGAGCTGTCGGTGCGTTCGGCCAACTGCTTGAAGAACGACAACATCGTCTACATCGGCGACCTCGTGCAGAAGAGCGAAGCGGAAATGCTCCGCACCCCGAACTTCGGCCGCAAGTCGCTGAACGAGATCAAGGAAGTGCTGGCCCAGATGGGTCTGCATCTCGGCATGGAAGTGCCGGGCTGGCCGCCGGAGAACATCGACGAGCTCGCCAAGCGCTTCGAGGATCACTACTGAGCGCAGCATGATCCCGGAAAAGTGCGAAGCGGTTTTCCGATAAGGATCATACTCAAACAAGAAAGCGAAAGCGCAACGCGCTTTCGCGGGCGAACGCAGGCAGCCCACCTGAGCAACATGTCCGACGAACCGTCGCGGCAGTTTCAAACTAAGGAATAGTTACATGCGTCACGGCAAGGTTCATCGGAAGCTCAACCGCACTGCCGAGCATCGCCGCGCGATGTTCGCCAATATGTGCGCCGCGCTGATCAAGCACGAGCAGATCGTCACCACGCTGCCCAAGGCCAAGGAACTCCGTCCGATCGTCGAGAAGCTCGTCACGCTCGGCAAGAAGGGCGGCCTGTCCATGCGTCGCCAGGCGATCTCCGAGATGCGCGACAAGGATCAGGTCAAGAAGCTGTTCGACGTGCTGGCGCCCCGCTACAAGGACCGTCAGGGCGGCTACACCCGCATCATCAAGGCCGGCTTCCGCTACGGCGACAACGCGGCGATGGCCGTGATCGAGTTCGTCGACCGCGACGTCGATGCCAAGGGCCAGGACTCCGGTCCGGTGCAGGAGAAGGAAGCCGAGGCGGCGTAAGCCGGCCGGTACCTCAAGTTTTCAGAAAGCGGCGCCCCTGGGCGCCGCTTTTTTGTATGGCGCGGCGATATCTCATGCCGCGCATCGTCTGGTGAACGCGATTCCGGCCGGGGGGCTGTCGATGAGGATTGTGCTTGGGATCGCGCTGGCGCTGTTGATGTCGCCGGCCTCCGGCGAGACGCTGGTCGAGCGCGGTGCCTATCTCGTCAACAGCGTGATGGTCTGCCACAACTGCCACACGCCGCGCGGACCGCAAGGGCTCGATCTTTCGCGCGCGCTCGCGGGCGGCAGCCAGGTCTTCGATGAGCCCGCCTTCAAGGTCACCGGCTCCAACATCACGCCGGACAAGGACACCGGCATCGGCAACTGGAGCGATGCCGAGCTGAAGCGGTTTCTGGTCAGCGGCAACAGGCCGAACGGGACCAAGGTCGCGCCGATCATGCCGACCGCGTTCTACACGGTGCTCACGGCCCGGGATCTCGATGCGCTTACCGCTTACCTGCGCTCAGTCCCCGCAGTGCGCCACGAAACCCCGGTGCCGGAATACAGGATCGCGCTGAAACCGGAAGCGCCGACCTATGCCGGCAAGCAGGCGACCGAGGCCGATCTCTCCGACAAGCTCGCGCGCGGCCGCTATCTCCTGACCATCGCCCATTGCCTGGAATGCCACACGCCGGAGGGCCCGTCCGCCGTGCATGATTTCGCGGGTGCGAGCGGCAAGGGTGGCCGCACGTTCAAGGGGCCGTGGGGCGAATCCATCTCCCCCGATATCACCGCGGATCCCGCGGCCGGCTTGGGCGGCTGGAGCGACGACGAAATCAAACGTGCGATTACGCAAGGCATCGCGCGCGACGGCCACAAGCTCAAGCCGCCGATGGCCTATGCTGCCTATGCCAGCATGACGGCGCAGGACCTCGATGCCATCGTCGCGTTTCTCAGGACGCTACCGCCGCGGCAATAGTGCCGCAGGGTGGGCAAGGGTGCGCTCTCCGCGCGCCGTGCCCACCATTTCGCTTTCAACTCGTGTCGAAAAGATGGGCGCGCTTCCGCCTTCGCTCTTCGCGCTACGTCGGGCAAGTCGCGCACCCTACGATTTCGCAGTTGTGGCGATTGAAGCGGCGTGCGCTGGACACGATATCCGCTTCAGCAACAATGGAGATGATTCATGAAGATCGACCTTTCCGGAAAGACCGCCCTCGTGACCGGCTCCACCGCCGGCATCGGCCACGCTATCGCAAAAGGTCTCGCTGCGTCCGGCGCGAGCGTGGTCATCAACGGTCGCGGCCAGGACAAGGTCGATGCCGCCGCGCGCAAGCTGGAAGGGGCGGGCGTCAAGGTCCGCGGCATCGCCGCCGACGTCTCGACCGCAGCGGGCTGCAAGGCGCTTGTGGCGGCGCTGCCGGAGGTCGACATCCTCATCAACAATGCCGGCATCTTCGAGCCAAAAGACTTCTTCGAGATCCCTGACGAGGACTGGAGCCGCTTCTTCGAGGTCAACGTCATGAGCGGCGTGCGGCTGTCGCGCGCCTATATGAAGGGCATGCTCAAGCGCAACTGGGGCCGCATCGTCTTCATCTCATCGGAGTCCGGGCTCAACATTCCCGTCGAGATGATCCACTACGGCATGAGCAAGACGGCCCAGCTCTCGGTCGCCCGCGGCCTCGCGCAGCTCACCCGCGGCACCGGCGTCACCGTCAATTCCGTGCTGCCGGGTCCGACCATGTCGGAAGGCGTCGAGACCTTCGTGAAGGATCTCGCCAAGCAGAATGGCCAGTCGGTCGATGAGGCCGCGGCCAATTTCGTCAAGCAGCACCGCCCGAGCTCGCTGATCCAGCGCTTCGCCAGCGTCGACGAAATCGCCAACATGGTGGTCTATGTCGCGTCGAAGGAAGCGTCCGCGACCAACGGTGCGGCGCTGCGCGCGGAAGGCGGGATCGTCAACACGATTGCCTGAGGTTGCGCGAAGGCGTGGCACCGGAAGCGTGGCACCGTAGGGTGGGCAAAGCGACTTGTCCGCCGTAGCTCGAAGAGTGAAGGCGGAAGCGTGCCCACCACTTTTGTCGCACCCGTTGCGAGATGGTGGGCACGGCGCGAGCGCGCCTTTGCCCACCCTACGCAGCTTCGCCCTAACGTTGTGACTGCTACCACCCCTCCAACACGATCTTGCCGCGCGACTTGCCGCTTTCGAGCAGCGCATGCGCGCGCTTGAGGTTGGCTGCGTTGATCGTGCCAAAGGTCTGGTCGAGCGTGGTGCGCAGCACGCCCTTGTCGATGAGGTCGGAGACGTCGTTGAGCAGATGATGCTGCGCGATCATGTCGGACGTCTGGAAAGAGGAGCGCGTGAACATCGATTCCCAGTGTACCGAGATCGCCTTGCCCTTGAAGGTGCTCACGGTGAACTCCGGGGGATCGTCGATCAGGCCGAACCGGCCCTGCGGCGCCATGAACTCGGCGATCGCCTTGTAGTGCTGGTCGGTGAAGGTCAGGCTCGCCACCAGCGCGACCGGCGGCAGCCTCAAGCTCTCGATCTGCTCCTTCATCGGCTTGCCGTGGTCGATCACCGCATGCGCGCCGAGATCGAGGCACCATTTTTGCGACTCCGGCCGCGTCGCCGTCGCGAGCACCGTGAGGCCCGTGAGGCGGCGCGCAAGCTGGATCAGGATCGAGCCGACGCCGCCGGCGCCGCCCGTGATCAGCAGCGTGCGCGGATCGACGCTCTTGCCGGGCACCGCGCCGAGCCGGTCGAACAGCAATTCCCAGGCGGTGATGGAGGTGAGGGGGAGGGCTGCGGCCTGCGCGAACGAGAGCGACTTCGGCTTGACGCCGACGATGCGCTCGTCGACCAGGTGGAATTCGGAATTGGTGCCCTGGCGCAGGATCGAGCCGGCGTAAAACACCTCGTCGCCCGGCTTGAACAGTGTGACGTCCGGACCCACGGCATCGACGACGCCGGCCGCGTCATAGCCAAGAATCTTCGTCTCGCCCTCGGGCGGGGCGGCACGCTTGCGTACCTTGTAATCAACCGGGTTGGCCGAGATGGCCTTCACGGCGACGCGGATATCGCGCCCCTTGGGCTCGGGCTTTGCGGTCTCGAAATCGATCAGCGCGTCCTGATCCTCGATCGGAAGCGATTTTTTGTAGCCGACGGCCTTCATGGCTTGTCTCCATCAAATGGCGCGTAGCTTGTGATCTGCGCCTGGCCCGCTAACTGTCCCGCTAGCCCCGATTTGGCAAGTACTGTAAATTCGGGGATATAGTCCCTGTTTGGATACTATTGGGAAAACACGCATGAAGCGGCGAGATTTTACTCGGCGTCCCGGCTGCTCGGTCGAGGCGACGCTGGACCTGATCGACGGCAAGTGGAAGGGCGTGATCCTCTACCACCTCCAGGACGGCACCCAGCGCTTCGGCGAACTGCGCCGCCGGATGCCCGGCATCACCCAGCGCATGCTGACAAAGCAGCTTCGTGCGCTGGAGGAGGACAAGCTCGTCATCCGCAAGGTCTATGCCGAGGTGCCGCCACGCGTGGAGTATTGCCTCTCCGAGCTCGGCGAGAGCCTGCGGCCGGTGATCGACATCCTGAAGGCCTGGGGCGAAAGCCATCAGCAACGGCTGTCCTGCGCGCCGCCGCCTGAAGCGGAGCCGGTCAAGAAGCCGAAGCGCGCAGCGTAACTCTCCGGGAGCGGACTGTGCCGCTCCCGGAAGAGATTGCATCAGAACGCAAACTGCGTGCGCAACGCGACCGCATCGAACTTCGAGCCGGTGTCCGCCGCCGACACCGCCGAGGCCTGCTTCGACACCGTGCCATGCAGATAGTCGAGCATGAAGCGCACATTGCCGTTGACGTACCAGTTGAGCGCCAGCGTGTAGACGGTTTGCCGCCCGCCGGCGATGCCGGCGGCGGTCGCCAACTGATCGTTCAGATCTATGGTCGAGTAGCGACCGGCGATCTCCCAGGCACCCCAGCCGCCGCCGTTGATCGAGAACGGATTGTTCGGCTTGACGCCGCCATAGGCCGCGTTGCTCGGATTGTACTTGCGCGATTCACCGGTCAGGACATAGGCCGCCTGTGCGTAGCCGCCCTGGAATTTGAGGCTCGACGTACCGATGGGCGCCACCGCGGTGTTCGCACCGCGATCGATGTTGAACCAGTAGTATTCGCCCTGGACCCAGAGCGGTCCATAGGTGGCCGCGGCTTCCACGCCATAGACCTGCGCGCCCGACACATTTGCAATCGCACCGGTCGAGATCAGCGTCGTGGGATCGATGCGCAGCTCGGGACGATCGCTGAGCGTGAGCGTTTGCGTGTTCGCGAGCAGATTGCGCGGCGGCTGGATCAGCCATTCCGCGTCGGCGCCGAGATGCACGGAGTAGTCGTTGCCGCTCACGACCTGACCCGCAACGCGGGCGGTCGCGCCGTATTGCTCGCTGGTCCCGGGAGGTGACACGCTCGAGGCCGAGTGAATGGCACCCGAGGTCGGGCCGGTCACGTAAGCGCCGGCCCAGAACACGTCATTGTACCAGCGGGCACCAGCGGCGGAACGGAAGTCGCCGGCGGCGATATTTTGCGCGATGATGCCGACCGAGGCGCGTTCCATGAAGGCAATGTCGTTGGAACTCGTGGATTCATCCAGGGTCCAGGCAAGGTCCATGATGCCGGCTTCGATTGCCATCTTGCCGCCGAACGGCTTCAGCCCCGTGTAGCTCACCCAAGCATTCTCGATGCCGGAGGTGCCTCCGCCCGGCAGGAAGCCGACAGGGGTCGCGCCGGCGGCGCCCGTGCCGCCAAATCCGTCGGACGAGCCTCCGAAATCGTAGATCAGCGCGAAATTCCAGTCTTCGAGGAATTTGCCGACGACACCGATGCGCGCGCGACGCACGTTTTCGCCGCTGTCCAGCTTTTGCGGCACAGTTGCCGCCGTGTTGGGACGATAGTCATAGCCGCCCATATCGTAGTGCACGCGACCGGTGATCGCGACGCAGTTCGCCCCGTCGGCGGTGCAGATGGTCGGCCGGTTGTTCGGCATCGTCACGACGGCGCCGGACGCGGGCGCCGGTCCCTTGAGCGGGATCGCCGCGCTGGCATTGGCCACGACCGCCTTCGCCTCCGAGCGCGCTTCGGCCTTGGCCTCTGCCTTTGCTTCGACTTTGGCCTTCGCCGTGGCCGCCGTGTTGGCGGCGGTCTGGCTCTGGAGCTTGTCGAGCTTCTGCTCCAGCATCTTCAATTGCTGCTTCAGCAGTGCGATCTCCTGATCGCTGCTGCTTGCCGTTTGGGCCTGGGCCTGCGAGGCCGCCAGCGCACCGGCGAGACCAATCGCGGTGGCTGCAAGTCTTGTCCTGCTCACATCATGACTCCATCGTTTGACGAACTTCCCCAAGTCGCAACGGGAGAGCCTAGGTATGAACGATGACTGCCCCGCGACGCTGCGCCCGGTTGCGCGGTTCCCACTGATGCCAATTCGCCGCAACCGAATCCGCTCGACACCACAATGGTGGATGACGCGCATCATGCCAATCCACCGCCCAGGTAAATTGTCATTTCGCATGCGGGACTTGCAAGGCGGACACACCGGAAAGGCGGCTGAATAATGCCCCCTGGCGCCCTTCTATTGGCGGGCGAACGCGCCTATATTCCGGCGTCTTTTCCGAGAGGTAGGAATGTTTCGATCGACCCGGACCGCCGTCATCACGGCATTGTGCATAGCGTTTTCAGCCCACCTCAATCCGGCCGCCGCGCAGGACCGTCGTGTCCCGTCCTCGCCCGCCGAGCTGCGGCTGTCCTATGCGCCGATCGTGCAGCGGGTGCAGCCGGCCGTCGTCAACGTCTACGCCGCCAAGGTGGTGCAGAACCGCAATCCGCTGCTGGACGACCCGATCTTCCGCCGCTTCTTCGGCGTACCGGGCCAGCAGCCCGAGCAGATGCAGCGCTCGCTCGGCTCCGGTGTCATCGTCGATGCCTCCGGCCTCGTCGTCACCAACGTCCACGTCATCGAGGGCGCGGACCAGGTGAAAGTATCGCTGTCGGACAAGCGGGAATTCGAGGCCGAGATCCTGCTGAAGGATCCGCGCACCGATCTCGCCGTGCTGCGCCTGAAGGACACCAAGGAAAAGTTTCCGACCCTGGACTTCACCAATTCCGACGAGCTGCTGGTTGGCGACGTCGTGCTCGCGATCGGCAATCCCTTCGGCGTCGGCCAGACCGTGACCCACGGCATCATCTCGGCGCTCGCGCGCACCCAAGTCGGCATCACCGACTACCAGTTCTTCATCCAGACCGATGCGGCCATCAATCCCGGCAATTCCGGCGGCGCGCTGGTCGATATGAGCGGAAAGCTCGCCGGCATCAATACCGCGATCTATTCGCGCTCCGGCGGCTCGCAAGGCATCGGCTTTGCGATCCCCGCCAACATGGTGCGCGTCGTCGTGGCCTCCGCCAAGAGCGGCGGCAAGGCGGTGAAGCGGCCGTGGCTAGGGGCAAAATTGCAGGCGGTGACGCCCGAGATCGCCGAGAGCCTCGGCCTGCGTTCGCCGACCGGCGCGCTGGTCGCAAGCGTGGTCTCGACCGGCCCTGCGGCCAAGGCCGGCCTGAAATCCTCCGACCTCATCACCGGGATCGACGGCCAGACCGTGGATGATCCCAACGCCTTCGATTACCGTTTCGCCACGCGTCCGCTCGGCGGCACGGCGCAGATCGACGTGCAGCGCGGCGGTAAGCCACTCAAGGTCACGATCTCGCTCGAGACCGCACCCGACTCCGGCCGCAACGAACTCGTCGTCACCGCGCGCTCGCCGTTCCAGGGCGCGAAGGTCTCGTCCATCACGCCGGCGGTTGCCGACGAGCTGCATCTGGACGCCGACACCGAAGGCGTCGTGATCACCGATCTCGGCGGCGACAGCGCGGCTGCGAGTGTCGGCTTCCAGAAGGGCGACATCATCCTCGCCGTCAACAACCAGAAGATCGGCAGGACTGCCGACCTCGAAAAGGCGGCGGGCGAACGGCCGCGGATCTGGCGCATCACGCTGGTGCGTGGCGGCCAGCAGATCAACGTCACGCTGGGCGGATGAGCCCGAAGCGACCACAGGAGACGCCAACTCTCTTCGCCGCGGCGGGGCTCGACCACGAGGCTCCGCATCCGCTGCCGGACCGGCTGCGCCCGCGCGCGCTGTCGGAGGTCGTTGGCCAGGACCATATCCTCGGTCCCGACGGTGCGCTGACGCGCATGCTGGAGACGCGCACGCTCGGCTCGCTGGTGTTCTGGGGCCCGCCCGGCACCGGCAAGACCACGGTGGCGCGGCTGCTGGCGGATGCGACGGATCTGCATTTCGAGCAGATCTCCGCGGTGTTCTCCGGCGTCGCCGATCTGAAGAAGGCGTTTGACGCCGCACGCGCCCGCCGCGAGATGGGCAAGGGCACGCTGTTGTTCGTCGACGAGGTGCATCGCTTCAATCGCGCCCAGCAGGATTCGTTTCTGCCCGTCATGGAAGACGGCACCGTCGTGATGGTCGGCGCGACCACCGAAAACCCGTCCTTTGAGCTCAACGCGGCGTTGCTCTCTCGCGCGCGCGTGCTGGTGTTTCGCTCGCTCGATGCCGCCGCGATCGAAAAACTGTTCGCGCATGCCGAAGAGGTCGAGGGCCGCAAGCTGCCGCTCGATGACGAGGCGCGCGCTGTGCTGGTGCGCATGGCCGACGGCGACGGCCGGGCCTCGCTGACGCTTGTCGAGGAGGTCTGGCGTTCGGCGCGGGCGGACGAGATTTTCAACGCGGCGCAGTTGCAGGAGATCCTGCAGCGCCGCGCGCCGATCTACGACAAGTCGGCCGACGGTCACTACAACCTGATCTCGGCGCTGCATAAGTCGGTGCGGGGCTCCGACCCCGACGCCGCGCTGTATTACCTCGCGCGCATGCTCGATGCCGGCGAGGACCCGCTGTTCCTGGCCCGCCGCGTCGTACGCATGGCGGTCGAGGACATCGGCCTTGCCGATCCGCAGGCGCTCGTCATTGCCAACGCGGCCAAGGACGCCTTCGACTTCCTCGGCCATCCCGAGGGCGAGCTCGCGATCGCGCAAGCCGTCGTCTATCTCGCCACCGCGCCGAAATCGAATGCCGTCTACACGGCTTTCAAGGCCGCGATGCAGGTCGCAAAACAGGCCGGCTCGCTGCTACCGCCAAAGCACATCCTCAATTCCCCGACCAAGCTGATGAAGTCGGAGGGCTACGGCGCGGCCTACGAATACGACCACGACGCCCCCGACGCCTTCTCCGGCCAGGACTACTTTCCGGAAGCCCTGGGCCGCCAGACCTTCTACGACCCGCCCGAGCGCGGTTTTGAGCGCGAGATCCGCAAGCGGCTGGATTACTGGGCCAAGCTGCGGAAGGAGCGGGGAGGCTCGCGCTAGAAGCGGCCATTTCGCCGTGACGGGAGCCGGCTTTTAGGGTACGCAGGCAACCATGAGCCGCCGCATCAAGAGAATGAACCCAAAGCCCCGCTCGCGTGACGAGCGCGACGATTCGCGTCCGTTCAAGGCGCGCACTGCGAAGAAGGCGGGACCACGGCCGGGTGGCAAGCCGGGTGCGAAGCCGCCGCGCTTTGCGGCGGAGCGTGCTGAGCGGCGGCCGCCCAAGGCTGCGCCCGAAGCGCCTGCGCCGGCAAAGCCCGTCGAGGCGCTGCTGCCGACGAAGGTGCAGACCGTCAAGGTGACGGCTGACGAGAACAACATGCGCGTCGATCGTTTCCTGGAAGCGCGCTTTCCCGGCCTGTCGTTCTCCCACATCCAGCGCGTCGTCCGCAAAGGCGAGCTGCGCGTGGACGGCAAGCGTGTCGACAGCAAGGATCGGCTGGAGGAGGGCCAGAGCGTCCGCATTCCGCCGTTGAAGCTCGACACGCCGAAGGCCGCCGGTGAGCTGTCGGAAGGTGCCCAAAAGACGCTTCAGGCGCTCAAAGAGATGACGATCTACGAGGACGACGACGTCCTCGTCCTGAACAAGCCTCTCGGCCTCGCCGTGCAGGGTGGCTCGGGCATGACACGGCACATCGACCAGATGCTGGAGGTGATGCGCGATTCCAAGGGTCAGAAGCCGCGCCTGGTGCACCGCATCGACCGGGAGACCTCGGGTTGTCTCCTGATCGCCAAGACGCGGTTTGCCGCCTCGCATCTGACCGGCGCGTTCCGTTCGCGGTCCGCGCGAAAAACCTATTGGGCGCTGGTGCCGGGTCTGCCGAAGCCGAAGCAGGGCCGCATCTCGACCTTCCTCGCGAAGGAAGAGAGCGAGGACGACACCATCATGCGCATCGCCCAGCATGGCGACGAAGGTGCCAGCCACGCGGTGACGTATTATGCGGTGGTCGAGACCGCCGGCAACAAGCTGACCTGGGTGTCGCTGAAGCCGGTGACGGGCCGCACCCACCAGCTGCGCGCCCACATGGAGCATATCGGCCACCCCATCGTCGGCGATCCCAAATATTTCAACATCGAGAACTGGCAGCTGCCGGGCGGCTTGCAAAACCGGCTGCATCTGCTGGCGCGCCGCATCGTCATTCCGCATCCCCGCGGCGGCGTGATCGACGCCACCGCGCCATTGCCGCCGCACATGCAGCAGTCGTGGAATCTGCTCGGGCTCGATGCGAGCCGGTTTGATCCGATCGAGAACGCGCCGGAAGAGTAGGGATTGGACGTGCCGGCTGCGGCAGTTGCGCGACCGAGTAAGCCACATTCTCCGGTGTCATCGCCCGCCTTGTGCACAATTGCGCACTGGGGCGGGCGATCCAGTACTCCGAGACGGCCGCGGTTGAATCGATAGGCCGCGGCGTACTGGATGCCCCGCCTTCGCGGGGCATGACAGCTGTGAGTCGAACAACCCCCTCACTTCCGAAACTGCTCCAGAAACATCCGCAGACTGTCATGCGGGCTCTCGACATCCGTGATCAGCCAGCCTTCGGGTCCGTTGACCAGGACGAAGTTCAGCGTGACCTTCCGTCCGCGATTGTCGAAATTCGCCGCGACATAGGTCTTGTCGTATTGCCTGCGGACGACCGCGATCGCGACCGGGCCGAGCTTCCAGCTCGGACTCTGCACCAGGAAGTCGTAGGGCTCGACCCTCGGCGCGCTCCAGGCCTTGCGCAGGCTGGGGTCGAAGAATTGCCGGGCGGAGGCGGCATCGCGCGGCAGGCCTTTTGACAGTTCCGGCGCCCCATCGCCGTAATGCGCGTAGACATTGCGGACCAGCGATTCCGGGGTGCGGAAACCGGCGTCCGCCGCGGCCAGCCAGAGCCCGGCGAAAAGGGCCGCAATGCCCGCAAGTTCCCTCATGCGTTGCCGCTCGCTTTATCGGCCGCCGGTCTTGGCTTACAAGCCTAGCATCCAGAGACCGGGGCCGAAACGAGATGCGCGAATTGTTCGATGAGGTTGCGGGGCGGTCCCCGCTCGATCCGCAGGAGGCGGTGCGCCAGGCCGCGCGTACGCCGCGGCGCAAGCGCTTCTACAAGGAGGCGGGCCTGGCCGAGGCCGAGGGCGGTTTCGCCATCACGCTGGACGGCAGGCCGATCCGGACGCCATCTGCCCGGCAGGTGGTGATCCCGTCGCGCGCGCTGGCCGATGCTGTGGCCGCGGAATGGGCGGCCCAGGGCGAGACGATTAATCCCGTGACCATGCCGCTGATGCGGATCGCCAACAGCGTCGTCGAGGGTGTCATCGATCGCGTCGAGCTCGTCAGCGACGACCTTGCAAAATACTTCGAGACCGACCTGCTGTTCTATCGCGCCGGCCACCCCGAAGGGCTGGTCGCCCGCGAGGCCACGCATTGGGACCCCGTGCTGTTCTGGGCCGCGGAGACGCTGGGCGCGCATTTCATCCTGTCCGAGGGCATCATGCATGTGAAGCAGCCGGACGAGGCCGTTCAGGCCGCCCGCGCCGCGCTGCCCGGTGATCCCTGGTCGATCGCGGCGCTCCACGTGGTCACGACCCTGACCGGTTCTGCGCTGCTGGCGCTGGCGCTCGCCCATGGCGTGCGCGATGCCGGCCAGGTCTGGGCCGCCGCCCATGTCGACGAGGACTGGAACGCCGAGAAATGGGGCGTGGACGAGGAGGCGGCTGCCCGCCGCGCCGCCCGCCTGAAGGATTTTCAGGCCGCCGTGGCGGTTTTGGCGGCCGTGAAGCCGCAAGCGGACAAAGGTCCTTAACGAGAGGGAAAGGACCAATCGAGCAAAATCAAGCGTTTCCCACGCACGGTTTCCCACTTCCTCTGACTGGCCGCGCACAGCGGCGCACGCCGCCCGGCCGATTTCCGGGCGAAGCTTAAAGCCGCAGCGCCGCGTTTCCGCCCTCCCGCCCATCGCTGCGGCCCGGGGTCGGGTGCCGCGCTCCCGGTGCGCTGTACGGCCTTCTAATGGCCGATAACGCCTGCGGCTTGCCGTCGTTGTCTGAGGTTGAACCGGCGACTATCGCTTCCGTCTGGGCGAGCACTGCCGCTCCCGTCCATTGGAAAGCGAACTGAAAATGAATTTCGAAAGCAGCACCGATGTCGTCTCCATCACCAGCGATGACGGCGACGCCCTGGTCCCCGGCACGCAAGCCCGTGCGGTGGCACAGCAGGAAGCCAACGCGACCGGCAAGCCTGTCACGATCCGCAACCCCGTCACCGACGAGGTGCTGGCGACCATCAGACCAGCGTCGGTCGAGCAACCCGCACACCGCGACGCTGGCGCGCTCGACGTGGTGATGCCGCGCTGACGGGATGCCGCGCGGTGGGTTTGTACCCGGTCGATCACGTCGGTGAGCGATAAGGCTTGTGTTCAAGGTCACGTTGATCTTCGTTACCGGGGCAGGCCGGTTCAGTTTCGATCGGGCATCGTAGCCGACATCATTTCAAGTTGGGCTTGAAAGCTTCCTCGATCACTCGGCGGATGCTCTTTGAGAGCGGTTTCAGGGCCTCGCTCACGAAGGCGAAGAGAAGCATCAGCCACGTCGCAAGCGCGGCACACCACAGCAGCACTTCCAATATCTCAGGCATGATGACCTCAAAAATAACTACTCTGAAACGGGGCAAGGGCGCGCCTTAGCGGGTCTAAATCCCCAAAACCCAAACCGCAACAATCGTCCCGAGCACGGCTAGGCCGGAGATTGTCCAGCCTGTGACGTAGACCGCACCATCCGTTTCAGGTCTATCGACCATCGTGTCATGCCAGTGGGTCATGACAGCCTCCGAGAGATTTGCCTCTGTAGGTAGGTCGCCGCCAGCGGCTCAAGGTTCAAACCCTCGGCGTTGCCGAGACGCCCTTCCGGCAGGCGGATGCTGCTTTCAGCCCACCGCGCGTGCGGGGGCTCAATAAGGTTCAATGTCGGGAGCCGGACAGACAGCACTAACGTTTGGATTTAACTTAAGCCATGGCGGGACTGCTGCCCCGTCCATAAGGACGGCTCCAGCAATTGCCGCCAGCCCCCAATGCTGGGGCCGCTTTCTTCAGGCCGCTACCATCGCAGCACTGCAGGGGGTGTCTGCAATGACGGATCGATCCCACGAGATCGCGTCGGACGACGACCTCCGTAATCTCGCCCGCGTTGTCTCAGCTTGCACATTAGGCCTCTGGGCATTTGCTGTAGGTTTGCTGATCGGGGTCTTTCTGTTTTCGTGATCGAGGGCCTGCCTCGTCCTTGTCCGGCCCGGCGGCAGCTTCGCCCGCCGCCCGCAGAAGGCTGGCAATATCGGCATCCGAAATCGTGAAGCGAGCCGGATCAATCGCGACCAGCGCCCCGTCACCGACGAGGTGCTTGCGACCGTCAGGCCAGCGTCCGTCGAGAGGACCGCAAAGGGTTTCGAGAACGCTGGCGCTCAACGTGGTGATGGCGCGATGACGTGATGCCGTCCTAATCTGATGGCAAAATCCCGTTTCGTTTTAATTTTCATGAATGAGCAATTTTGACCATTAGCTCGCGTTGTTTTGCGGAACAGTATCTCCATCACCGCTCTATTCTCGGCATCCATCGGTGACGGAGACCCGCCCGATCTTGGGAGGTTTATGGGAGGTGCCCACGCCGGTTTTCCCCAACCTCCCGAGGAGTGATCGCAATGACACCAGATGAACCAACGGTAGAGGAAGTTGTGAAGGCACCAGAGGCAGCTCCGGCTGTGGAGGCAACTCCTACGGAGGCTCCGGCTGTGGAGGCTCCGGCGGATGCACCGGCTGCGGTTGAAGCACCGAAGGCAGAGTAGTGATGGTTACGGCCCCCGGCGAAGGGGGTCCCTTTGCCGGGGTGGTCACCAAAGGCAATTGTTTCAGCAGCAAGGCAATATCGGCATCCGAAATTGTGAAGGTGGCAGGATCGACCGGGGCCGCGAGCGGCGCGGTCCTGACCCGCCGCAGGAGCCAAGCGCGGAATTCTCGCCGGTCAAGGCGCAGCGCCGCCTTCAGGCCCGCTTGGAAAAACCGCTCGCGCTGCGCCGGATTGAGCCTCGACCAGCCCTGCATTGTGGCCTCAAACAGATCAATGCGCCGCATCTGGCGAGCCTTTGAAAAAGCAGATGCAGCAAACAAACATCGAAAAACGTAAAAGGCAAATATGCTGAAGGGGCGCGGTCGCGCGGTCCCCGCGGAGAGCGACACGCCCCAAAGGACCCAAACGGGACGTCACGACCTCGCGCGTTCTTGTTTTCGCTGCGTCGGCCCCCCCTTGATCTGGATCAATGGAATTCAGACCGCTTTGTGCCGGTCTCTCACCGAGCACTCGCCCTGCCCATGTAGCACGGCGAGTGCTTCGCGGTTCTGAGCAAACTTTCCATGCATTTGGCGCGGTGCCTTTGACGCCCGCAAAAAAAGAGGGTGACGCCATGTTTCGCTGCAAACACAAGGATGCAAACTCTTGCACCCCAAACCTGCTGTGCAACGTTGCGACAGGTCGGCACAAACGATCCTGCGCCGCGCTTCTCGGCGCTACGGCACTGATGTCGCTGTCGCTGTCCGGACCGGCGACAGCGCAAACACCGCAGAAGCCAAACATCATCTTCATTATGGGCGATGACATCGGCTATATGCAGCCGCGCATCTATCACCAAGGCCTGATGGTCGGCGAGACGCCCAACATCGACAAGATCGGGCAGGAAGGCGCGAAGTTCACCGACTACTACGCCGAGCAGAGTTGCACGGCAGGGCGCAATGCCTTCTTCACGGGAATGAACCCACTGCGCACCGGCATGATCATGCCGCAACTCCCGGGCAGCCCGTCATATCTGCTGCCCCGCACACCGACGATCGCCAAGTTCCTGCTTGATCTCGGCTACACTACCGGCGAGTTCGGCAAGAACCATCTGGGCGACCACACCGATGCTCTGCCGACCGCCCACGGCTTCCAAGAGTTCTGGGGCTACCTGTATCACCTCGATGCGATGCAAGGGGTGAGCTTCCCCGACATCAACAATACTCCCACGGAGCAGGGCGTCGCGCCGCCGTGCAAGAACACGCTGATCCCCGGCGTGCCTGAAGTCCCCGGCGCGGTGGACCCGAGAGCAGCAGTTTGTCTGACCCCGCCGCGTCCCGTGCTTGCGTGCAAGTCCGACGGCTCAGCCCAGAATATGATGTGCAAGGATGAAGGTCCGCTGACCTTGGAGCGCTCGAAGACGGTGGACGAGGAGATTTCGGCAAAGGTCGTTGACTTCATGGACCGCAACGATCCCAAGAAGACCAACAAGCCGTTCTTCGTCTGGTATAACCCGGCCCGCATGCACATCACCACCGTGCTGTCGGACAAGTACTTGGCGATGGTGGGCACGCGTGGCGGCAAGGACTGGGGCGTCAACGAAGCCGGTATGAAGCAGATGGATGACAACATCGGCGTGGTAATGAAGAAGCTCGAAGACATGGGCCAACTCAATAACACCATCGTCGTCTTTACGACCGACAACGGCGCGGAGACCCAGACCTTCCCGGACGGCGGCACCACTCCCTTCAAGGGCAGCAAGGTCACCACGTGGGAGGGTGGCATGCGCGCCCCGGCGGTCATTCGCTGGCCCGGCGTCATCAAACCCGGCACAGTCAAGGAAGGCATTTTCGCGTCTCTCGATTGGCTGCCCACCCTCGTCGAGATCGCCGGTGGCCCGAAGAGCGACGGACTGAAGAAGCAGATCGAGGCCGGTCAATATCCCGGCATCGTGAAAACGACACTCGACGGTGTGAACCAGCTCGACTATCTGAGCGGCAAGTCGGAGAAGTCGGCGCGCGATACCTTCTTCTACTATTCCGGCAAGGAGCCTTCGGCGGTCCGGTACAAGAACTGGAAGATGTACTTCGCGATGGTCTCCGACAGCCCAGAGGGCTTCACGGTAGGGGTGGTTCCCTATCACTGGACCCAGATCGTCAACATCAAACGCGATCCCTTTGAGACTTCCATCGGCTCGCAAATCAAGACGCTCATGTCGCTGGGCGGAGCTATCGCTGCACCCATGACCGCTTATCAATATGACTGGAACATGCTGCCCATCGGCCAGCTGTTATGGCTGAAGGAGCTGGAGAGCTACGTTCCTTTCCCGCCGATGCAAAATCCGGCGAGCTACAACCTCGAGCAGGTCATTCAGCGGGTGAAGGAAATGAAGGTGATCAATAAAGCGAGCGAATAACCGGCGTCGAGCCAACATGACTACCGAGCGGACGTCCCGTGGGGCGTCCGCTAACCCAGCCCATAGGTGTCAGCTTCTGGGTGGCAATGTGGACATCGCAGTCCCTTGCGGTGAGACCTTGGCCGCGTCGTCTCCTCCGTTGTGCCCAGCACGCCGTCCACAACCATCTGTAGCGGCTTGCCTATCCATCGTGGCCGGACGGAGTTGTTTGCTATTTCTGCTGCTCGCGATATTCTGATCATCGGCTGGGGGGCCTTAGAATGTTCGATGTGTATCTGAACAACAGGCGCGATCTGTTGGTTGTGCGCAATGGTTTGCCAATTCCTTTTCCCGACGTGTCAAGCAGATGGCGCAAAAAGAAAAAAGTGGCGAGCGTCAGCGAGGACATTAAGCTCGCCGTTCAGAGGCAAGGCTACTACATGCGCAAGCTAACGGACTTCAACAAGCGGTAGTCCGCAAAGCGCATGTGTAACCTTTACAGCATCACGACCAACCAAGCCGCGATCATCGCACTCTTCCGCGTCGTCAACCGCTATGTCGGCAACCTCGCACCGATGCCGGGCGTGTTTCCAGATTATCCGGCTCCGGTGGTGCGCAACACCGAGATGGGCCGCGAGCTGGTAATGATGCGATGGGGCATGCCGCCGCCACCGCGCACGGGCGGGCCGCCGGTCACCAATATCCGCAACACGTCATCGCCGCACTGGCGCGGCTGGCTAAAGCCGGAGAACCGATGTCTGGTGCCGTTCAACAGCTTTGCGGAATATGCGCCGGAGCCGAACCCCGAAACCAAGAAAAAAGATGTCGTCTGGTTCGCACTCAACGAGGATCGACCGCTCACGGCCTTCGCTGGCATCTGGACCACGTTCAACGGTGATCGCGGCACCAAGTCGAAGCCAGTGCCGGGGCCGCATCAGGTCTATGGCTTCCTCACGACTGCGCCGAACGCGGTGGTCGAACCGATCCATCCTAAGGCGATGCCGGTAATCCTGACCACCGACGAAGAACGGGACGTTTGGATGCGCGCGCCGTGGGATGAGGCGAAGGCGTTGCAGCGACCATTGCCGGATGATGCACTGAAGATTGTGGCGCGTAGCGCTGACAAGGAAGACAAGGCGACGGCATAGGCAGACCCAATGGATGAAACATGTCGGTTGCTAAGTTAGACCCGCGTCTGTTGGCGCTGTATTGCAGTCTCATGGAGGAGATCAAGCGGCGCATCGATGTTGTGTCTTCCATCACGCAACGTCGCATTGCCGTCCCCGAGATTGTTGCGATTGAACTCGCCTATCTACAGCTCAGAATGATCTGCGAGTTGATTGCTCTCGCTTGTCTGACAGCGCACGGGGACGTTCCGGAGACGAAGGCAAAGCGGCTAACTAAAGCGTATAACGCCGATCAGATCATGAAATTGCTCGCAACCTTGCATCCGGGGTTCTACCCCGTTCCGGGGCGACAAGTACATGATGAAGCCGGTAAAGTGATCAATATTACCGTAGTCAATGAACCTCACCTGACCAAAAGCGAATTGCAGCGGCTATACGGAGAATGCGGAGACTTCCTCCATCGAGGAAACTTGGAACAGTTAATGAAAGGCCGGAGCTTGCCCAAGTTCTCTCAAATAGAAGGTTGGATTGGGAAGATAACAGTCCTTCTCAATCATCATCAAATACAACTAGTTGACGCCCGCCGCCAACTTTGGGTCTTGATGGAAGCGGAGCACGATGGTCGGGTGCACGCCGCTGAATTCCACGAAATGGAAGGCCCAATGCCACTCCAGAGCACAAGATGACGCTCGATGGGGGGAGCCCCGGTCTGACTGCCGTGGGCGTGACCGGCACTTGATAAGAATGGCCATACATGCCAGCCCAGCTATCGCAAGTTGACGCGAGCAGCGAGGACCGTCCCTGCCAATGAGTGCCACTCCGACCCGCACATACAATCCCCTTCCATTCACCGACCTCGAACCAAAGCGGTTCGAAGATTTGGTGCGGCAGCTTGTCTACGATTTTCGCCCGTGGCGGAGACTAGAGGCGACCGGGCGATCCGGCTCAGACGATGGTTTCGATGCCCGCGCCCTTGAGATTGTCGAGGCACCGGACGCGACTGCGGCGGTGGATCAGGATGAACCGGAGGATGAGACAGCGTTCGATGGCGCGGCAGATCGGCTATGGCTGATCCAGTGCAAGCGGGAGAGGACTATCAGCCCCGCCAAGCTTAAAGCCCACCTTGCCCAAATAAGTCTCGCGCCGGAAGACAAGCTGCACGGGATCATCTTTGCTGCCGCTTGCGACTTCTCGAAGACATCCCGCGATGCATTTTATGGTTGGTGCCGGGATCAAGGTATCAGTGAGGCGGTGATCTGGGGCAAAGGCGAATTAGAGGACCAGTTATACCAACCCAAAAACGACAATCTGCTTTTTGCTTACTTCGGCATTTCCCTAACGATCCGTCGTCGGAGCCAAGCCACGCAGATACGCGCCGAAATAGCGACCAAGCGGAAACTGACGAAGACCGTCGGCAAAAGTTCGGCCCAGATACTCGTACGCGACCCGACGGACACCGAATACCCGACCGTCCCCGAAGGTGAACGGCCGAAAAAATGGCGGGTCTTTCACCCCGAAAGCATAACTCATAGAGGACTAGAGGTAAGCACGTCTTGGTTTCATGCGTACTTAGACCCAACGACCGGCGAGTGGGACGCTGCCGACCTGATAGCGACAAGGCATATGCAGAACGACCCCTGGAAAGTGAACGACCCGGAGAACGAAAAACTAGACCAGGCTGCGTCGGCGATTTGGAATGCTCTGCCAGATGACAACAAAGCATGGTTGAAAGTTACCGGGATAATCCCCTTTGCGAACATCGTGGCAATCGACGACATGGGCGACGATATTGTAACGGGCACCCACATATACGTGCCATTCACACCGAACCAAGGGCCGTTCGACTACTTCTTCGTCAACTTGGAAACAGTGGGGTTTGGGCACCCGAAGCAATGGGGCGACATGGACCCCAAAACTCGCGTCGTTAAGTTTCCGCCCCAGACACGGAAGCTGCCCAAACCCGGCGCGGTCTAAGAGGCCGTTGCCCGTCCTTAAGGCCATGATCGTGCCGCGGCCCGCCGGACGTCGGTTCTCCCAGTTTCCATCGAGTGATCCCGCCCCCTCGAAATGCCGTTTATCGCAACGGTGTCAACGATTTGCGGAAGCGAGCTATAACGCCCTGTCCCCGGTCATCGAGGACGTGCCCGCGCGGTCGATCGCGGCGATCGATACCGCCTCCCGACCTCCCAGCGGCAATTGTCTGGCGAGAACTCGGCTGTCGGATCGCTGCGAACGAGCAAATGCCTCCGCGACGGTTTCGGGTGAACGTCGTGGTAAAAAACCCCGAATGATTTCCAGCGACGGCAAACCTGGCCGCGCGCTTGGAGCGCAAGCCACATGGCGAACATGGGTGAGCGCCGCCTGCGCGGGCTACGCCGGATCATTACGCCGCATCCCGCATGTCGGTAGTCGGCTCAACACGATTGCCGATGCGATCGGGCAGCGCATCGAGTTCCGGCGTGCTGCCGCCGCAACAGCGGATCAGCGCTTCTTTGGTGTGGCAGAAGGATCGCGAGTGCCATTGCTCGCCCTGCCTGCGCTGCACGATCCATGGATGCCAGCGTAACAGACGACCACGCGGGTCTTCCCGTCGCTCAGATGCCGACGACGCGGGGGTAGTCGTTGGATGTCTCGCTGAGCCCGGCTTTTCGCCCGCCGTGGCCTATCACGTGGGATTTCTCGGGCGGGGGTTGTTCGGGGAGCCCAGCCGCTTCCGATTGATCACCAGCGTCCGTAGGGGCGGGAATAGCCATCATCAACTCCGCTTCGTTCAGGGGCGGGCGACGTAGCCCCGACCTATGGCCACGTCGCCCGACGTGACGGTCTCGACACCCGGTGCCGCCGTCGCGTTGGTTGGGCGGAGCAGAAGGAGCCACCGCTCCGCCCGGACAAGACAGCAAGCGCCAGCGAGCCGCCCTGTCTGCGCCGTGCATGCCGGTGAGGAAGCAGGCAGCGAGCCCACCGGCTGCACGATTGGTGTTCATCGGCGCAACAGCCACGAAAGCCCCGGCGATGTTTCCGGCGATGCGTCTGGGCGTGGTGCCGTGATCAGCCGCAGACCAAGCAGCGCGAGCGGTCTGATGTCGCCGCGATGCTCGATCGGCAGACATTGCGCCTGCGCCGTCCAGACCAGCGCACACTCATCACGCTCGACCGCAAGCAGATCGGCCATCACCTCTGCTTCGGCCTTCTGACGCGCTTCGTGCGTCAATGCGGCCTTGTCGTCGGCTTCGGTACTGATCTCGCGGTCGAGCGCGGCGATCAGCGCATCCCGATGCAGCCACGCGACCAGCGCGAGCGCGTCGGCTGTTTCGGTGAAGGCCAGTGAACGACGCTCCGCGTGAACCTCCGATGTGAGGCTCTGCGTCTGGAAATCCACCGACCCATCAAGCTCGACCAACCGGCTGACCGATGGCGTTCCACGCTGCGCCAATGCCTCGATCTGTTCGCGCATGCGCTGCTTGCAGAAGGCGCTCGGGTAAGGCGCGGACGCGATCCGATGCAGGTCGGCGCGCAACTCGCGAACGCGCCGGCGCAAGCGTTCGATGCCCGACAAAACATCCTCGCCCTTGTTCAGCTTCGGCGTCTCAGTCTCGATCTCCTCGAGCGTGGTGCCGTGCGGCTTCCCATCTCGCAGCCAGCTCTCGCAGGCAGCCAGCGCGGCGGATGCTGCATGCCATGCCGCCGTCCGCACCTCCCGCAATTCTGTCAGTCGCTTCAAATCGGCAGTCATCTTTTCGAGATGCTTGATTGCGGATTTGACGCGCGGATCATCCGGCTTGAGGTTGAAGCCAAAATCTTGCGGGTGATCGGTCAGCCGCTTCAATTCATTCGCGGCTTCGATCTTCCTCGTGCTCGCTTCGCGAATAGTCTCGAACTCTGGAATGAGCCGATGCGCATCGGCGGCACGCTGGCGCAGCAGCCGCAGCCGTTCGGCAGCAGCGGGCGGCAGCCACTCGATCACGTCGAGTTGCGACGGGAGGTACACCCCAGCAGAAAACGGTTGCGGGTTTGCGGGTCCGGGTTCGAAGCTCATGTGTCGCCTCCATGATGATGATCGGAGACACGGTGGCGCAGGCCGTTGGCAAAAAATACCGGGGTCGGCTCGATGGCGGGATCAAGTTGCTCTGGCGTGCCGAGCCGCTTCAGCCCCGCTCTCGCTCGCTCGCCCGCAACACCTCGCGGACGAGCCTCTCGCCCGGCAGACGATCCCTGGACTTCAAGATCATCCAGAAAAATTCCCTGATGGCGCCTCGATGTCGATGGGGACAAAGCGCCTCATCGCAATCGCGATCACGTTGCCAAGCGGTTGCGCGATACAGACTGAGCTTGGTGACCAGATCGGCTGCTGCTGAATTGTCGCTCACGCCAATGTAAAACCGATCCGCAGCCGCGATCAGATATCGATCGCGCTCGTCTCGGGACAGCATTTCGGCGGGTGTGGGATGCCCGCGACCAACCGGAAACGCGCCTGCCAATGTTGATGGTCGAACCGGCTTCATCGTCGCGTGTCCAACGGTTCGAAGCGTCCTCCCGGCACCGCTGTCTGCAATGCCGTCGTCGCCGCTCGTTCCAGTGCTTGAAGCGGAAGGTCCGCGCACTCGCAGCAGATACCGCACACGGATGCGGCTGGCGGCTTCGGCGGCACGACTGGCACGCTCAATAACAGCCAGCCGACACGCTGCCGCTCCCAGATCAGCCCACTGCACGCGATGCAGGACCGCATCCGGCGCGGCAGAGCATCCAGCCAAGAGCGGGCGGCGTTCTTTAGGATCGGCACGTCGAGCGGCTGATCGACATCGACGAGATAGGTCAGCAGCGCGCCGGATGTTTCCCGGCGGTAGCGGGCCAGCTCCGATCTGCGAGCGTGACGGTTCACGGCGATGCCCTCCAGGCGATAGGCGATCTGTTTCATCCAGTTGTTCTCAAATCAAAGCTCGCCAGCCTATCGGGCGGCAGCGTTGCGATTTGCGCCCGCTGTTCAGCGAACCGTTTACGCGCGTCCGCATCGGGATGGGTCTGAATGTGATGATCGAGGCATTCGACAATCAGTGCGACAGTCATGGTGATGTCGATCTTTCGCGGCGGAATGACGCCAAGATAGACGTACCATTGCGTAAGCGCAGTTTGCGTCAGGCACGCGGGATCGACCAGCGGCGCACCGCCATCCCGCAAAAAATCCCGGTACTTCACCAGCCGCTTTTGAGGCTCCAGCCGCACCGTCAAACGGGCTTTGCCGCCGAAAATCAGATCGCCATCCTTCCTGTTGAGATCACCGACCTCCATCCTGTGCATGTGCGCCACATCGGCGGCTGTCATGACGTTCGACTGCTGCCGCGTCAGCCAAACCACCGGCAGACCGCCCGACATGAAATCGTCGTCGTTCGGCTTCAGTCCCTCCGCCGCAATCCGGAGAACGGTGCCGGGATGGGTGAAATGGTACAGGTTCATGTTCGCGCTCCTCTCGCTGTTGTCATTGCCTGCTGATCCCGCGCGCCTGACTATCGAGGGTCGGTGGTTCTGAACACCTCCTCCCCTAGGGAGGAGGAGGTGTGTTCAGACCTCCCTCCGAACACCCTTTTGAACAGTTCTGAACAGGCGGTCTGAACATGTTCAGAGGCATTAGCATCTCGATTTGATGGAGTTTTCTCATTGCACCGCCTCCCGTGTTCAGATGTGTTCAGGGTCTGAACATCGGGTGTTCAGATTGGGGGTGTTCTGAAGAAGGGTGTTCAGAGCCTTTTCCCCCTTCTTGGTGAGGTCGATACGGCCCGGCTCCCCAGTGACCAGCTTGTCCTTTTCCAGCTCCTTGAAGGCTCGTTTGACCGCGACGTGATGCGGCTTGCCGTCGCGCAGCTTCCAGCCAAGGTGCCGCGCCAGATCAATCTGTGACGCCTTCCGGTTGGCCGCGTCGCGCAGCGCGACCAGGAGTTCGTCCTGACGGCTCCGCGCCGCTTGGACAATGTCGGCGTGGCCCCGTTCGCTCAGCGGCGATGCTACGACGGTCGGGATCAGCCGCCCTTTGCTGTCCTTCAACTGCTCGTGGGTGACGGTGCGCGTCGTGAAGTGCATCGGCGCGAAGTCAGGCCCTCGGTACTTGCCCTGCCAATGCAGCTCGACCACGCCTGACGCGGTGCGGGCTGCCGTCAAATTGCCGTCCACCTCGTTGAGGAAGGCACCGCCACCGCGCGGGATAAGGTTTTCGTCGCTGGCGTTCTTGACAGGATGGCAGGCTACGATGACGCACGGCTCGCCGAGCATCGTGGTGAGCGGACGCAAGGTGCGCCTCGCATAGTCACCGAACTGCGTGTTGGAGTTTTCATCGTCGCCCTCGAAGTACGCGGCGGCGGTGTCCACGATGATCAGGTTGACGGGGCCGATCTGCTTGATCTCGGTCCGGATACGGTCCTGCATCTCCGAAATCTTGAACACGCCGGGGATGAAGTGAACGTCGAGGGTCTCCAGATCGAAGCCCATCTGCTGCGCTAAGGCGATCCAGCGCATCCGCACGTCGTCGGCGTTCTCGCCAGCGAGGTACACCACGCGGCCCTTCTCAACGTCGCGGTCAACGATCTTTTTGCCCTCCGCAACGTGCGCAGCGATCAACAACAGGATCGCGGTCTTGCCTGCTCCGGTTTTGCCGGTGATGCTGTAGAGAAAGCGCCGCTGCAACAGACCGAAGATGACGTAGTCGGGCGGCACGAAGCCCTGGACAAATCCCGCACTCGACAAGATCAGCCGCCGGTCGCTCCAGCTTGCGGGCCTCGACGGCGCGGCGCGCACCTCATTGCTGCGTACTTGCTCGCGCAGAATATCATTGGCGTCGCGCGGCTTCATGTGAACGCTCCCGCTGACGGCAGAACCTCGGCGAAGATGCCGTGAGCTGTGAGCCGTCCGGCAGACGACCTGAAGGTTCATGTTGCCGCTCGGCCGACGCCATCTGTAATTTCGTCAAATGGGAGCTTGACAGCGTTTACCTCCATTTGCAATGGTTACCGATGGGTACTCGTCATGGCGACACTTAGTCAGTTGGTGGCAGGCATAGCCGCTGTGGAAGGGATCGATGCGGAGCGCGTCGGCGCTATCGCACGAGCTATTCGTGAACACGGCCTCATCAGGACTTCAGGGCGAGGAACCTCGGCCGCGCAAATGTCGGCACCAGACGCGGCGAACTTGTTGATCGCCGCTAACATGGCCGATACGGCGCGCACCGCGCCTGCCGCTGTTACACAATACCGAGCGCTTAGAGCGAAGCGAAATAAGCAAACGAGCGAGTTCGGCAGCGAACTCGAGGAGATGATTTCAGCGGCCAAGCAGGACTGCTTGGCCGACTATATTACGAAGATGGTCGGACTTCTGGGCACACGCGGCCACGTTCTCGGTAGAAAGCGTTTCCTCAACGAGACGTACGGGATCTCGATTGAATTCGAGAAGCCTATTCCTAGCGTGATTGTCGGAATTTCGGTTTTGAACTTCATCCACTCGGACGCCATCTCGTTCGGTGAACATCCGGGGCAGTCATCCGCCGAGGCGCGTGGTGATCGCAGGGAAAGAACAAGGATCACCCAGCGAACAATTCAAGCTGTCGCCAATGTTCTTCGCATGTAGGAGTGAGGCATGAAGGTGCAGGATAACGATTGCATCGCTGACGACTTGCTCGAAGGGGCAGAAGAAATCGCACGCTTTATATTTGGCTCCCCGAGCAAACGACGGCGCGTCTACCATCTTGCTGCACATTCAGGCATGCCGCTATTTCGGCTGGGTGAAGTTATCTGTGGCCGCCGGAGTACGTTGCTCGCCTGGATAGCCGAACAAGAGAAGGCGACGCGACCGAGGAGTTCGCGATGACCGCAGCGAAGCAAGCCGAACGCGCGAAGGCTGCCGCTGCCGCTGAGGGGCCGGGAAACGGCCCACCAGGGCGGCCCCAGAGGCGGGGGCGGGGTGATTTGCCCAGCGAGGGCGCGGCCCAGGCGGGGGCCTGAGGTCGCCGGGTCCAAGGGTCTGAAATGGTTGCGGTTTTTCGAGTTTTTTAAGCGTCGTCCTGGGCGGGGTTCCCGCGTAAATTGGGGGTGCGTTCGTGGGCAGGAAATTGGCGGATGGTCTGTCATACCCACCGCGCGCCATGCGGGCCGAACAGGCTGCGGCCTATCTGTCGATTTCGACCCGGTTTTTCTATGAACTGGTCGATGCCGAGAAGATGCCGCCCCCAGTGAAGCTGGGAACGGCTTCACTCTGGGATCGTCGTGAACTGGATGCTGCCTTCGATAATTTGAAGGACGAGCCGGGGAGCGAGAGTTCTTTGCTGCGACGCCTGCGCGAACTGGAGCAAGCACATGTTGCAAAGGGTCGAAGTCCAAAGGACTGACTATCTCTACCGAAAGGTCGCCAAGGGGCGGCCTTATTTGTATTTCCGTTTCCCGAAGGAGTTTGGTGTCAAGCTGGTCTCGCTGCCGGTCGATGAAGCCAGCAAGGCGTTTCAGCACCAGTACGACCTCTGCCGCGCCAAGCTGCGCAAGTTGGAAGCCGACCGGGACAAGGTGAAGCCCGCGCCGCGCGTGAAGCTCGCCCGTTCGCTGCCCGGCACCATCGGCAAGGCGATTGAGACCTATCGCGTGTCGGACAGCTTCACGGGGCTCAAGCCGGGCACGCAGACGATCTACATCGGGCGGCTGGACAAGCTGAAAGCGCAATTCGGCAATGAGCCGCTGCGGGAGGTGAACCGCGATGCCGCCGAGCGGATGGCCAGCGAGATGGACTACCTTGCGCGTCTCGACCGGGTTAAGGCGAAGTACGGCAGTGAGATTGACGGCGACGCCGCCCAGCGGCTCATGAACAAGGCGAGCCCGCAGATGTGGGACCTGTACATCACGCTGCTCTCCAACATCTGGAAGGCGGCGCGCGCGGCCGACCCGGACAACGTGATCTTCGGTATCCGCAAGCTGCCTAGCCCCACCTTGGAGATTGATCAGAAGCACAAGGACACTCACTGCCAGCCGCACCTGCGCTGGCCCGACGATCTGATCGAGCGCTTTGACGAGACGGCCCCCGATTACCTCGTGCTGGCCCGGATGGTGCTGCACTTCACCAGCCAGCGCGGCGGCGACGCCGTGCGGATGAAGTGGGAGCATTACGACGGCAAGGGCGTCAAGGTGTGGCCGGAAAAGACCACCAGGAAGGGCATGGTGCTGGAGCCCGCCTACCACCTGCTACCGGACGTGCTGATCGAGGCGCTCGACAAGGCGAAGGAGGAGACCGCCACGTCGGACTACATCCTCGTCAGCTCCGAGGGTCGGAAGTGGGCGACCCGGCGGTCGATGAGCCAAGCGATCAAGGCGCATCTGGTCATGATTGGGGCCCGCATGCCGAAGCAGAAGAAGGGCTATACCGCCCATGGCCTGCGCCACACCGGGGCCTCTGAGGTCGCCGCGCTTCCGGGCGCTAACTCCAAGGGCGTGCAGACCATCACCGGCCACAAGTCCCTACGCCAGCCGGAACGCTACATGGAGCAAGCCGACAAGGCCCGGATCAATGAGGCGATGGTCGAGGCGTGGAACGCCGACATCGCGCGCCGTCAGGCCGAGCGTGCTGCTCGCCGCAAGGCCGCCATCAAGCTGGTGAAGCGCTGAGAACAGACCAAAAACAGGCCGAGAACGACCCCGTGGGAAACCGCCCCCAAGAAGTGGGAAACCCAGTGGGAAATCATTCAATACATTCGATTAGTCCTTTACGAGAGGTTTACGACGGGGCCTTAGGGTGGGGCCAGCGTTCCCAGGGCCCCTTCAGATGCCGACCCCGATAAGCTCGATCGTTCCCGTCAGTGCCGCCAGCCCTGTGGCTGATGCGGCGACGCCCGATCTTGTGCTCCAGGCCGGCAGCGTCGTGGACGCAAGGGTCGTCAGCGTGATGGCCGACAATCTGGTGCGGATCGCGATCGCCAATCTGTCGATGGATGTGATGTCCGAGGTGTCGCTGACACCGGGGCAAAATCTCCAGCTCGCAGTGTCGCAGAACGACGGCAACATCAGGCTCGCCATCATGAACGAGGCAGGCGAGGCGACGGCCGATCAGATCACGCTGACGCCGCGGGCGGTGTCACTCGTGGACAGCCCGTCGCTGGCGCCATCTGCGACCACCGCACGCAACACGCTGACGCCGTTGGAGCAGGTCGCCGTCACCGTGGCTTCGGCCGAGGCGGCGACAAAACAGGGCAGTCAGGCGCCGCTGTTCGCCAATCTCGCCTCCGTCGTCACCGGCAGCGATCTGCCGGCGGGACTGAAGCAGGCGGTGCTGGACGTGCTGGCGCAGCAGACGCCGCTCAACACCGCCCTCGACGGCGGTGATATCGAATCCGCCTTCCAGAAGTCCGGTCTGTTTCTCGAGGCGTCATTGGCCGCAGGCGCAACGCCGTCCTCCGGCACAATGCCGGACCTGAAGGCCGCGCTGCTGGTGCTGCGCCAGACATTGGCCACGCTCGAGACCGCCGCGCCACAGGCGCAAGGCGCCGCGATCGCTACGGCGGGGACACCGCAGGTCGCCGCCGTGCCGGGTCAGGCTGCATCGCCGTCGACCGAGCTCGATATGGCCCAACAGCCGCAGATGCCGCGCAGCGCCAATCTCGCAGCCGCCGTGCTCGCCGATATCGCCGGCGGCGCTCCGCAGGCCGCGATGCCGCGAACCATGTCCGCCGGCCTTGCCGCGGCCCTCCTTCAAGAGGTCACGCAAAACCTGCCGCGCCTGATCGGCAACGTGCCGGGCTCCAACAAGGCCGTGCCCGACGGCCATCTCTTCGAGGCCGCGGCGCGCGCGACACCGCCGCCGTTCCGCGGCGCGCTGCCGGCGCCGCAGGCGATCGCCTCGCCATCGCTCGCGCCGGATACGCCGCTCTCCGCAACGGTGCACCGTCTGCTCAACGACACCGATGCCGCGATCGCGCGGCAGACCTTGCTGCAAGTCGCTTCGCTGCCCGATCGCACAGATGCCTCCGGCCATCGCATCGACCCGGCCGTGCCGCAATGGAATTTCGAGATTCCCTTTGCGACCCCGCAGGGCACCGCGATGGCGCAGTTCGAGATCTCGCGCGACGGCGGCAACGAGTCCTCTGATCCCGCCAAGCGCGCCTGGCGCGCGCGCTTCACGCTCAATGTCGAGCCGGCCGGCCCCGTGCATGCGCTGATCACGCTCAACGGCGACAAGACTTTTGTGCGGATGTGGGCGGAGCGGCCCGCGACCGCGCAGCAGCTCCGCGCCGGCATCGGCGAGCTGAATCAAGCCCTGACGAGAGCCGAGCTCAAGCCCGGTGACATCCTGGTGCGCGACGGCGCGCCGCCGCAGCCGGCGCCGGCCCGCGCCGGCCACTTCCTGGATCGCGCCACATGAGCGATCCATCCAAGCTCGCAATTGCGCTGCACTACGAGAAGGGCAGCAACGCGCCCGTCGTCGTTGCCAAGGGCAAGGGCACGATCGGCGAAAAGATCGTCGAGATCGCCAAGGCCAACGACATCCCGATCGAGGAGAACGAGATCTTGGCCGGCGCGCTGTCCAAGGTCGAGCTCGGCGAGGAGATTCCGCCAGATCTCTACAAGGCCGTCGCCGAAGTGCTGGTGTTCGTGCTGCGGCTGTCGGGCCGGGGGCGGTAGAGCATGATCCGGAAAAGTGTGCAGCGGTTTTCCGACAAGATCATGCTCAAGAAATAACCTGTCATCGTTTCACCACGATAGCGGCTGCATGGTCGCGGCCATCTTCATTGCTCAACGGATACTGCTCGTGCTCACCCGCCGTTCCACCCTCGGCCTTCTCGCCGCAGCTGCCACCATGCCGCAGCGCGCGTTCAGCCACGTCGCGCCGCCGCGCAACGAGATTCGCGACAGCCTCGCAAAGCGCTTCACCGATCTTGGCACGGCAGGCACCTTCGTCGGCTACAAGGTCGAGGACTATCTGATCGTCGCGAGCGACAAGGACCGTTCGGGCGAAGCGACGCTGCCGGCCTCGACCTTCAAGATTCCGAACTCGCTGATTGCGCTCGAGACCGGCGTCGTCACCGATCCCGACAAGGACGTGTTCCCCTGGGACGGCGTGAAGCGGCCGATCGAGGCCTGGAACAAGGACCACACGATGCGCAGCGCTATCGCGGTCAGCGCCGTGCCGGTCTATCAGGAGATCGCGCGCCGGATCGGGCAAGAGCGGATGCAAAAGTATGTCGACATGTTCGACTACGGCAATCGCGATATCGGCGGCGGCATCGACCAGTTCTGGCTCACCGGGAATTTGCGCATCGACCCGGTCGAGCAGATCGATTTCGTCGACCGGCTGCGCCGCCGCGCGCTGCCGATCAGCAAGCGCAGCCAGGATCTCGTCGCCGATATCCTGCCGGTGACCAAGGTCGGCGACAGCGTCATCCGCGCCAAATCCGGCTTGCTCGGCGCCGAGCGCGGCGAGCCGTCGCTCGGCTGGATGGTCGGCTGGACCGAGAAGGGTGAGGCGCACACCGTGTTCGCGCTCAACATGGATTGCAAGGAGCCGCGTCTCGTCGGCGAGCGTATGCCGTTGACGCAAGCCTGCCTTGCCGAGATCGGCGCGATCTAGCTGGCGCGTACGAACCTGCTAGCATCCTTCCGACCAAACAAAAGAAAAGGTCGGGAGGATAAAATGAATTCAACGCCACTCTGGCTGTCGTCGCTCACGTTGGCCGCCGCCGGCGGATGGCTTGCCGCGACGATGTTTGCCGCACCCGCCACCAGCAAGGAGCCGCGCTTTCCGCAGCTCACCATGGACCAGCTCGACGCCAAGCAGAAGCCGCTCGGCGAGCAGATCATGAAGGTGTCGAGCGTCGGCATCGGCGGGCCCTACAATCCGATGATCCGCAGCCCGGTGCTCGGCCAGCGACTGTTCGACCTGTTCTACTATCTGCGCTGGGAAACCTCGGTCCCGACCAAGCTGAATGAGTTCGCGATCCTGATCATCGGGCGGCAGTGGCGCTCGCAGGTGGAATGGTTCGCGCACGCGCCGCTGGCGGCCAAGGCGGGCCTGTCGGCGGATATCATCGCGGAGCTGAAGGCCAACAAGCGGCCGTCGAAAATGGCCGATGACGAGGCCGTGGTCTACGACTTCGTCACCGAGATCACCACGACCAAGAAAGTTTCCGACGAGACCTACACGCGGGCGAAGAAGGTGTTTAGCGATCAGCAGATCGTCGATCTCACCGCGGTTGCCGGCAATTACGTGATGGTCGCGATGCTGCTGGCGATGGCCGAAGAGACGGTGCCGCCGGACAAGCAGGAGCCGTTCAAGCCGGGCGAGCCGTAGCGGTTTTTGTTGCGGCCATCCTTCGAGACGCCCGCTGCGCGGGCTCCTCAGAGCCTGACCGAAAAAGGTGAGCGGTTTTGGCGGGCTTGTGATTCCTTCGGATTTGCAAAGATTCGAGGGAGGACACCATGCCGTGGACCAAAGCCGCTCGTATCCAGTATCAGCGCAGTGGACTGCGTTACACAAGTGATCTGACCGATGCAGAGTGGGCGTTGATCGCCCGGAAGATGCCGCCGCGACGGCGATTGGGCCGGCCGCGGGAGGTCAATCTGCGCGAGATCGTGCAGGCGATCTTCTATATTCTGTCGAGCGGCTGCCAATGGCGCGCCTTGCCGAAGGAGTTCCCGCCATACTCGACGGTGCAGGGCTATTTTTACGCCTGGCGCGACACGGGTAGATGGCAGGAGATCGTCGAAGCTATGGTTCGGAAGGCGCGCCGGAAATTGGGACGAAAGCCCAAACCGACAGCTGCCGTCATCGATAGCCAGACCGCCTCAACGACAGAGGCCGGCGGGCCACGCGGATTCGACGCCGGCAAACGCCTCTATGGACGCAAGCGCCATATCGTGACCGACACCAACGGTCTCTTGCTGGCTGCGTATGTTCATCCCGCCAACATTCAGGATGTCCATGGGGCCGTTCCCCTGTTGGAGGGCTTGCGAGGCCGCTTCCCGAGACTTGAACATGTCTTTGCCGATCGGATTTATCGCGGCAAACAGCTCGTCAACGCACTCTCAGACTGCGGGCCGTGGACGATCGAGATCGTCGAGCGACCGCTCGGGGTCAAAGGCTTCCAGCTCCTTCCCAGGCGTTGGGTCGTCGAGCGTACCTTTGCATGGTTCGGCCGATGTCGGCGCCTCGCCAAAGACTTCGAAGGTTCTGCCGCCACTGAACTTGCCTGGCTGCTCGCCGCCCACCTGAGGCTCCTAACTCGCCGCCTGGCTAGATCCTGAAGACGCGTACCCTTTTTGAGTCAGGCTCTCAGGATGAGGACCTGTATCGTGGCGAGATATCAGACCCTCATGGTGAGGAGCCCGCGAAAGCGGGCGTCTCGAACCATGAAGGCCCGCCTGCTTCTCACCCCAACTTGAACAGCGCTTGCAAAAATTCCTCCACCGCCTTGCGCGACTCGGCGGCGGTCGTGGGGTTGCCGCCGACATGTGGGTTGAGCTCGACGCAGGAATCCTTGTAGGTGAACGGCGCGTTGGTATCGCCGTTCATCAGCACGCCGCCGTCGCTTTCCTTGATACGGCAGTTGCGCACGGTCTGCGCGTTGGCCGACACCGCAACGGCGCTGACGCCGAGCAGGCCGCTGTCGAAGCCGTGCGCGCTGTCGGGGTATTCGGTCAGCACCACATCGCGCCCGGCCGTCTTGAGCCGTCCGACGAACGCCTTGCAGCTCGTCACGGGATTGTAGTCGTCGGGCGTGCCATGGAAGATGCGGATCGGGCGTGCGGCGACGTCGCCGTCGCTTTGATACGTCGTCGAGCAATCCGGATAGAAGGGAATGTAAGCCGCGAACTGCACGCCGGACTTGTTCCAGAGCTTGTTGAAGCGATCGAGGCTCGCATAGAGCGTCGCCTGTCCGCCGCGCGAGAAGCCCATCAGCACGATGCGGTCAGGATCGACGCGGGGATGCTTCGCAAGAATCTCCAGTGAGCGGTAGATGTCGACGATCAGGTTGAGCCGGCCGAGCAGGGCCTGGTTCGGCCCCACCACCGTCAGCCCGCGGCCGGTAAAACCGTCGATCACGAAGGTCGAGATGCCCATGGCGTTGAAAGCGTGCACCCAGGCCTCGGTCGTGGCGCCGACGCCGCTCGAGCCGTGCATCAGCACCACGACGGGAAGCTTGCCGGTGCCCTGGGCGACGCGGAATTCGCCAGCGACCGTCACCGGCTTGCCGGCCGCCGCATCGCCGCTGAGGAATTGCTGGTCGGAGAGGGTGAGCGAGGGGATCGGGTAGATCTCGGCGCGGGTGGCGACTTCCTTCGGCAGGGATTGCGCGTTGGCGCCAATGCCGGCGAGCAGTGTTGAAATGCAGAGCGCCATAGCGACGCGGAATGCCGTCGGCATCGTGATCCTCCCCCATGATTTTCATGGAGTAGAACAACCGGTCTGCGCACTGTCAATTTGATGCGCGACGACCTCAGGCCTTATCCGCCTTCTTCGCCATCAGCGCCTGGTCGATCGCAAAGCCGCCGATCTCGCTCATCGCTTCCGAGATCACGTCGCCCTTGCGGGCAAAACCCGCGGAGAGGACATCGAACTGCGTCCGTGCCAGACGCAGCACCTCGAGCGGCACCGAGACCGCGGTCTCGTTGAAGCTGTCGACGGAGGCGCGCAAGCCGTCGAGCTCGGTGGTGAGCTTGCCGATATGGCTTTCCGCATCCTGCATCAGGCCGAGCAGCTTGCCGCGTTCGGCGTCGAACGCGGCGCGCTCGGCCGCCGCGGCCGCGGTCACCTCGGCGAGCTGGGTCCCCAGCGCCGCGATCTGGCTGACCATGGCGCTTGAGCCGAGCGCGGTCGCCTCGCGCAGGTCTACAAGGCGCTTGTTCTCTTCCTGTTGCTCGTGAAACAGCCGTTCGGCCGACATCGCCCGTTGCTTGAGCGATTCGATCAGCGCGGCCGCGCGCAGCAGCATATCGCCGTTGCGCCCCGACACCATGCTGGCCATCCGCCGCAGGAAGTCGGTGGTTTCGGACGATGAGTTCGGCGGCAGAGGGACGACCGTGGCGGACATGAGGGATGCTTGCAGCCAGACGTGGTGACCGCCGCCGTACCGACTGGGCTCACGCAACATTCGGCGCCTGATCGTAAAGGGGAGCAAGCCTGAATCGGCCGGCCCGGTCAACCGGTGGGGGCCGACAAAAAGGCGGCAATCCCCTCAGGCGTCTTTCTGGCGGCCGATCCGCCCGAGATGGGTGAAGCCGAACCCGGCCGAATATTTCAGCCCATAGCCGAGCGCCCGATCGATGCCGATATGGGCGAGCCAGATCAAGGCGATGGACAGCGTGAGCGGCGAGGCGAAGCCGAAGCCCAGCGTCAGCAGCGTCACCGGCGCCATGTAGCTGTGGGCGGCATTGTAGACCAGCGCCCCGAATCTGGCGTCGGCCAGGTACGCCAGGAAGCTCAGATCGGGGACGAAGAAGAGCAGGGCGAACACCAGCCACGAGCCGCCCCAGGAGGCGTAGAGCATCACCATGCCCGTGAACAGGGTCAGGCCTTCCAGCCGCAGCAGGATCTTGACGCCGCCGGTCGCCGCGCCGGTCTCGGCCGTTGCTTCATTCATCGTCGTCTCCCAGGCAAAACTCTGTAATTCCTTGCGCTTTCCCGCTGCGGCAAGGCAGCCCTGCGGCGCCGAAAGCGTCTTCCCGGCCCGCAAAATGCCGTGTTAGAACCCCCGGCAATCGCATTTAGGCTAAGAACTGGCGGGAGCAAATGAAGAATATCCTGGACGCCCTTGAAGATCGTCGCGCCGGCGCAAAGCTCGGCGGCGGGGAGAAGCGCATCGAGGCGCAGCACGCCCGCGGCAAGCTGACCGCGCGCGAGCGCATCGAGCTCCTGCTCGACAAGGGATCGTTCGAGGAGTTCGACATGTTCGTCGAGCACCGCTCCACCGAGTTCGGCATGGAGAAGAACAAGATCCCCGGCGACGGCGTCGTCACCGGTTGGGGCACCGTCAACGGCCGCAAGACGTTTGTGTTCGCCAAGGACTTTACGGTGTTCGGCGGCTCGCTGTCGGAGACCCACGCGCTGAAGATCACCAAGTTGCAGGACATGGCGATGAAGGCGAGGGCGCCCATCATCGGCCTCTATGACGCGGGCGGCGCCCGCATCCAGGAAGGTGTTGCGGCGCTCGCCGGCTATTCCTATGTGTTCCGCCGCAACGTGCTCGCCTCGGGCGTGATACCGCAGATCTCCGTCATCATGGGCCCCTGCGCCGGCGGCGACGTCTATTCGCCGGCGATGACCGACTTCATCTTCATGGTGAAGAACACGAGCTACATGTTCGTCACCGGCCCCGACGTGGTGAAGACCGTCACCAACGAGGTCGTCACGGCCGAAGAGCTCGGCGGCGCCTCGGTGCACGCCACGCGCTCCTCGATCGCCGACGGCGCCTTCGAGAACGACGTCGAGACGCTCTTGCAGATGCGTCGCCTGATCGACTTCCTGCCGTCCAACAACACCGACGGTGTGCCGGAATGGCCGAGCTTTGACGACATCGGCCGGGTCGACATGTCCTTGGACACGCTGATCCCCGACAATCCGAACAAGCCCTACGACATGAAGGAGCTGATCCTGAAGGTCGTGGACGAGGGCGATTTCTTCGAGATCGCGGATGCCTTCGCCAAGAACATCGTCACGGGCTTTGGCCGCATCGCGGGCCGCACCGTCGGCTTCGTCGCCAACCAGCCGATGGTGCTGGCCGGCGTGCTCGACTCCGACGCCTCGCGCAAGGCCGCGCGCTTCGTCCGTTTCTGCGATGCCTTCAACATCCCGATCGTCACCTTCGTCGACGTGCCGGGCTTCCTGCCGGGCACCGCGCAGGAATATGGCGGCCTGATCAAGCACGGCGCAAAACTGCTGTTCGCCTATTCGCAGTGCACCGTGCCGCTGGTCACCATCATCACCCGCAAGGCCTACGGCGGCGCCTTCGACGTCATGGCTTCCAAGGAGATCGGCGCCGACATGAACTACGCCTGGCCGACCGCCCAGATCGCGGTGATGGGCGCCAAGGGCGCGGTCGAGATCATCTTCCGCAGTGACATCGGCGACCCCGACAAGATCGCCGCGCGCACCAAGGAATACGAAGACCGCTTCCTGTCCCCCTTCATCGCGGCCGAGCGCGGCTACATCGACGACGTCATCATGCCGCACTCGACGCGCAAGCGGATCACCCGTGCGCTGGCAATGCTGAAGGACAAGAAGGTGGAAACGCCGGCGAAGAAGCACGACAATTTGCCGTTGTGAGGCCTCGTAGCCCGGATGGAGCGTAGCGAAATCCGGGTCTTGCCTTAGTCCCGCATGTCGCTGCGCTCGTGCGGACGACTGGTTTCTTCTGATTTGGCATCTCGATCCAAATGACCGAAGACGATCTGACCGACGAGATTTCCGACATCGAAGACCGGATCGAGGCGTTGGCCGAGATCGCCGAGCGATGCCGGAAGTACATTCTGGCATCCAAGATCGCGATTGGCGGCGGCGGCGCGCTGTTGTTGATCACGATCCTTGGGTTGTTCGGGACAGGTCTGACCGCGGCGCTCGGATCGATCGCCCTGGTGCTGGGCGGCATCGTGTCGCTCGGTTCGAACATCAGCACGTTGCAGCAAACCGAGAGCGCCATCGGTGCTGCCGAGGCGCTTCGCGCGCAACTGATCGGCAGGATCGATCTTCGCGTGGTTGAGGACACGCCGCTGAAGTTGGTGTGAGGCGAAATTCGTAGGGTGGGTTAGCCCCGCGACTGCGCGAAGCGCAGTTCGCGCGGCGTAGCCCACCATCTTTGTTGAAACATGCGCTAGCGGATTACGCCTGCGCTAATCCGCCCTGCGTTTGACATCCGCCGCAGCGAAATGCGCCATCTGGTCGGCGTGGGCTTTTGCGAACGCTGGACGGCCTGTGGCGCGCGCAACGTAGGCGCGGCAAGCCGGGTGTTCCGACAGGCCGTCGAACTTATCGACGACGCGCAGCACGTCCGACATCAGGATGTCGGCGACGGAGAAGGAGCCTGCTAGCCATTCGCGGCCGGCCAGCACCGTCTCCATGTGCTTGAGGCGGAGCTTGAGGAAGTCGTCGACGAACTTCACGGCACGTGAGCCATCGTCACTGCCGGTGAATTTGAACATCGTCCAGGGGAGGGCCGGCATCTCCACCGAATTGAGCGCCGCGAACACCCATTCGACCGTATCGCTGCGGCCGCACGGATCGGTAGGCATCAGCTTCGCACTTAGTTCACCCAGATGCAGCAGGATTGCGCCGCTCTCGAAGATCGAGAGGTTGCCGTCGGTCAGCCACGGCACCTGGCCGAACGGCTGGTGCGCGAAATGCGTAGCGTCCCGCGGGCCGAACGGCTCGCTCGCGACGCGATAGGGCAATGCGGCCTCTTCGAGCGCCCAGCGCACGCGAAGGTCGCGCACGAAACCGCGCGGCATCTCGGGAACCCAGTCGAAGGTGGTGAGGGTGAGGTTGGCCATGCGGTGTCTCCGTGCTGTCTGGGCATAGGACGGATGAGGGGCGGGCGTTCCGACAGCGTGAGACTTTTTTTCTCCGCGGGCAGCGACCGTAGGGTGGGCAAAGGCGCGCTTGCGCCGTGCCCACCATCTTTTGGCCGACGATAGAAGTGGTGGGCATGCTCCGCTTTGGCCACCCTACGGGGCCACTGGGCTTCGCTCACTGCCCAAGCTTCGCCAGCTTGCCTTGCTTCGCGGCCTCAACCGCGCGCTCCGCATCCTCCGGCAACAGAATCCGCTCCGCCACCTGCCGCGCCGCCTCGCGCCGCACCGCGGCCACATACGCCCCGTCATCCGCATATCGTTCCGCGATCGACAGCCTGGGATCGTGCACTTCCTTCCGCGCGGCTTCCGTCGGTGCGAACGGCACGACCGCGCCTTGCAGCGGATAGAGCGCCGTCGGCCCAAAGCCCTGCGCGCGCGGATTCCATGCGGTGTAGGTCGCGCGCGGCACCGCGAGCGCAAGCTGGCGGATACCTGCGATGGCCATGCCGTCATTGTCCGCCTTCGGCACGAACACGGGATAGCGGCCGATCTCCTTGGGCGGCAGCACGCTCTGGTCGGAGAAGGCGGCCAGCGTATGGATGCCGGCATAGGGCAGGCCGGGGATATCCATCGGCACCGCGCCCTGTGCTGATACAAGTGTGCCGTGAGCGCGCATGGGGACGCGACTTGCGGGCGGTTTGATGCCGTCGCTGATCCAGGCGTTGAGGTCTGTGAGGAGGGCGCGCATAGGCCCGCCCGCATGCATAGGGTTTTGCGGCAGCGACATCGCCGGCACGCCCTTGCGCATCACGTCGGCGGCTTCCGCGAAATGTGGCGTGCCTGCGATCATGTAGGCGCGGACGTTGTCGGGGAGGTCGAGGTGGTTGCCGGCGAGGCCGGTGACGAGCAGCGATGCGTGCGAGGCCCACCATTCGTGCTCGCTGTCGGTCTGCATCACCTTCGGGCACGTCGCCGAGAGCGAACAGCGGCGCAGCAGGCCGTCGGTCTTGCCGGAATAGGGATCGCTCAGGCTCGCATAGGTGAAGGGGAAGAGATCAGCCTGCCACGCCGGATCCTGCGGATGGCGCGGGTTGCGGCCGGGCTGGCCGAAGCGGACGTTCGTCGCCATCCGCCGCGTGCCCGCGACATGCGGCATCAGGCCGTCGAACACCGTGCGGCCCTGGAGGTCCTCGTTGAAGCCGAGATAGAGGAAGTCGCGCAGGAAGCGGCCGGATTGCGACACGCCGAAGCCGATGGCGCGGCTGACGGAGGGATGCAGGCCGTTCAGCAGTGGGTTCGCCTGCGTCTCGTCGTGGCGGAGGAAGCTGACGACGTCGCGCACGGCGGCATAGCCCATGCCGAGCGGCACAGGATCGCGCGCGGTGTAGGTGATCTCGTAGAGCGCGCCGGCATCAAAACCATCGGGCCGGGTGATCTCCACCGTCACGGGATCGACGAGCTTTGCGAGGAGGCCGGAAGGCGCCTGCCGCGCATCGGCCCAGGCGGCGCGCACGGAGACCTTGAGGTCGGCGGCGTCGGTCGCCGGCCAGGTCAGCGTCGCACGCGCGGGATTGGTCGTGTTGTCGAAGACCACCTCTTCGCGCGCAGGCCCGGTGACGGTCTTCAGCACCGGCGCCGTCATCGCCATCTGGCCGGGCTTGGAGGGGATGTCGCCCTGCCAGCCGACCCAGACCATCGTAAAGCCCTGGCGATGCAGGAAGCCGATGCCGGCGTCCTCGGCCTTGTCGGCATTGTTGGCGCCGGGCTGCGCGGAATCGTCGAACAATTGCGGCGCCAGCTTGCGGCCGCGATTGGGCACCTCGAGCAGCAGCGTGCCGTTGCCGTGAGTGGGATCGGTGGGCCGCAGGATGACGACGTCGGCGGTGGCTGCCACCTTGCCGTCGGAGCTACGCGGCGCGAGCGCGAGGTCAGTGATGACGGCGTTGCGATCGTCGGACGGGTTGAGCGCGAAGGTCGCGCGCGCGGTGATGCGCTCATAGGTGCCGACATCGCCAAAGCTGCGCCCGGCAAAGGCGGGCTCGCGCGCGAGGATGTCGAAGCGGACGATTTCGGCGAGCGAGGCCGTGGGCCACAGGCAGGTGATCGCAACGAGGCCCGTGATGATCCTGCGCATGGCCATTCCTTCCCCCATCGGCGCGATCCGAATGTTCCGTCGCGCGGGCTTTTTGTTGCCGCGACTATAACCGTCTATGCTGCGGCCAAACAACAGGAGGAAACACATGCCTGCTGCCTACTTCGTCGTTCGCGCGACCGTCACCGACGCCAGCAAGCGCGCCGCCTTCGACACATGGTACGAGACCGCGCATGTGCCCGACGCGGTGAAGGCGTTCGGCGTAGCTAAGGCCTGGCGGTTCTGGAGCCTGGACGATCCCTCGCTGCATCAGGCCATGTATCAGTTCGATGACGAGGCCAAGCTGGCTGCGATGCTGAGGGGCGATGCGTTGAAGCTGCTCGTCGCCGATTTCAATCGCGGCTGGCCCGACGTGAAGCGCACGCGCGAGACGCTGGTGCTCGCGCAGGAGTTTGGAGCGTAGCCGTAGCCCGCTTGTCCCTGACACCCATGTCATGAACCTGAAGATGCGATTCAGCTTTCGTTCATGTCGTGACCGCGACACTCCCTCTGCATCACTTGCTCGATAGCCTAGAGGACATGTCATGGAGCGTCGGAACTTTTTGAAACTTGCATTCGGCGTCGCGGCTGGAGCCGCGACGTTGACCGCGAGCGCACAAGCTGCGCCGTTGGCGCCGCAGCCGCTCGGCGATCCCGCGCGCGCGCCGCAAGGCAATCCCGACGCTCGTCCCGCCGTCACCACCAGTGAGGAGACCGCGCAGCTCAAGCCCGAGCAGGTGCATTGGCATGGTCACCACCGCCATTGGGGCTGGCGCCGCCGCCACTGGGGTTGGCATCGCCGGCGCTGGCACCGCCATCACTGGTAAGCTCGGCACACGCCAGGCCTTGAACGGGGATCGCGATTGCGGTCCCCGTTTTGATTCGGAGCCGGCGGATGCGACGCCAGGCGTTCAAAACGAAAATGGCCGCGCAGGCTTTCGCCGCGCGGCCACTTCGTAACGCGAAAAGACGAGATCAGATCGGGCGGCAGCGGCCACCCCACCAACGGAAGCCGTACGGGCAGACGCGGGCGCGGGGCACGACGACGACCGGCGGGGCAACCACCACCGGGCCGGGCCGCACAACGACCGCACCGCGCATCGGGCGGCAGCCGCCATAGGCGCCGCGGTACCAGCCGGGGCCGCAGCCGCCGGCGGCGCTGGCCGCTTCGCTGAAACCGACGACCGCGCTGGCGAGCATGACGGCGGCAAACAGGTATTTCATGAGATCTTCCTCTTGTCCTTGGGCAGGTTTTTGGAGCGCTTGCGGCGCACAATGAATCAAAAGACACGATTCGACACGTTAAATTTGGGGACGTGCCGACACGTCGCGATCCAAACCTGCCAATCATGACCTGAATGCGGCATGAACATTCTCCGCATACGGCTTCTGGCGACAGCAATTGCGCTGGAGCGCCGTCCCGATGGAATCGGAACGGGGCTCCAGGTTCTTAATGCTGATGCGTTTTCTTGACGCGAACCGCTATCCACTTCGCTCGAAAGCGCTCTAGCGGCCAAGAAAGCCCAGCACCAATTCCTTGTACTTCTCCGGCGCCTCCAGGAAGACGAGGTGGCCAGTGTCCGGGATCACCTCGGCCCGTGCGTTCGGCATCTTGGCCGCAAGCGCTTTCGCGAGCTCGGCGTTCTGGCCCATTTTCGCGCGCAATGCCTCCGGCGCGTTCGGTCGGCCCGGCGCGTTGTGATCGTCGGCGCCCATGATGAACAGCGTCGGCTCGGTGATCAACGCGACCTCGTGCGCGACCGGCTCGCGATAGATCATCTGGCCGGAGCTGACGTAGGCGCGCAGCCAGCGCGGATAGTCCGGGCTGCCCTTGATGTTGTAGCGGGCGTCGACGAACGGCGTGATCGCGTCGGGCGGCAGCTTGATCGCGTAATTGGTCTGGAGCTGCTTGCGATAGCCGTCGGGTGTGAGCTTGTCCTCGCTCTCGATGATCTTCTCGGTCGGCGTTGGCGGCACATAGAGACGGTAGTCTTCCAGCCCGATCGGTGCGGTCAGCACGAGATGGGCGACGCGGTCCGGATAGGCGCGGGCGATGCGCACGCCCAGCATGCCGCCGAGCGAATGCGCGACGACCTCGGCTTTGTCGATCTTGAGATGATCGAGCAGCGCAATGGTGTTGCGCGCCAGCGTGTCGAAGTGCAATTCGCCGGTCGGCTTCGAAGATTTGCCGAAGCCGATCTGGTCCGGCACCACGACGCGGAAGCCTGCCTCGCTCAGCATCTTGATGACGGGCGCCCAGTAGCTCGACGGAAAATTGCGCCCGTGCAGCAGCACGACGGTGCGGCCGTTCGGCCGCTCGGGCGCAACGTCCATATAGGCCATGCTGAGCTGCTCGCCGTCATTGATGACAGGCAGCAGATGCACGGGATACGGATAGGCAAAGCCTTCGAGCGCGATGCCGTAGGGCTCGCGCGGGGTAGTGTCGGCGGCGTGGGCGGACGTGAACGGGGAAGCGAGGAGGGCTGCGGCAAGCGCGGCCGGGAGGATGCGGTTCATGAAGATCTCGTAATTGGAGCCGTCATTCCGGGGCGCGTCGAAGATGCGAACCCGGAATCTGGAAGTTCCAGGTTCGATGCTTTGCATCGCCCTGGAACGACACTGCGCTTAAAGCGATGGATGGCCCGGTCAAGCCCGGCCATGACGGAAGCCGTGGTTCACACGCAAACGTGCGATCTCACGCACCTGGCGTGATCAATCCTTCCCGGTCCCGAACAGCGTCGCAAACTGCTTCTCGCCGGTGCGGGTGAAGTTCACCACGCGGCTGCCGGGCGTGGCGTCGCGCGCGGCCCATTTCAGCTCGGCGAACCGCTGCATCATGGCGGCGCCCAGCGTGCCGGCGAGATGATGGCGCCGCTCGCTCCAGTCCAGGCAGGCCTTGCACACCGGACGGCGCGGATGGGTGAGCATGTCGGGCGAGATCTGCAAATGCTTTGCGAGGAAGCGCTCGCCCTCGGCCGTCAGCTCGATGTCCTGCTTCTTCTGCCTGACCAGGTTTCGCGTGCGTAGACTGTCGAGCATCTGCACGCCGAGATCGCCGGCGAGGTGGTCGTAGCAGATCCGAGCGCGCCGCAGCGCCGGATCCTTCGGCCCCGTGCGCACGCGCATGTGGCCGGTCCGCGCGGCAAGTCCCGCAAGGCCTTCGAGCACGCCGGCGACGTCGTCGTCGGTGAGGCGGTAGTAGCGGTGGCGGCCCTGCTTCTCCGGCTCGATCAGCCCGCCGGCCTCGAGCTTGGCCAGATGCGAGCTCGCGGTCTGCGGCGTGATGCCTGCCTCCTGCGCGAGCTCGCTCGCAGTGAGCGCGCGGCCGTTCATCAGCGCGGTGAGCATGTTGGCGCGGGCGGGGTCGCCGACCAGCGAGGCAATCATGGCGATGTCAGGACCTGATTTCATGCTTCGATGGTAGCCGAAGCATTGAAGTGGAGCAAGGACGTAGTCTGTCTTTGCGAACACGTCATTGCCAGCGAAGCGAAGCAATCCAGTTGCTTCAGCGGCGACGGTGTTGCTTGCGCTTGCCGCAATGAAAAATCAGGGAGCCCACCATGTCCGTCACCGTCTTCATCCGCTACCAGCTCGATCCCTTTAAGCGCGCGCAGTTCGAGGAGTACTCAAAGCACTGGCTCACCATCATCCCGAAATGCGGCGGCGACCTGATCGGCTATTTCATGCCGCATGAGGGCACCAACAACATCGCGTTTGCGCTGATTACCTTCGAGAGTCTGGCCGCCTATGAGGCCTATCGCGCCCGGCTGCGGCAGGACGCAGACGGCATGGCCAACTTCCATTTCGCCGAGGAGAACAAATTCATCCTCGCGGAAGAGCGCACCTTCCTGCGCAAGGTGGTATTGTAGACCGCCAACGCAAAGGAGACGCCCATGATTGCCGTGATTTTCGAAGTCTGGCCCAAGCCGGAACATCGCCAGGACTACTTCGACCTCGCGGCCGACCTGAAGCCGATCCTGCAAACCATCGATGGCTTCATCTCGGTCGAGCGCTTTGAAAGCCTGACCGAGAAGGGCAAGATCCTGTCGGTGTCGTTCTGGCGGGACGAGGCAGCAGTCCAGGCCTGGCGCAATACGATGGAGCACCGGCGCACGCAGGCGAAGGGCAGGGCGAAGATCTTTGCTGATTATCACCTGCGCATCGCCAGCGTCATCCGCGACTACGGCATGAATGATCGCGAGCAGGCGCCGAAGGACAGCCGCGCCGTGCACGACGCGCACTAGCATTTGCGGGCGCGCACTGGCGCTGCCCAGTGCGCGCGCTTATGTCTGCGCGGCCAACAAGGGAGAGAAACATGCATGTGACAACCGCTGACAAGCGCACGACGTTCAAGACGATGCACGAGAGCGGCTGCTTCATCCTGCCCAATCCGGTCGACGTCGGCAGCGCCAAGGCGTTGCAGCATCTCGGTTTCAAGGCACTGGCCTCATCGAGCGCGGGCTTTGCCTGGACCATCGGCAAGGCCGACAACCACGTCACGGTCGATGACGTCTGTCAGCATCTGGCAGCATTGTGCTCGGCCGTCGACATCCCCGTGAATGCGGATTTCGAGGGCGGCTTTGCCGTCGAGCCGGACAAGGTGGCGGACAACGTCGAGCGCGGTGTGCGCACCGGCGTCGCCGGCCTATCGATCGAGGATTCCACCGGCGACAAGGACAAGCCGCTCTACGAGCGCGCGCTGGCGGTCGAGCGCATCAAGGCCTCGCGCAAGGCGATCGGCGACAGCGGCACGCTGCTGGTCGGCCGCTGCGAGGCGTATTTGTGGGGCGTGACCGACCTCAAGCTCGTCATCGACCGGCTCACGGCCTATGCGGACGCAGGCGCCGATTGCCTCTACGCGCCGGGCCTGAAGACGCGCGAGGACATCGCCGCCGTGGTGAAGGCTGTCGCACCAAAGCCGTTCAACCTGCTGATCGGCGCGTCCGGCCTGTCCTTGCAGGAGGCCGCCGACCTCGGCGTGCGCCGCATCAGCGTCGGCGGCTCGCTCGCCCGCGCTGCCTGGGGCGGCTTCATGCGCGCCGCGAAGGAGATGGCGGAGAAGGGGACCTTTACGGAGCTCGGCACCGGCTATTCCGGCGGCGAACTCAACAAGATGTTCAGCTAAACGAAAAGCGGCGGGATGTGAGGTCCCGCCGCTTTTTCATCCTCTCGGTGTCATGCCCCGCGCAAGCGGGGCATCCAGTACGCCGCGGCCTCTCGATTCAATCTCCGCCGCTGGTGGAATACTGGGTCGCCCGGTCAAGCCGGGCGACGACAGCTGTTGTCGTTACTTCGCGCCCTCGGACGGGGCGGCCGGATCAGGCGCCGCCGGCTTGCTCGGGGCAGCACCCGTGGTCACGCCGGGTCCCGTGTTGTTGCGCGGCGTCACATCGCGCATGCCGGGAGGCGCGGCCGGATTCGCAGGCGGAGCCTGCTGGGCGGTCTGCGTTGCCGGCGTGTTGCTGGCCTGGTTGCCGGTGCTCGTGTTGTTCAGTCCGTAGAACACGGCACCCAGTACCAAGGCGATCGCCACTGCGAACAAGGCTACCTTGCCGCTGGAGGCGGGGCCTTCGCCAAGCTCGGGATCGACCTGAAGCTCGGCATCCCGTCGCGCCGCACGGACATACTCATCATCGGCGAGATTCGGGCGATACGGATCGTTGGGAAAACGGTCGTCAGCCATCGATTTTGTCTCCTCGATTATTGCGGCTGGACAACCCCTAGATGCGAGATTCTGTTCCGCCCTCCTTAGTGCTTTCGTCGCATGTTGCCCTTGCGCGAGGAATCGGGAACCTGTTCATTTTGGAACCGTGCGCGTCGGTTCCATGGATGGGGAAGGGAACAAGGCGATGTGGAGCTTGCCGCCGAGCGATAGCGTGCTGCATCTGTTGTCGCTGGTCGCGGTCGCAGCGCAAGGCATGACCGCCGCGCTCGCCGCCGGCCGCCGGAGCATGGACTGGCTCGGCGTCTGCTTCCTCGGCTGTATCACCGCGCTCGGCGGCGGCACCTTGCGCGATCTCTTCCTCGGGCACTATCCGCTCGCCTGGGTCGCTCATCCCATCTATCTCGCGCTGGCCGGCGGCGCGGCCTTCCTCACCATCCTGATCGCGCGGCTCGTGCACCGGCTGAAGGTGGCCTTCATCGTGCTCGATGCCATCGGTCTCGTCGTCTTCACCATGGCCGGCTGCGACATCGCCTGGCAGACGAATGCCGCGCTGCCGATCGTCATCGTCTCCGGCATGGTGACCGGCTGCGCGGGCGGGGTGCTGCGCGATGTGCTCTGCAACGACGTGCCGCTGCTGTTCCGCTCCGAGCTCTACGCGACCGTTTCGGTGGCGACCGGCCTGTTCTACGCCACCGCCTTCGGCCTCAATCTCAATGCGGAGCTCTGGACGATCTTGACGTTTGTCCTCGGCGTCAGCTTCCGCCTGCTCGCGGTGCGCTACAAATGGGAGATGCCGAAATTCGTGTTCACGGAAGGCGAGGAGCGGTAGGCGCTCTTTCGTTCACTGTTCCATCTACGTCGTCATTGCGAGCGCAGCGAAGCAATCCAGCATCTTTCCGCGGAGGGACTCTGGATTGCTTCGCTGCGCTCGCAATGACGGAGAGGAGGCAGCAAGAACTACGGCTTTCCCTTCCGCGCCTTCGCCACCTGCGCCGTGGTCACCAGCGGCGCGGCGTTGCCCCAGGAATTGCGGATGTAGTTCGTCACTGCGGCGATCTCTTCGTCGGACAATTGCTTGGCATAGCCCGGCATCTCGCCGCTGTTGGGCGCGCGTGGCGTCGTCACGGTGTGGGCGCCGTCGAGGATGATGCGCAAGCTGGAGGACGGATTGACCGATTGCAGAAGCGCGTTGCCGGGCAGCGGCGGATAGATGCGCGGCGCGCCGGAGCCGTCGGCTTCATGGCAGGCGATGCAAAGTTTTGCGTAGACGGCCTGACCGGCCTTCATCTCGGCCTCGTCGGGCGGCGTCACGATCGTCTCGCGCCGCGACTGCGGCAGGCTCTTCAGATATTCCGCGATGGCGCGCACATCGGCATCGCTCATCTTCGAGGTCGAGCCGACGACCACCTCGGCCATCAGCCCGCCAGCATGGCTTTTGGCGTTGCGGCCGCTCTGGAGATATTCCGTGATGTCCTCGACGCTCCACGACTTCAGCCCGGTGCGCGCGGCGCCATCGAGCCTTGGTGCGTACCAGCCGCCGACCTCGTTGCCCGACAGCGCCTGCGCAGTTTTGTCCGCGCCGAAATAGTTCTTCGGCGTGTGGCAGGCGCCGCAATGGCCGAGCCCGGTGACGAGATAGCCGCCCCTGTTCCACGCCGCGCTCTGGCTCTGGTCCGGCTCGAACAGGGCGGGCTTGAAATACATCGCGTTCCAGACCCGCATCAAGCCGCGATGGCCGAACGGCCAGCGCAGCTCCGGCGGCTTGTTGCGGCTTGCGACGGGCGCCAGCGTTCCGAGATAGGCCCGGATCGCCAGCGTGTCGTCCTTCGTCATCTTCGTGAAATAGGGATAGGGGAAGGCCGGGTAATAGTTCGAGCCGTCGGGCGCGACGCCGGTGCGCACCGCGCGGGTGAAATCGGCGTCGGTCCAGGCGCCGATCCCGGCGTCGCGGTCCGGCGTCAGGTTCGGCGCGTAGATCGCGCCGAAGGGCGTATCGATGCGCTTTCCGCCCGCGAATGGCTTTGCCGGATCGGTGGTGTGGCAGCCCGCGCAGTCGCCGGCCTCGACCAGCGCCTTGCCATAGGCGATCAGCTCCGGCGATGGCTCGGCGGCGCGGGCCGCGCTCGCAACTGCACTGCACAATGCGACAACAGCCAGAATCATTCGCATCGAAAGCTTCCCCTGCGACCAATCGCCCGGATAGGAGCCTCACGTCGTTTCGCGTCGGTGGGGGTATGGTGACACAAATTGAAAATGCTTGATGCCTTTGCAGCCACGAAATTGCGATTATTACCCGGCGCTTCCTTTGGTCCAGATTTGTGATGCGGAGCGTTAAATATCCGACATAGAGTGGCGGAGTTGGTCGGCGCGCCCTAGCTAAAAACAACGGGCAGGCAACGGCTTAAGTGGCCAAACGCTCAAAAGGGGCGGAAGAGGACAAGAATGGGTATCAACCAGGGTCCGATCAGTCTCGACCAGAAATACACCCAGGAAACCGGACACGTCTTCACCACGGGCATCCAGGCCCTGGTCCGGTTGCCGATGGCCCAGATCCGGCGCGACCGCGCCAACGGCCTCAACACTGCGGGCTTCATCTCAGGCTACCGCGGCTCGCCGCTCGGCGGCTATGACCAGCAGCTCTTTGCGGCGCGAAAACATCTCGAGCAGTACAACATCAAGTTCCAGCCCGGCGTGAACGAGGATCTGGCGGCGACCGCGGTGTGGGGCTCGCAGCAGCTCAACCTCTCGCCCGGAGCCAAATATGATGGCGTCGTCGGCATCTGGTACGGCAAGGGCCCCGGCGTCGATCGCTGCGGCGACGTGTTCCGCCACGGCAATGCCGCCGGCTCGGCCAAGAACGGCGGCGTGCTGTGTCTGGCCGGCGACGACCACGGTGCAAAATCCTCGACCGTTCCGCATCAGTCAGACCACGCCTTCATGTCGGCGCTGATGCCTTATCTCTATCCGTCCAGCATCCACGAGATGATCGAGATGGGCCTGCTCGGCATCGCGATGTCGCGCTATTCGGGCTGCTGGGTCGGCATGAAGGTGATCACGGAGACGGTGGAGACCACCGCCGAGATCGACCTCACCGACGAGATGAAGCCGTTCATCATCCCGCCCGATTTCGAGCTGCCGCCCGGTGGCCTCAATCTGCGCTGGCCCGACGACCGCTTCGAGCAGGACCGCCGCCTCCAGGACTACAAGGGCTTTGCCGCGATCGCCTTTGCGCGCGCCAACAAGGTCAACCGCGTCACCATGGATTCGCCGAACGCCCGCTTCGGCATCATGGCGTCGGGCAAGAGCTACGAGGACGTCCGCCAGGCGCTGCGCGAGCTCGGGATCACCGAGGAGGTCGCCGCCAAGATCGGGCTTCGCCTCTACAAGATCGGCATGCCCTGGCCGCTGGAGCCGGAAGGCGTACGCCAGTTCGCGGTCGGGCTCGAAGAGATCTTCATCATCGAGGAACGGCGCGAGATCGTTGAGAACCAGGTCAAGCAGGAGCTGTTCAACTGGCGCGACGATGTCCGCCCCCGCATCGTCGGCAAGATGGACGAGCACGACAAGCGCTTCCTGACCTTCGCCGCCGAACTCAGCGTCGCCTCGCTTGCGACCTCGCTCACCGAGCGGCTTCTCCGACTCAATCTCAACCCTGAAATCGCGGAGATGCTCCGCGCCAAGGCCGACTGGTTCAACGGCCGCCAGGCGAGCCAGATGCAGGCGACAGCGCCTGTTTCTCGCGTCCCGTATTTCTGCTCCGGCTGTCCCCACAACACGTCCACCAAGGTCCCCGAAGGCAGCCGTGCGCTCGCCGGCATCGGCTGTCACTTCATGGCGCTGTGGATGGATCGCTCGACTGAGACGTTCACGCATATGGGCGGCGAGGGCGTGCCGTGGGTCGGCATCGCGCCCTTCACCAACGAGAACCACATCTTCGCCAATCTCGGCGACGGCACCTACTTCCACTCCGGCCTTCTCGCCATCCGGCAGGCGGTCGCCTCCAAGACCAACATCACCTACAAGATCCTCTACAACGATGCCGTCGCGATGACGGGTGGCCAGCGCCATGACGGCGATCTCTCGCCGCAGCAGATCACGTTCCAGCTCCACGCCGAAGGCATCCGCGAGATCTACCTGGTCTCGGAGGCGCCCGACACCTATCCTGCCGACACCATCGCGCCCGGCGTGAAGCTGTATCACCGCGACGAACTCGACAACGTCATGAAGATGTGCCGCGAGTACAAGGGCACCTCGGCGATCGTCTTCGTGCAGACCTGCGCGGCCGAAAAGCGGCGCCGCCGCAAGCGCGGCCTGATGGAGGATCCGGCGCGCCGCGTCATGATCAACCCGGCGGTCTGCGAAGGCTGCGGCGATTGCTCGGTGCAGTCGAACTGCATCTCGGTCGAGCCCCTGGAGACCGAGTTCGGCCGCAAGCGCGCCATCAACCAGTCGTCCTGCAACAAGGACTATTCCTGTGTGAAGGGCTTCTGCCCGTCCTTCGTCACCGTCGACGGCGGCAAGCCGCGCCATCGTGCGCCGGCCGATCTCGGTGACATCGGCGAGCTGCCGGAGCCCGCGTCTCGGCCGACGGTGGACAAGCCCTATAACATCGCCGTCGGCGGTGTCGGCGGCACCGGTGTCCTCACGATCGGTGCGCTGCTCGGCATGGCCGCTCATATCGAGGGCAAGGCCTCGATGATCCTCGACATGTCGGGCCTGGCGCAGAAGGGCGGGGCGGTGCTCAGCCACGTCCGCCTGTCCGATCATCCGGCCGAGGTGACCTGCTCGCGCATCGTCACTGGTACGGCAGATCTCGTGCTCGCCGCCGACGAGGTGGTCGCAGTCGCCAAGGACACGATCTCGCTTTGCGACACCAGCCGGACCCGCGGCATCATCAACAGCCACGTCATTCCGACCGCCGACTTCGTCCTCAACCGCGATTTCAACTTCCAGACCCGCAAGCTGAATGGCTTGCTGGAGACGGCGCTGCACAAGGACTCGGTGTTCTTCGATTTCACCAAGCCGGCCGAGCAGCTGCTTGGCGACAGCATCGCCACCAACATGATGATGATGGGATATGCCTATCAGAAAGGCCTGTTCCCGCTGTCAGCAGAATCGATCGAGCAGGCGATCGAGGTCAACGGCGTCGCGATCAAGATGAACAAGGAGGCCTTCCGCCTCGGCCGCCTCGCGGTCGCCGATCCCCAGCGCCTCGCCGACATGTTGAAGGGGACGGACGAGGTGGTTGCGCCGAAGACGCTCGATGCAATGACGCTGGATGAGGTCGTCGCGCATCGCGCCAAGCACCTGACCGCCTACCAGAGCGGCCGCCTCGCAAGACGCTATCGCAAGCTGGTCGATCAGGTTCGCGATGCCGCCAAGCAGGGCGGTTATGACGATGCGCTGCCGCGCGTGGTCGCGGTGAACTACGCCAAGCTGCTGGCCTACAAGGACGAATACGAGGTTGCGCGGCTCTACACCGACGGCGCTTTCGAGCAGCAGCTCCGCGACCAGTTCGAGGGCGACTTCAAGTTCAACTTCAATCTGGCCCCGCCGATCCTCAGCAGTGGTGTCGACGCGCTGGGACGCCCGAAGAAGCGCGCCTTCGGCCCGTGGATGCTGAAGGCATTCAGGGTGCTCGCGAAATTCAAGTTCCTGCGCGGCACCCCGCTCGACATTTTCGGCCGCAGCGCAGACCGCAAGCTCGAGCGCGATCTGATCGTGGGCTACGAGAAGGACGTCGCCACCGTGATCGGCCTGCTGTCGCCGGTCACGGTCGACACCGCGGTCGAGCTGCTATCGCTGCCCGACCGCATCCGCGGCTACGGCCTGGTCAAGGAGAAGGCCGTCGCGGACGCGAAAGCCCGCTACGCCCAGCTCGCGGCCGACCTCGCGAGCCCGCCGCCCGCGCCGAGGCAGATCGCAGCGGAGTAGGGCGGTCTCGACGCGAACGCAATGCGTAGGGTGGGGCAGCCCTGCAGATGCGCGAAGCGCATCTGCTCGGCGTAACCCACCACTTCTCCGTCCACGTGGAAAGCAAAGAGGTGGGTTACGCCTTCGGCTAACCCACCCTACGATTTCCTCTTTGAAATCAACCAGCGTCCTACTGTGTATGGGGTTGTTTTCGTAAAAAAAGAAAATCCCTTGCGCCGTCGGGCAAAACACCTTTAGGATTTTGGTCGTCGCGTTCGTCATTGCGAGCGCAGCGAAGCAATCCAGAAGTGCATCCGCGGAAAGACTCCTGGATTGCTTCGCTGCGCTCGCAATTCCGACTTGGAGGCAGACGAGGTTAGCCCCCACTTGCGCCAACGCGCTGCCCTCTCGCCCGACGGAATATTTCCGCGCTTGCCAAGCTGGCCCCCGCGGTTCAGAAAAACGGAGCAAGAAGAAACGCGAGCGCGGAGACCTGACGTTTTGACCATCAAGGGCAAGGCCTACATTGCCGGGATCTACGAACACCCGACCCGGCATGCGCCGGACAAATCCACCGCCCAGCTCCATGCCGAGGTCGCCAAGGGCGCGATCGAGGATGCCGGGATCAGCAAGGACGACGTCGACGGCTATTTCTGCGCGGGCGACGCCCCCGGCGGCGCATGGCCGATGGTCGATTATCTCGGCCTGAACACCAAAAAACTCCGCCACGTCGATTCCACCGAGACCGGCGGCTGTTCCTACATCATCCATCTCGGCCACGCCGCTGAAGCCATCGCGGCCGGCAAGTGCTCGATCGCGCTGATCACGCTCGCGGGCAAACCGCGCACCGGTGTGATGCCGCCGCGCGCAGCCGGCGCGGAAGCCGATTTCGAGTCCGCTTACGGTGCGACCACGCACAATGCCTATGGCATGTGTGCCATGCGCCACATGCACGACTATGGCACCACCAGCGAGCAGCTCGCCTGGATCAAGGTCGCGGCCTCGCATCACGCGCAATACAATCCGCATGCAATGCTCAAGGATGTCGTCACCGTCGAGGACGTCCTGAACTCGCCGATGATCTCCGATCCGCTGCATCGCATGGATTGCTGCGTCGTCTCCGACGGCGGCGGCGCGCTGATTGTCACGACGCCCGAGATCGCCAAGAGCCTGAAGAAGCCGTTGGTCAAGCTGATCGGCCACGGCGAGGCGATGAAGGGCCCGCGCGGCGGCAAGGATCTCGACCTCACTTACTCCGCCGGAATCTGGTCCGGCCCGCGTGCGTTCGAGGAAGCCGGCATCACGCCGAAGGACATCAAATACGCCTCGATCTATGACAGCTTCACCATCACCGTCTTGATGCAGCTCGAAGACCTCGGCTTCTGCAAGAAGGGCGAGGGCGGCAAGTTCGTCGCCGACGGCAATCTGATCTCGGGTGTCGGCAAGCTGCCGTTCAACACCGACGGCGGCGGCCTGTGCAGCAACCATCCCGTCAATCGCGGCGGCATGACCAAGATCATCGAGGCCGTCAGGCAGCTGCGCGGCGAGGCGCATCCGAAGGTGCAGGTCAAGAATTGCGATCTCGCCATCGCCCACGGCACCGGCGGCCTTCTGGGCGTTCGCCACGCCGCTTCGACTGCCATTCTGGAGCGCGTGTGATGAGCGAAGCGAAAAAGTATCCGGCACCGGTGACCAATCCGGAGACCGCGGCGTTCTGGGACGCGGCCAAGCAGGGCAAGTTCATGATCAAGCGCTGCACCGCCTGCGGCGAAGCGCATTACTTCCCGCGCTCGATCTGCCCGTTCTGCTATTCGGACAAGACGGTGTGGGAGGAGAGTTCGGGTGAGGCCACGATCTACACCTGGAGCCTGATGCGCAAATCGCCGACCGGCCCCTATGCCATCGCCTATGTCACGCTGAAGGAAGGGCCGTCGCTTCAGACCAACATCGTCGATTGCGATCTCGAGAAGCTGAAGATCGGCCAAAAGGTGAAAGTGGTGTTCAAGCCGACGGATGGCGCGCCATTGCCGTTCTTCACGCCGGCGTAGTTGCTTTCTTCCTTCTCCCCTTGTGGGAGAAGGTGGCGCGAAGCGCCGGATGAGGGGTATCGCTCCGCAGAAAGACTTTCGATGCGGAGCTAACCCCTCACCCGAACGAGTTTGCCGCACGGCTCTCGCGGCCCTCTCCCACAAGGGGAGAGGGCACATTAACGAGCGCCGTTGCTCGCTGAGACGAATGCCGGGAGGAAACCAGAAAAATGTCCGCCAGATACGAAGAACTCAAAGGCCTGAAAAACATCGGCCAGAAATACGCCTATGGCGATCGCGAGGTCATGCTCTACGCCTATGGCATCGGCCTCGGCGCCGATCCGATGGATGAGAAGGAGCTCGCCTTCGTCAACGAGGGCACGCTGACGCCGCGGCCGCTCAAGGTGGTGCCGACCTTTGCGTCCGTCGCGGCCTGGGGTTCGGGGCCCGGCGAGATGAACCTCAACCGCGTCATGGTGGTCGACGGCGAGCGCGACATCACCTTCCACCAGCCGCTGCCGGTCGCTGCGAACATCACCGCCGATTCCTCCGTTGTCGAGGTCTACGACAAAGGCAAGGACAAGGGCGTCGTCATCGCGCACCAGACCGTGCTCAAGAACGAGAAGGGCGAGAAGCTGGCAACGCTGGTCGCCTCGCGCTTCGCCCGCGGTGACGGCGGCTTTGGCGGGCCGAACCTGACCCAGCCCGATCCGCACAAGATTCCGTCGCGCGCACCCGATAAGACCATCGACATCGTCACGCGCCCCGACCAGGCGCTGGTCTATCGCCTCTGCGGCGACCGCAACCCGCTGCACTCGGATCCCGAGTTCGCCAAGAAGGCCGGCTTCCCGCGCCCGATCCTGCACGGCATGTGCACCTACGGCATCACCTGCCGCGGCGTGCTCCAGACCTATGCCGACTACGACGCGTCGGCCTTCCGTCAGCACGTCGCGCGGTTCTCATCGCCGGTTTATCCCGGCGAGACCGTGACCATGGACCTCTGGAAGGACGGCAACACGATCTCGTTCGAGGCCAAAGTGAAGTCGCGCGGCGTCACCGTGATCAAGAACGGCAAGACGGTGCTGGGTTAGGGCGGTCTCGTGCCCCGGACTCAGCGCAGCGCTCCTTAGCGGTGCGCTGCAGAGCCGGGGCCCAGAGCGAACCCAACAAAGAGCTGGGTCCCGGCTCTGCGACGCAGCGTTTCACGCTGCATCGAGTCCGGGACACGAAAAACAAAAACAGGGAGAGGCCACCATGGGACTACTCGACGGCAAGGTTGCGCTGATCACCGGCGCGGGCGGGGGGCTCGGTGAGGCCTACGCAAAACTGTTCGCGCGGGAAGGGGCGTCCGTCGTCGTCAACGATCTCGGCGGTCCCCGTGACGGCTCCGGGGCCGACAAGTCGATGGCGCAGCTCGTGGTGGATGCGATCAAGGCCGAGGGCGGCAAGGCGGTCGCCAACGGCGCCGACATCTCCACCATGGAGGGCGGCCAGTCGGTGTTCGACGACGCCATCAAGCATTTCGGCCGCGCCGATATCCTCGTCAACAATGCCGGCATCCTGCGAGACCAGACCTTTTCCAAGGCCTCCGAGTCCGACTGGGACAAGGTGATCAAGGTGCATCTGAAGGGCACCTTTTGTTGCACCATGCCGGTGTTTCGCTGGATGCGGGAAAACGGCGGCGGCGTCATCGTCAACACCTCCTCGACATCAGGGCTGATCGGCAATTTCGGTCAGACCAACTACGGCGCGGCCAAGGGCGGCATCTGGGGCCTGTCCAACGTGCTGGCGATCGAGGGCCGGAAGTACAACATCCGGATCTGGACGCTGGCGCCGGGCGCGCTGACCCGCATGACCGCAGACCTGCCCCGCTATAAGGAGAACCCCGGTGCGGCGCTGGGGCCGGACGGCATCGCGCCGGCCGTGCTATACATGGTCAGCGACTTGTCCGGCGACCAGACCGGCAAGGTGCTGGGTGTGTCCGGGCCCCGCGGCGTGCGCGAAATGCGGATGATGGAAATGGAAGGCTGGAAACCGCCGCACTCGGGCTGGAACGCCCAGGACATCGCCGATCACGCCAAGGAGATCTTCTTCTCCGAGGAGCAGATCAAGATGGGGGCGCGGAGGTTTTAGCCACACTGTCATTCCGGGCGCGACGAGGTCGCGATCCCGGAATGACGACAGACGATAGGACAAGAGACCCGATGAAACTCACCGCCGACGCCAAGGGCACCTTCGCAATCGCGCCGACACCGTTCCACGATGACGGCCGGATCGACGAGCGCTCGATCGACCGCCTGACCGATTTCTACGAGGAGGTCGGCTGCGACGGCGTCACGGTGCTGGGCATCCTCGGCGAGGCGCCGAAGCTCGATGCCGCGGAGGCCGAGCAGGTGGCGGTGCGCTTCGTCAAGCGCGCCAAGAAGATGCAGGTGATCGTCGGCGTCTCCGCGCCGGGCTTTGCCACCATGCGCTCGCTGGCGAAGGCCTCGATGGATGCCGGCGCGGCTGGCGTGATGATCGCGCCGCCGCCGTCGCTCCGTACCGACGACCAGATCGTCGGCTACTATAAGCAGGCGGCGGAGGCGATCGGGCCCGATGTGCCCTGGGTGCTGCAGGACTATCCGCTGACGCTCTCGGTGATCTTCACCCCCGCCGTGATCCGCAAGATCGTCACCGACAATCCGAATTGCGTGATGCTCAAGCACGAGGACTGGCCGGGCCTCGAAAAGATCTCGACGCTGCGCAGCTTCCAGAAGGACGGCTCGCTCCGTTCGCTCTCGATCCTCTGCGGCAATGGCGGACTCTTTTTGGACTTCGAGATGGAGCGCGGCGCCGACGGCGCCATGACCGGCTATGCTTTCCCGGAGCTCCTGATCGACGTCGTGCGCCTCTCGAAGGAGGGCAAGCGCGACGCTGCGCATGATCTGTTCGATGCGCATCTGCCGCTGATCCGCTACGAGCAGCAGCCGGGCGCAGGTCTGGCGGTGCGCAAGCACGTGCTGCAGAAGCGCGGCATCATCGCTTCCAGCGCCCAGCGCAAGCCGGGCGCGACCATCACGCCGGCGGCGAAGGCGGAGGTCGATTACCTCCTGTCGCGCGTCGCCCGCGTCGACAAGCGCGCCAATCTTGGCCCGCAATCCAGCGCCGCAGGTTAGTTGAATGCCCGAGACATCAGCATCACGCCCGGCTTCGACCATCCTTCTGCTCCGTGACGGCGCAAAGGTCGACGGCAAGAGCCGCGACGAAATCGAAGTGTTCATGATGGTCCGCCATCATCAGATCGAGTTCAACTCGGGCGCGCTGGTGTTTCCCGGCGGCAGTGTCGATGCCGGCGACAACGAGATCGTCGCCCGTGCTGACCTCTATTCGGGCGGCGAAGCCTTAAGTGAATCGGATCGCGGTTTTCGGATCGCCGCGATCCGCGAGACCTTTGAGGAGAGCGGTATCCTGCTGGCGCGGGCGAAGGATTCGGGGACGCCGATCGATGCCATGCGCGCCGGCGAGATCGCCGACAAGCATCGCGTCGCCCTCAACGAGCACAAGATCAGCTTCCTGAGTATCCTCGCCGACAACGGCCTCCAGCTCGCGCTGGATACGCTCGTGCCCTACGCGCACTGGATCACGCCAGAGGGCATGCCGAAGCGGTTCGACACCTGGTTCTTCCTCGCGGCCGCACCGCCCGATCAGCTCGGCGCCCATGACGGCCGGGAGTCCACCGACTCGATCTGGGTGTCGCCGCGCGAGGCGGTGGAGGGCGGCGAGAGCGGCCGCTTCAAGCTGCCGTTCCCGACCACGCGCAACCTGATCCGGCTCGCCAAGCAGGGTAGCGTGGGCGCCGCGCTGGAGCATGCCCGCGGCATGTCGGTCGTCACGGTGATGCCGGTCATGACCAAGACCGAAACCGGCCGCCAACTTCGCATTCCCCGCGAAGCCGGCTATGACGGCGAGGTGTTCGAGGTCGGGGCGGTCGGCTAGGATACTTCGATACCAAACGAAGTATTGGCGGCCACGGACGCGCTAGGTTCTGTCCATCGCGAATGGACGGACGTTCAAAATGGATCAGGGACAGGACACCAACATCGCCGTCGAGCTGGCGCTGCTGGTCGCGCTCGCAACGCTCTGGGGCGGCTCCTACACCTTCATCAAGCTCGGCGTCGCCACCATTCTGCCGCTCACGCTGATCGCGGCGCGCACCACGATCGCCGGTCTGCTGCTGCTCGTCGTCATGTGGGCACGCGGCATCAGGATGCCCATGGATGCCGCGACCTGGCAGCGCTTCGCGTTCCAGGCCGTGCTCAACAGCGTCATCCCCTGGACGCTGATCGCCTGGGGCGAGCGTCATGTCGACGCGTCGCTCGCGACCATCCTCAACTCGGCCGGGCCGATCTTCACCTTCCTGCTCACGGCCGTCGTCACGCGCCACGAGGTGACGACGCCGCGAAAACTGTTCGGCGTGGTCGCCGGCATGGCGGGCATCCTGCTGATCGTCGGCGTCGACGCCTTCCACGACGTCGGCAGCGGCCTCGTCGCGGAGGCCGCCATCGTCGCCGCCACCATCTGCTACGCTTGCGCCGCGATCTTCGGCCGCAGCTTTAAAGGTCTCGATCCGATGGCACCGGCCGCCGGCTCGCTGCTGGCGGGCGCGGCGGCGCTGATCCCGGCCTCGCTGATCGTCGAACAGCCCTGGACGCTGTCGCCCTCGCTGAGTTCCGTGCTGGCGCTGCTCGCGCTGGCGACCTTCTCGACCGCGGCGGCGTTCGCGATCTACTTCCGCCTGATCCAGACGCTGGGCTCGGTCGGCACCACCGCGCAGGCCTATCTGCGCGTGCCCATCGGGGTCGCCATCAGCGTCGCCTTCCTCGGCGAAACCCTGAGCCGGACCGTCTGGATCGGGCTTGCCTGCGTCGTCTTCGGCGTCGCCGCCATGACGATCCCGGCCCGGCGGCCGGTCAGCGTCAAAACGTCATAATCAGGTGGGGAGAAGGGCGGCGGACTCGCGATATTAAGGATATTCGGCAGCGCGAGGCATGTTCCCCCGGGGCCGCAAACCATCGTATATTGGGCCTCCAATAGCCCGGTCCTCAAAAGCCCCAATGTCCGCCGAATTGACGCCGACCCCTGAGAAAAAGCGAACATTCTCGCTCTCCATCGGCCAGCTCACCTTCGGCAGCTTCCTCCTGGTGCTGGCGGTGATCATCGTCACCTCGACCGCGAGCGTGATCGCGATCCGGCACATCGATACGACCTTCGCCGAGTTGCAGCGGCTCCAGAGCGTCGGCGACCTCGCCGAGGACATCGACCGCCGCATGAACGAGCTGCGGCTCGCCGCGCGCGACTTCGTCACCGATCCCGGCGCCGGCACCCAGTTCAAGCAGGTCGGCGAGGCGGCCTCGACACTGAACGACATCCTGAGGAAGACCCGCATCGAGCTCGCGCCCGAGCAGCAGGACATGATCGACGGGGTCACCGAGCGCCTTGCGACCTATCGCAATGGCCTCGAGCGGATCTCGACCCTGATCGACCGCCGCGCCCAGCTGCTCGCCGGGCTGCCGCCGCTGCGCGACCGGTTCGACGTGGCCGTCGGAGCCGCGGCGGACCGCGAGCTCGCCTCCCGCCTGTCGGAATCGCAGAGCCGGATCGCACTCGGGCTGCTCGCGCGCAACCCGTCCGCCGCCGAGCAGGCCGCACAGGGGATGCGGGCGATGGACATCGCGGACGCCAGGCTGAAGACGGCCGTGAACGACTATGCCGAGGCCATCATCGCGGTGGCGGTCCGGGAGCGGCAGATCGCCGATATCGACCGCGAGGTGCTGGGCACCGAGGGCCGCCTGATCGGCCGCGTCACGGAACTCCTGCGCGAGGTCAGCGCCCGGCGCGGCCACGTGCTGTCGCGCGATTTCGCCCGCACGCTGACGGAGGCGCGGTGGCAGAGCATCGTGTTCGGCACCATCGGCGTCTTGATCGGCATTCTCGCGGCCGGCTTCGTGGTGCGGCGGACCGTCCGGCCGCTTGCGAAGATCGCGAGATCCATCCGCGCGCTCGCAGCGGGCGAGAAGGACACCTCGATCCCGTCGGCCGACCTCGACAACGAGATCGGCGACATCGCGCGCGCGGCCGAAGTGTTCCGCCGCGCACTGGAGGAGGCCGACACGGCGCGCGAGGCGGCGGTGCGGGCGCTCACCGAGCAGCGCCTCGCCGAAGAGAGCTACCGTAAACTGTTCGAGGGCTCGGTCGACGGCATCTATGTCACGACGCCGGCCGGCGATCTCCTCAACGCCAATCCGGCGCTGGCGCGGATGATGGGCTATGACAGCCCGCAGCAGCTCATCGACAGCATCAACGACATCGCCCACACCATCTACGTCCACCCCGAGGCGCGCGCCGAATATCAGCGGCTGATGGCGCGCGACGGCATCGTGCGCGAGTTCGAGTACCAGGTGCGCCAGCGCAGCGGCAACATCCTGTGGCTGTCCGACAGCGCCACGGGCGTGCGGGACGAGGCGGGCAACATCGTCCGCTACGAGGGCACGCTGCGCGACATCACCGACCAGAAGCGGGCGGAAGACGCCATCGCCGAAGGACGGCGCCTGCTCCAGCAGGTCATCGACACCGTGCCCGCGGTCATCAACGTCAAGGACCGCGAGCTGCGCTACGTGCTGATGAACCGCTACATGGCCGGCATCTTCGGCATCGAGCCCGCCGATGCGCTCGGCCGCACCACCGCGGATCTGATGTCGCGCTACGGCGCAGCCAAGACCGACGAGAACGACAAGCGGGTGCTCAGGCTTCGAAAAGGTCTCGGCTTCTACGAAGAGGAATACAAGGATTCCTCCGGCAACATGCGGCAATGGCTGGTCAACAAGTTGCCGCTGCTCGATGCCGACGGCGAGATCGAGCGGATCGTTACCGTGGCGCTCGACATCGGCGAGCGCAAGCGCGGCGAGCAGGAGATGCGCAAAGCCAAGGAATCCGCCGAGACCGCGTTGCGAAACCTGCGCGAGACCCAGGCCTCGCTGATCGAGGCGGAGAAGCTCGCCGCGCTCGGACGGCTCGTCGCCGGCGTCGCCCACGAGGTCAACAATCCCGTCGGTATCAGCCTCACGGTCGCATCCGCGCTGGAGCGCAAGACCGCGATGTTCACCTCCGAAGTCGAGCGCGGCGAGCTCCGTCGCTCCACGCTCAACGACTTCCTCAACACCAGCCGCGATGCGTCCTCGCAGCTCGTCTCCAACCTGAACCGCGCGGCCGAGCTGATCCAGTCGTTCAAGCAGGTCGCGGCCGACCGCAACTACTCGGACCAGCGCAGCTTCGATCTCGGCGACCTCACCGAGCAGGTGGTGATGAGCCTGCGGCCGGGCTTGCGCAAACACAATCTGACGCTCAACGTCGAGTGCCAGCCGAGCCTGACCATGAACAGCTATCCCGGCCCGTATGGCCAGGTGCTGACCAATCTGTTTCTCAATTCGGTGGCGCACGCCTTCCCGGACGGCCGGCCGGGGATCATCGACATCCAGGTGCGCGAGTCCGGCAAGGACAATGTCGAGATCATTTTCTCGGACAATGGCTGCGGCATGTCGCTCGACGTCCGCCGGCGCGCCTTCGATCCGTTCTTCACCACGCGGCGCGACCAGGGCGGCACCGGCCTCGGACTGCACATCGTCTACAGCATCGTCACCAATCGCCTCGGCGGGCGGCTCGATCTTGATTCCGAGCCGGGCGAGGGGACACGCATCCAGATCATCCTGCCGCGCACCGCGCCGCTCGAGCAGGCTGCGGAATAGTCCCGCGCCTAATCAGCTTCCGCGAGCTTGTGCAGCGTGGCGCCGAAAATCAGGCTGGCCTTGCCGACGAGCGCTGTGCCCGTCATCTCGGCGCGGGTGTCCGTGTAGGTCCCGCTGACGCCGATGCCGACCGGGGCAGGGCCGCCGAACAGCGGATTGTCATCGCCCCGCGGCGAAGTGTGCCGTTGCACCAGCACCTCGCCTTTGAAGGTGTGGTCGTCCTTCACGACGTAGCTGCCGGTGTAATAGAGGTACGCATCGCCGCCAAGAATCTTGCCGTCGCGAAAAAGAATCACGCCGCTGCCCTTGCCGACTCGACCATCGAGCAGGTTCACGTGAATCGAATAGAGGCCGTTCTTCATCACGTCCCACAGGCCGGCCGCCATCGCCCAACGGCGTAACCGGTAGAGCTTTTATGCCAAAGCGCGTTCCCGCGCGCAACGCGGCAGTTTGCCGGGCTGCGGTGCGATCTTGCCGCCGCCAGCCGTAGTTGTCCCGGCTTGTCTATGACACCACCATGACTGTCTGATCATGACGCGAGGCCAGTCGTTGCGAATCAAGTTGGCCCGCGAAATGCATAACCATTGTTGCACTGGCCGCGGGGTGCTGGAGCAAGACAAACGTGAGCAACTGGATCGATTCCGGCGGCGATGAGCCGCGTCTGTACAGTGTGCGTCCCACGATTTGCGAAACACAACGGCCGACTGGCGGCGCGCCACGCTGGCGAAGCATGGTGAGCCTCACTTGCACCCTGGCCTTGATCGCGCTCGCAGTCCCCTCGGGGCATGCGCGCGACCGCGGCCAGTTCGTCAACACCAATGCCGAATTGAAGGCGTGGTTCGACGGCCTGCGCAGCGGCAAGGGGCCTTGCTGTTCCGATGCCGACGGCTCGGCGCTCTCGGACACTGACTGGGAGAGCAAGGACGGACATTATCGTGTCCGCATCCCGCGCCTGGGCCACGTGCTCGACGGCCAGCAGCAGGAGCTCGTCTGGGTTGACGTGCCCGAGGAGGCCGTCATCTCGGAGCCGAACCGGGTCGGCCGCACCATGGTGTGGCCGATCTACGGCTACATGGGCGTCGCCATCCGCTGCTTTATGCCTGGCAGCATGAGTTAGCCGGGCGAGCGCACGCCCGGCCTCTCGTCGACCTCAGATGCGGCGCCGCGTCAGGTGTATTTCTTGTCGCGCTCGAGCAGCTCGATGGAGATGCCTTCCGGGCCGCGGATGAAGCAGATGCGCACGCCGGGCCGGATCGTGGTCGGCTCGCGCGTGAAGGTGACGCCCTTGGCCTTGATCTCGGCCGCGACGGCGTCGATGTCCTTCACGGTGAGACCGAAATGGTCGAGGCCCTGATGCGGGTGCGGCGGCGGCGGGTTGACGGCGTTGTCGCCCTCGAGTGATGCGATGAAGATCTTTGCGCCGCCGAGATTCACGTCGATCCGTCCCGGTGCGCGCACGACCTCGCCGCCGAGGATGTCCCGCAGCCAGGCCGCTGTGGCCTCCGGGTCGGGACTGCGCAGATGGACGTGATCCCAAGTGACGACGACTGGCATTTCATGTTCTCCCAACGGGGTCTTCGATGTTGCAGCGCATGTTAGCGGCCCCGGCTGGTGATCGCCACCGTCCTTGCCGACTCGGCCTGAGCGCGGGAACCTTAGTTCGTCTCCCGGATTAAGGTAAACAGTGGCCGAGTCCGTCGTCGAACGAACTCCGGCCGCGGTCGGTGATACAGCCATGAACGCCAGGTTTGACCGGATCGGGTGGGGACGTTTCGCCGGGAGCGGCGAGCGCCTGGCGCGAGCCGTGACGATCGCGAGCGTCTCGTTCGGGCGAAGCCTGCTCTGGCTACTGGCGGCGATCATCGTCGGCTGCGGGGTGTGGATGCTGCTGCCGCTCTCCAGGGGCAACAGCACCGAGCCGGTGAAGTCTGACGTGGCAACGGTCGAACCGGCACCTCCGGGCAGTACGGCGGCGGCGGTCTCGCCGATTTCCGAAGCTCAGGCGTCAGCCGCGGCAGAACTCGATCGCCTCAAAATCTCATCGCAGACCTGGCGCCGTGGCGGGCTCGGCTCGAAGGCGTTGGTAACGTTCACGCTGCGAAACGACAATGACTATGCCGTTAAGGATCTGGAGATCGTCTGCGCGTTCACGCGGCGCGATGGCAGTCATCTCACCGACCGCAGCCGCGTGCTTGCCGACACGGTAACGATGAAGAGCCGCAAGACCTTTGCGCGTATCGCTGTCGGCTTCATCAACGTTAACGCCGATCAGGCGAAGTGTTCGCTGGTCGCAGCACGGCGCGCGTAACGCCCGGCAGTTCCCGGTAGCGGAAAAGTTACTGTCCGCAGCCCTTGGCCAAAAAACTTGGCGTTGCCATTTGAACCAAGGGCCGGGTGCAGGAACCAATTAGAGTATCGCCGGTTTAAGGCGAAGAGCCCACGCGGGGATGCGGGGGGCGGAGCGTGGCCGATGCCCATTTTCAGGTACTTCGTTTTCGTCGGTGGAGCGTTGCTCGCACTGTTGTTCGCGGCGGATTACGTTCTGCCATCGCAACCGGTCGCACGGGCCATCGTCACCGCAAGCAACGATCAGCCCTTGATCCGGATCCGGTCGGATCGCCACTTGCCTGAGCGTGTCGTGCTCGACACCAGCCAGCCGACGATTGCCGCACCCGCAGTGAAGACCGCTGCGGTCGTTGCGCCTCAGCCGCCGGTGCAGGAGGCCGCTTCGCCGGAGCTGGCCGAGATGTCGGCCAAGGCCCGGGTGCGCGAGACCTTCGCCCAGTTTACGCCGGCCCCGAAGGCCAATGCCGCTGCGGCCAGGAAGACCGAGGCCAAGCCGCAAGTTCAGGCGCAGGCTCAGCTCCCTCAGGTCCAGGCTCAGCCCAAGCGCAAGGTCGCCAGGGCGCACCCGGCGCCGTATCAGGGCCGGCCGATGATGCTGGTCGCCCAGCAGCCCCATTTCGGTCTCTTCAATACGACTTGGTGAGGGCGCCTCCGACCCGTCTCGAAACGAGACGGGGAGGGCTTTTTATTGGTCAATCTCTCTGCTAATTCGAACCCATCCGAACGCCGTCCGGTGCGCTGGCTTGCCAGCCGCGGTCAGGCGCTTCTCGGTTGCGGCCCAATACCCGGGCCGGGGCGCTCGTAGCTCAGCTGGATAGAGCATCGGATTTCGATTCCGAGGGTCGGGAGTTCGAATCTCTCCGAGCGCGCCACTTGCCAGGCCGGAGCCTTGAGGCCCGGCCGGCCCAATTCGCGGGTCCCCTTACTTGCCCTGGATCTTCAGCCCATTGGGGCCGACATTGATCTGCAGGCCGTCGGGCTGCTTTTTCGCCTGGTAGAGGTTGTAGCCGAGCACGGCTGCCGTGACGACCAGTGCGCCGATGATCAGAAACAACAGATTGCGGCTGATGGACATTCATTTCCCTGAACCACTTGGTTGACGGTGAGAAAAACCCCGCGTGTGGGTTGCGCGGGGTGTTTCAGTGCGCCCCGGGGCGGGCCGCGGCACATTGCTCGGACTTGCTAACGTGGTTCGAAGGAGCAGGTTCCCTGGCGGCCCGGCGCCGTGGGCCCAAGCAACATCACCACCGCTAAACCCGTGATCTCAGCTTGCGGAACGGCAGGTGTGGCGGGCCCGTGCCAGCGTGTCGGAGGGCGCCTCGTGGAAGGTCGCGCGGTAGGCCGCGGCAAACTCGCCGAGGTGATGAAATCCCTGGGCGCGTGCGCACGTGGCGACCGTCGCGCCGCCGCCCTTGAGCAGCCGCGAGCGTGTGGCCCACAGCCGCTTCAGGCGGATGTATTGATGCAGGCTCATGCCGCGCACCTTGCTCACCGCGCCGCCGAGCGTTCGGACCGAAACGCCCAACTCGCCGGCGAGATTGGCCGTATAGATCGGAGCGGTCGGATAGGCCGAGACGTAATCGTCGATCTGTTGCACGAGCCTGGCCGATCGCGCGCCTGCATTCGGGGCGGTGCGATCAGACGACTGGTCGATTTGAAACAGGTCGTCGAGGGCGAGCAACAGGCCCTCCTGGAGATGCGCGGCGACCTCGGTGGTTTCGAACATGTGCGGCTCTACGGACGCGGTCCGCAGGATGTCGAGAACAAGCTGACGCGCGTAGAGATGCGCCACGGGGTCCGCGATGCGAACCCACAATGTATCGGCGCGATCGAACCAGCCGCGATCCCTGAGCGCGGGGGAAAACATGATCAGCGCGTGGTAGTTGGTCTGATGCTCGACGAAATGACAATGATGATTGCCGCGCAAGGCGATGAAAACGCGCGAGTCGAGTTCGATCCCGCTCGAGCTGGCGCGCAGATCGTCGGTCATCGGCAGGATCACCATGCCGCCCGGTGCGCGATAGGCGGTATCGAGAATCCGCGCAAACGACCTCGCCACGATGATCCGGCACCCCGGCAGGTTCACGATCGCACGCGCCGCAGCGAAGTTGGCGACGTCGAGCGGAATGCTGCGGGCGTCTTCCATCGACTCGGCCGGTCGAAACGCGTCGACATCGGAAAACCGGATCAACTGGAGCGCGGAGGAGGGGGCGAGAGCGTCGAAGAACATGCTTCTGGCCGAATGCTGAAATGTGACAATTAAATGAAAATCGATACATCGCAATCAATGGCGAAACAGGATGATTCAGTAAACCGGATTCCGGGCCGTAGTATTGCGGACATCATGCCACGCGGCGCGGCGGGTCGATGTCACCGTCAACGGTCCCGGTTCATCGGTTGGCCTGAGGCGAGGTCGATGAAATGGAGACGCGTGCAGGCGGGACAGGCGAAGGACTCGAAGCTCCGCCCCTCGAGCCGCCGCCCCTCAAGCCTCCGCTCGTCAAGGCTCCGCTCGTCAGGCCTTGGCTGCCTCTCGAGATGCGTCTGCACATTCATGCCCGTCTGAGGGCATCGGAAAACAATGAAATCCGCCATCGACGCAGAATGACGGCACATCGAATTTCATCTTTGATCTAGATCAGTTTTGGAATCGCTCCACGCAAGCCGCGAGCACGCGAATGGACACAACGCGCGATCTCGCAAAAGCGAAGGGGCCCGAGAGGGCCCCTTTGGAAATCACCAGCGGCGATAGCGTGGTCCGTAATAGCGAGGCCCATAGGCGCGCGGCCCATACCCATAATATCGGGGCCCGTAATACGGCCGCGGGCCGTAATACCCATCATAGTTCGGGCGCCAGAAACAGCGTCCCCAGGCGTCGCAGACCATGCGGACCTGCTCGACGTCGGAGACCTGCGGCGTCGCAGGTGCGGGCGCGATGGGCATGGCGGACGCCGCCGGTGATGCCATGATGGCACCGAACAGGGATGCGGCGACGAGGCCAGTCTTGAGATTCATGATGTCTTCCTCTGCTTACGCAATACAGGATATCGAAGTTGTTCTGATCAAATTGTGGCGGAACCGAAATGTAATGCTGATGAACAAATCTTCAGCAAAGCTCGCCGCAGACCTGACCTTTCGCTTCGCAAGACTATCCCAGGTTCGCGCGCGTGACCAATGCTGCGCTTGCACTGGCGCTGCCTGGCAGGACATTGCGTTCATCTTTGATCCTGCGCAATTCGCCGGCACGACTTCATCCCTAGTCTTGCCGTAGCCAGCGCTTCGAGGAATTCGAAGAGCAGGCTCGCGAGATTGCCTGGAGCTGTGCAATGGACAAGATGAGAATAGACAAGGGTGACTGGCTGATCGTGTGCGACGGGCGCAAGGCGCTCATTTTGGAAAACCTCGGCGACGAGATGTTTCCGAACCTCCACACCCGGGAGGTGCACGAGCAGCCCAATCCCTCGACCAGTGCGCAAGGGACCGATGCGCCGGGCCGGCTGAACGCCGCCGTCGGCGGCGCGCGCAGCTCGGTCGAGCAGACCGATTGGCACGATGAGGCGGAGCGTGCCTTCCTGCGGAGCCTGGCCGGCCGGCTCGATGCCGCCGTCAGCGCGGGCGAGACCTCGGCCCTGACCATGGTGGCCTCACCACGCGCGCTCGGTATGATCCGCGCCGATTATTCGGTCGTGGTGCGCAAGGCGCTTCAGGGCGAGGTCGGCAAGGACCTCGTCAAGCTGCCGGTCTACGAGATCGAGAAGCAATTGCTGCTGTCGGGCGCCGCCAAATAGCGGCCCCCGCAGAGGACGCGCCAGCGCCCCTCAGAAGCAGGGGTGCCGGCGGCCGTCCTGGCCGATATAGGTGGCCGAGCTCTGGTAGCAGCGGTTGTTCGACGGGCCGTCGTAGAAGGCGAAGGTGCCGGGGGTAACGCCGGGCCCGTAATTGTGCAGATAGCTGATCGGGTAGGGCAGCGGGTTGGTGTAGTGGCGGTGGTACCGGTGATGTCCCCGCGCCTCGGCAAGGCTGGGGGCGAGGATTGCGGCCGACAGGGCAGCAACCGCGGCTACAAGCTTCAACGTGCTCATCTCGATTCTCCGGAACCCGCGCGAATAGGTCAGGTGTTTATAGCCATTTCGAGCCGCCGGGACACCCGTCCGGCACCCCGAAATCGGGGCCAATCCCGCCGATTCCCGGGTGGGTGTGACAGAATTGCCCGGAGCAGGGTCGAAGGCTGCCCATTTTTGGCCTTTTCGGGATGCTTAACGAATTCCCCACACAAGTATGGCCAAAGAGAATTCGCTTAAGAATCCTGTTGCCGGCCCTTTGGGGGTCCTTCGAGGCCGGTCCATTCCTGAAGGCTTTCGCCGTCACGCACCATGCGCATCACGCTTTTGAGCCTGCTGTTGCTCTCCGTCGCCGCCGCCACGCCGGCGCGCGCCGAGCTGCACATCACCCGTGACCACGGCGGCTACGTCGAGGAGTACAAGGCCAAGTACAAGCGCGTCCGCGAGAAGGGCGAGCGCGTCATCATCGACGGCATCTGCAACTCGGCCTGCACCCTGGTGCTCGGCATGGTGCCGATGAACAAGATCTGCGTGACGCCGCGCGCCAGCCTCGGCTTCCATCAGGCCTATTACGACAAGGCCTTCACCTTCGGCATCAAGGTCACCAGCGCGGAGGGGACGTCCGACCTGATGTCCTATTACCCCAACACGGTGAAGGACTGGATCCGCCGCAATGGCGGGCTCACCACCGACATGAAGAAGATCAAGAACGGTGTCGAGCTCTGGAAGATCATCGACCCCTGTCCGGAAGAATGGTGAGCGGCTGAGCTGCGCTCCCGCTGTCCGTCGCAGCGCAGCATCGCTCGTTCGGAAATTCGCGTTGCCGCATAGGCCCCGGTCGGGCAATGAGGGCGGCAATGAACCATAATCAAGAAGCCCCGACCGCCCGCGCCGCACCGATCCTGTTCGTCGTGCTCTGGAGCACCGGATTCATCGGCACCAAATACATCATCAACAACGCCGATCCCTTGACCTATCTCGCCATTCGCATGGCGATCGTGGTCGGCCTGATGGCGATCATCGCAGCAATCGCACGACCGAAATGGCCGGACCGTGTCGACGTCGCGCATAGCGCCGTTGCCGGCATTCTCGTCCACGGCTTCTATCTCGGCGGCACGGCCATTGCGATCGCGCATTCGATCCCGGCCGGACTCTCGGCGTTGATTCCGGGCCTTCAGCCGATCCTGACCTCGACCATCGCCAACCGCTGGCTCGGCGAACGCGTGACGCCGGTGCAATGGGCGGGGCTGGTGCTTGGCCTCGGCGGTGTAGCGCTGATCCTGCACGGCCGTCCGATGACCGGCGAGGCGGGGCTCGGCTGGCTCGCCTCGGTGGTGTCGCTGATCAGCATCACGCTCGGCACGCTCTATCAGCGCCGCTACTGCAACCACATCGACTGGCGCGCCGGCAATCTCGTGCAATATATCGCCGTCACCGTCTTCTTCACGGTCGGCGCCTTCCTGTTCGAGGACCGCGTGGTGCACTGGACGCGGGAGTTCGTGCTCGCGCTTGCCTGGCTCGCCGTGGCGCTCTCGATCGGATCGATCGGGCTGTTGTACTGGCTGATCCGCCACGCAGCTGCGACCTCGGTTGCGAGCCTGTTCTACCTGGTGCCCGCCGTCACGGCGCTGATGGCCTATCTGCTGTTCGGGGAGAAGCTCGATGCGCTGGCGATTGCCGGCATGGCGATGTGCGCAGCAGCGGTGTTCGTGGTCAATCGGCGTTTCTAGGCAGGCAGGCCAGTACGTCGGAATACATCCCTGACGTGCGGCGCGCGCTCGTGCTAGGCTGGACTGATTTCAGCTTCCCTTTGGCAAGGTGATTTCCATGAAAAAAGCACGGCGTGCACTGCTCGGCAGGTCCTTGAGGCCGGTCCGGATTGCCTGCATCAACTACGCCGAGGAGATGATGAGCGAGCGGATGATGGGGAGGCTCACGGCGGCGCTCCAGAAATGCTACGACGAGCATTTCCTGCCGGTCTGGGGCTATCCCATCGATCTCGACGTCACCCGCAACCCGAAGCCGACGGACTGGCAGCTGCTCTATTTTGACGACGCCACCCACAAGAACTTCCTCGGGCGGCACGAGCTGACGCACCGCGGCCAGCCGATCTCAAAGATCTTTCTGAAGGCACTCGGCGAGGACGATCCGGTCAGCCTGGCGGCCTCGCACGAACTGTTCGAGATGGTGCTCGATCCCATGGCCAATCTGTGGGCCGACAAGACTCGGCACACCCAATATGCCTACGAGGTCTGCGACGCCGTGGAAGAGGAGTCTTTTCTCGTCAACGGCTTTCCGATGTCGAACTTCGTCTATCCGTCCTGGTTCGAACCGTTCGAGCATCCCCGCGGTACCAAGTTCGACCATATGGGGTCGCTCAAGGCGCCGTTCTCGATGACGGAAGGCGGCTATGTCATCAAGAAGGTCAACGGCCGGAAGGTGATCAAGCAGTTCGGCTCATCCGAGAAGCGGAGGCGCTTCGCCAAGGAGGACCGGCGCGGCCATCGCAGCGAATTTCGTGATCCGCAAGGCGAGCATCACCCGGGCCGGCGCGCAGCCAAGCGGCGAGGGTAGGGGCGGGAGAAGTCTCCGGGCGCGCCCGTACCCGGAGACCTGCTCGAGCCCAGCGATCAGCGCTTGGCCTTCTTTTTCGACTTGGCTGCCTTCTTCGCGGACTTCCTGGTGGCCTTCTTTGCAGCCTTCTTGGCCGCTTTCTTCGACGACTTCTTTGCAGCCTTCTTCGAAGCTTTCTTCGCAGATTTCTTGGATGCCTTCTTGGTCGCCTTCTTGGCTTTCTTCTTGGAAGCCTTCTTCGGCGCTACTTTCTTCGCGACCTTCTTGGCGGCTTTCCTGACCTTCTTGACGGCGGTGACTGCGGCTTCGCTGGTTGCTTCCACGGCGGTGGTGATCGTGTCCAGCGCCTGTTCGGTGATCGGCTTCTCGTCGTCCATATCGTCCCCCACGGTTTGTATGGAGCGATGACGATAGCGGGTTTCAAAATCGAGTCAAAGCAGCGCTCAACCTTTGCGGATCTTTGCGTAGGCTGCGAGCGCGCGCTCACGCCCCTTCGCGTGATCGACGATCGGCTGCGGATAGGTCTTGCCGAGCGTGACGCCCGCGCTCGCAAGCTCGATCGGTGATGCCTGCCAGGGCTGGTGGATCAGCTTGGCCGGCACGTCTTTCAGCTCGGGCACCCAGCGCCGGACATAGGCTCCATCAGGGTCGAACTTCTCGCCCTGGAGAGTTGGATTGAACACGCGGAAATAGGGTGCGGCGTCGGCGCCGCAGCCGGCGACCCATTGCCAGTTGGCGGGATTGCTGCCGGCATCCGCATCGACCAGCGTGTCCCAGAACCAGCTCTCGCCGTCGCGCCAGTCGATCAGGAGATGCTTGACCAGGAAGGACGCCACCACCATCCGCACCCGGTTGTGCATCACGCCGGTGTGCCAGAGCTCGCGCAGGCCGGCATCGACGATGGGATAGCCGGTGCGTCCGCGCTGCCAGGCGGCGAGCGCTTTCTTGTCTCCCTTCCAGGGAAAGCCATCGAAATTCGTTTGCAGGCTTTCGGTGGCAAGGCTCGGGTGATCGTGGAGGAGGTGGCGGCAGAATTCGCGCCAGCCGAGCTCGCTCAGGAACTTTTCGACGCCGGGCCCGATCGCGGGATTCTCCGCTGCGGCAAAGCGCGCGGCGTGCCAGACTTGGCGCGGGCTGAGCTCGCCGAACCTCAAATGAGGCGACAGGCTTGAAGTCCCCTCGCGATCCGGGCGGTCGCGATCGCCGACATAGACGCGCGCGGCGTGCTTGAGGAAGTCGCGGAGGCGCACGCGGGCCGAGGCTTCACCCGGGGTCCAGGTCTGGCGCAGGCCGCCAGCCCAGTCGGGCTTTGTCGGCTCGAGCGTCCAGCTCTCCAGCGCGTCGCTGGCGAGCTGCGGCGCAGGGCGTAGCTCCCGCGGTGCGGGCAGAGGCTTGGGCGGATCGCCCAGCGACAGCACCCGTCGCCAGAACGGCGTGAAGACGCGAAGGCCGCGGCCCTCCTTGTTGCGGATCGCCGAGGGTGGCACCAGCAAGTCGCCAGGGAAGCTCTGCGAGTCCACGCCGCGCTTTGCCAGCGCCGCTTCGAGCTGTTTCTCGACGGCCTGATGCGATGCCTGCGCGATCCCGTTCCAGTAGACCGCTCCTGCTCCGCTCTCGCGCGCCACTTCGGGGATCACCTTGGCCGCCGGCCCCTTGCGCAGGATCAGCGATCCGCCGCGCGTGGCGATCTCGGCGCCGAGCGCCCGCAGCGACTGCGCCAGCCACCAGCGCGTCGCACCGCCCGGTGCCCGTCCGGCCATCTCATCCATCACATAGAGGCAGATCACCGGCGCGCCTGTCTTCGCGGCAGCATGGAGGGCGGGATGGTCGGACAGGCGGAGGTCATCGCGGAACCAGACGATGACAGGCGGCGCGCTTGGCGTGGTCAGGGCAGGCCTCGTTTACAATTTGGCAAGCATGCCGCGTGCGGCGGTGTGAACCGTCGTTAATTCGGTCGTAAGCCGATTGCATGAATATGCAGGAATTCCGGGGGTAGTTCCATTCATGTCCAACCGTGCGACGGCAAAGTTCTTGCCGCAATTCAAGCTGGGTACCAAGGCCGTCCTGTGCGCCGTGCTGCTGATCGCCGTGAACACGGCGCTCGTGGTCGGCGCCGGCTACTGGTCGCTGACCTCCGCCTTCAACGATCGTGCACTGCGCGACATCGAGGTCAATTTGCGCACGCTGGCCCTGGCTTTTGCCGAGGTCGTTCCCGACGCGAAGATCACGATGCGGGATGGCGGGGTCGCGCGCGCCGAGATTCCCAAAATGCCGGAGTTCAGGGATCACGCCATCGTCGATCGCGCGGTGTCCTATGTCGGCGGCAACGCGACCCTGTTCGTGTTCGATGATGCGAGCGGGCAGTTCGTCCGCCGCTCGACCAATGTGAAGAAGGAGAACGGCGACCGCGCTGTCGGGACCCAGCTTGCCGCCGATCATCCCGGGCAGGCCGTCCTGCGCCGCGGCGAGGCGTACAAGGGCCCGGCCACGCTGTTCGGCAAAACCTTCATGACCGCCTATTTCCCGGTCGCGGATGCCACCGGCAAGGTCGTCGGCATTCTCTATGTCGGCATCCCCATGGCGCAGTTCGAGAGCATGCTGACCCAGGCCATCGAGAGCATGGCGATCGCGGCCGGTATCGCCGCGCTCCTGGTCCTGGTCCTCACCTTGCTGGTCGTCCGCCGTATCACCAGGCCGCTGACCTCGGTCACGCGCTCGCTGACGGCGCTGGCCGAAGGCAAGAGCGACGTCGAGATCGATTGCGAGGATCGCGCCGACGAGATCGGCGAGATCGCCCGCACGGTCGCCGTCTTCAAGAGCAACTCGCTGGAGCGGGCGCGCCTGCGCAGCGAGCAGACCGCGGCCACGGCTGCCGCGGCAGAGCAGCGCAAGGCGGAGCTGCGCAATTTCGTCGAGCAGTTCCGCGGCAGCGTCGGCGGCATCCTCGACAAGGTGCTGAGCTCCTCCGGTGAGTTCGAGCGGGTGGCGCGGCAACTCACCGACACTGCACGCTCCACCGCCGACCTGTCGGCGCAGTCGGCCGGCGCATCCGAGAACGCCTCCGAGCACGTGCGCACGGCGGCCTCAGCCTCCGACGAACTGTCCCAGTCGATCTCCGAGATCACCCGCCGGGTGCAGGAATCGAACGAGATCTCCGCCGAGGCGGTACGGCAGGCCGAAGCCACCGACCAGCGCATGGCGCAGCTCTCGGAAGCGGGGGCGCGCATCGGCGACGTCGTCAGGTTGATCACCTCGATCGCCGAGCAGACCAATCTTCTGGCGCTGAACGCCACCATCGAGGCCGCGCGCGCCGGTGACGCCGGTCGCGGCTTCGCGGTGGTGGCCCAGGAGGTCAAGACGCTCGCCGGCCAGACCGCCAAGGCGACAGACGAGATATCGAACCAGATCGCCAGCATGCAGCTTGCAACGGAGGAATCGGTCACCGCCATCAAGGCGATCGGCCAGACCATCGAGCGCATCAGCGGCATCGCGGGCTCGATCTCGGCCGCCGTCGAGCAGCAGAGGAGCGCTACCCACAACATCGCGGCCAGCGTTCGCGCTGCGGCCTCCGGTACTGCCGATGTCGCGGTCAATGTCCGTCACGCTGCCAAGGGCGCGAGCGAGACGGGAGAGACCTCCAGCCGGATGTTTGCCTCTGCCCAGGCGCTGTCAGGCGAGAGCCTGCATCTGAAGGCCGAGGTCGACAGCTTCCTCGACCGCGTGCACGCGGCCTAATCCAACTCGGTCATTTCCGGGGCGGTCCGAAGGACCGAACCCTGGTGCGCATTGCGCACCAGGGAATCTCTAGATCCCGGGTTCTGACGCATCACCCCGGGATGACTTCTTGCGGTCGCTATCCGCGATCGCCAGAAGTCACTTCGGCTGCGGCACGATCCGGATGTAGGGCTTCGGTTCCTTCCAGCCCTGCGGATAGATCGTCTTCGCCTCGTCGTTGGAAACCGAGCCGGCGATGATGACGTCCTCGCCCTGCGTCCAGTCGGCCGGCGTGGCGACGCGATGCTTGGCGGTGAGCTGAAGCGAGTCGATGACGCGCAGGATCTCCTGAAAATTCCGGCCTGTGGTCATCGGATAGACCAGCACCAGCTTGATCTTCTTGTCCGGCCCGATGATGAAGACGTTGCGGACGGTCTGGTTGTCGGCCGGCGTGCGGGTGAGGGGATCGCCCGAGGTCGAGGCCGGCAGCATCTCGTAGAGCTTGGAGACGTTGAAGTCGGTGTCGCCGATCATCGGGTAGTTGGGGGCGGCGCCTTGGGTCTCCTTGATGTCCTCCGACCATTTGGAATGGCGGTCGACCGGATCGACCGAGAGGCCCATCAGCTTGACGCCACGCTTGTCGAATTCCGGCTTCAGCTTGGCAAGCGCGCCGAGCTCGGTCGTACAAACCGGCGTGAAGTCCTTGGGGTGGGAGAACAGGAGAGCCCAGCTATTGCCGATCCAATCGTGGAACTTGATCTTCCCTTCGGTGGTCTCGGCTTCGAAGTCGGGCGCGGTGGTGCCGATCGGGAGTGTCATGGTTCTACCTCATCTCATTGAATTTACTTGGTAATTTATCTTCGGCCGTCGCGGTCAGTATAGGGTCTTCGCGGCCCTAAGTGAACCGCTTCAAGTAAAATGTGAATTTCTTCTCTGAAGGGCCGATTTCCTAGCACCTTTCTGTTACAGCCGCGCCTGCGACGAAACATCTCGACCGGAGCCGTACGGTCTCGATTGCCCCCATAAAGCCTTTTATGACCCGCATCACGCTCGCCCCGACGCCTCCGGAACCGAAATGGTCCTCGTAGCGACTAATCGGCAACCATTGAGAAAAGTCGCGATCCCCATATCGAATCATTAACCACCCCTTTACGCCCGCATGAAAATGCTGGTCGATCAGAAGAAATCTGGAAGTGAACTATGTCTGCCGCTGCGCATAAGTCTGTTGAGTCGCCGTCCCTCGAACCGTCCTGCCGCGATACCGCGGCTCATGCATTGACCGTCGTGCGCGACGGCGTGATCACGGGCGAAGGCCCGACCACCAAGGGCCGGGTCCACTTTTCCCGCTCGCTCGATGCAGATGACACCGCCTGGTGCGCGCGCATCCTGACCGCTACGGCCGTCAACGACCAGCCGGTCAGCCGCGCCGAAGCCGAGGCACTATTCGAGATCAATGAAGCCGCAACCGAGCGCACCGATGGCGGCCGGTTCGACGACCTGCTCGCCAAGGCCGTTGCCCATTACGCCGCGAGCGCCTCGGGCCTGAAGGTGCCGCCGCGCAGCGTTGCGCTGTCGGCAGAGTCTGAGATCGAGAGCTGGGCTCCGTCCTACGCCGCCAAGGTCAACAGCGAGATGCTGGAGTGGATCGCCGGACAGATGCGCGGCAAGCGCCAGAACAACCGTCGCCTGATGGCGATGGTGGCGACCTTCCTGGGCGCCACTGCGCTGCCTTTGGCGGGCCAATTGCCGAACGTATTCGACATCGGCATGTAAGAGTTAGACAGGACTATCGCGCCCCTTGCGAGGCGCGACAGACAGCGGCGGGGTTATTTCCCCGCCGTTTTTTGTTTGCCGGCGTCCGGCTCGAGCCCGAGCGTGCGGCCCGGGAAACCGGCGGCGTCGAAATAGCGCTGGCTGCCGACGCGCTGGAAGTTCAGCACGGTCACCAGGCCGCCCTCGGCGGGCTTGGACTTCAGCGTGCCGGTATAGGCCTTCGGCACGATGCCGTTGGGCAGGGCCTCTGACATCACGCGGCCGACAAGGCCGCCGTTCTGCGGGCCGCGCAGGCCCATGAGCTGGGCGGCCGTCATGCCGACGTCGGCATTGCTGACCGGGATCTGGCTGACATAGCCGGCTTTGAAGTCCGGACCGATCGCGGCCATGAAGTTCATCGTGTCGCCGCGGCTGAAGCTGCCATGCATGCCCTGGCCCTGGCGCAGCACGGTGTCGGCGACCTGCACCGAGCAGTTGGTCGGCGCCTCACCGCAATCGCTGGCATAGGAGCGGAAATTGACGACGATCGCCGGCGTTGGCGTCGCCGACTTGCCGCGCAGATTGATGCTCGACAGCGGCAGGGTACCGGGGATGCGGCCGAGCGAGTCGTCCACGAACAGGCCGGAGACGTAATCCTGCTCGAGCAGCGCCTTGACGGTCTTGACCGCCAGCTTCTTGTCCTTGTTCGGCAGGTAGATCAGGTCCGAGCCGCCATTGGTGGCGATGACGAGGTCAGGCTTGGTCGGATCCTTGCCGAGCACGCCGTTGCCGGCCTTCGGATGGGCGTTGCCGGTGACGGCGGCGTTCTTGTCGTTGGGGTCGAACAGCGGCAGGTCGAGCGCCTTGGCGAGGTCGATCGCCAAAAAGCCCATCGGCAAAAAGTCCTTCGGCGTGTCGTCATAGCTGACCTTGGCCGAGGGGCTGGTCTTGCTCTCCTTGGAGATGGTCGAGAAGCCGTGGTCGGCCTGGATCATGATGTTGGTATTCGCGGCCAGCCCGAGCTCGTCGAGCGCCTTGCGGAGCTGGGCGAGGTTGTTGTCGGCGTTCTTGATGCTCGCCATCGTGCTCGGGCCGTTGATGCCCGGCTTGATCTGGTTGAGGCTGTCGCCCTGGTTGTGCTGGGTGCCGTCAGGGTCGCGCGACCAGAACACCAGCACGAACGGCTTGTTGCGCGCCTTGAACATCGGCAGCACGGCCTTGGCGGCGACGTCGGCGAAATAAGCCTGCTGCGCGACGTTGGCGACGACGGTGCCGGGCGTCTTGGCATCGCCCGCCTTGGAATTGTCGCCGCGCGGTGGCGTGGCGAGGGGCAGACCGGCCTTGGTCAGCGCGTCCTTCACCTCGTCCGACAGCGCCACGCCGTTCTTGCCGCCGGTGGAGTCGTCGAACACGACCGAATGCAGGCCGGCCTTTTCGGGCTTGTCAGTGTGGTCGAACTGGTAGGTTGGACCGACCTTGCCGATCGCCGCGGTGCTGAAGCCCTTGTCGCGGGCCATCTTCAGAATCGTCTCTTCGTTGAGATAGTCGCCCTTGAAATGCTCGTCGATGTCGCCGAGCACGGCGTCGTTCTCGATGAAGGGGACCACGGTGTCGCCGGCGGGGACGGACGTATAGTTGGTCCAGATCGTGTTGGAGAACACGCCGGTGTCGCCGAGATAGTGACCGGTCGACATCGCCGAGCCGTTGGCCATGGTGAAGGTCGGGAAGAGCGAATGCGGGTTCTTGAAATTGACGCCCTTGTCACGGACCTCGGCCATCGCCGGCGCGGTCTCAGGCGTCACCTTCAGCGCGCGCAGACCATCGGGGATGAAGAGGATCAGGTTGCGGGGCGTGTTGTTCTGGGCGGAGGCAAGTCCTGTGGACAAGACTGTGAGCCCGGCGGACAGCAACACCAGTGAACGGCGCATCGAAATCTCCTGCGGTGAGGCGGCAATGGCCGCGACCGCGGCCCCCGGCCATCGTTTAGTTTTGCTGCATGACAGTTTTGTTACAAGACCCAAGGAGCAAGCAGAAGTGACGGGGAGGTGACCAGGCACCCACGGATGGGGCGTTGTCACGAGATCACAGTTATTGCGCCGTCATTGCGAGCGCCGCGAAGCAATCCAGAATTCCTCCGTGGCAAAACCCTGGATTGCTTCGCTGCGTTCGCAATGACGGAGGAGGCGACTTCAAGCAAAATTGCCGCCGCCAATTCGGCGAGCGCGATCAACTCCGATCAACGGGTCATGAGGACTACCCCGGAACGAAGTGTCTGAAATCAGCACAGAATCCCGGGCGACTTGCCGCACCAGGTACCCCGTTAATTCCGTGCCTTAACCAACAATTAATTATACGTTTGCGGGTGGGTGACGGCCCGGCCTAGCGTGCGGTGGGGAGCCGCCGAAGCCAAACGAGTTGGTGCGTATCATGATGTCCAGATCATATGGGGCGCTCTTCGCCTCGCTCAGCGCAGCCGCGCTGCTCCTTTCTGCCAATGACGGTTTTGCCAGGCCCGGCGCCACCGCCACCGCCGCGCACGGGATGGCCGCGCCTTCCGGCGCGATCGCGCGTCCGCAGATCGGTCCTGGCGCCCGGTTCCGCGGCCGCAACACGCCTTGGGTCTATTGGCCGGGCGGCGGCGGGTTCTACGACAACGCAGGCTATAACCAGCCTTTCGTCGATGCCGGGCAGCCGGCCTCCACCGACGTGCGTTACACCTATACGTACGACGTTCCCTGGGACTGGACCCATCGCTTCCCGCCGAATGTGGTGCCGTCCGACCGGCCCTATGTGCCAAGCTGCCCGACGGAGCAGGTGACGGTGCCCGGCCGCGGCGGCGGCGAGCACACGGTCAACATCATGCGCTGCTACTGAGCGGCGTCGTCCGCCCAGCTAGCCCAGCTCAAAACTGGTCACGCCGAAGACGCGGTCGATCCGCAGCGGCGGGATCGGCCCTGTGTACATCCGCGCCGTCTCGAACACCGGCTTGAGCCCGAGCGATTCCGCGAGCGCGATGGCCGCGCGATTGATCGCGGGGACGTCGAGGAAGACTTCGCCGCCGCCTGCGCTCGCCAGCAGCGCCTGCACGATCGCTTCCGCCGCTCCGCGGTCGTCGGCGACGAGCGGGCCGATCTTGTGGCCGGTCCGGCAGGGCCGGATCACCCCCCATGCCGCGAGCTCGCCGTCGCGCAGCAGCGCGCCGCCGAGATGGCCTGATGTGTTGATCCAGGCGCGCAGGAAGGTGCTGCGCGCGGCCGGGAAGACGGTCGCGTCGTCGGCTTCAACGAGCGCGAACGGGACATTGTCGAGCGCGACGATTTCGGCGGGTGGATTCGGCGGCGCGGCGACGATGCCGCCATAGCGGATATTGGCGTAGGCAAGCTGGAAGCCGGACTTCTTGTAATTATCCTGCTGCGCGACGACGCCATCGAGCCCGATCACGCGGGCGCCTGCATGTGCGATCGCCGCGTTCCAGATGCGCAGTCCGTGGCCGGCGCCGCGAAAGCCTGAGCGCACGATGTAGAAGCCGAGGAAGGCGAAGCGATCATCGAAATTGACGCAGGAGATTGTTGCGACCGGCTCGCCGTCGATCTCGCCGACGAAGAAGCCCTTCGCGTCCGGGATCGCGAAACAGGCGGCGTCGCCGAGGCCCGGATTCCAGCCCTCGGCCGCGGCCCAGTCGACGGCGATGGCGATCTCCTCGGGGCGAAAATTGCGGATCTGCAGATCGCTCATGACGGATGCCTTCGGCGGTGGACCTGGCGGCAGGTCCGGCGGTAGAAGGCCTCATGATAGGCCGGGCCCGGGGCTCGCCTCAACACAGGGATGATCGGTCATGGCAGCAGAGAAGGTCGCACTTGTCACGGCTGGCGGCAGCGGCATGGGGGCAGGGGCTGCGCGGCGGCTCGCGGCCGACGGCTTTCGCGTCGCGATCCTGTCGTCCTCCGGCAAGGGCGAGGCGCTGGCAGTCGAGCTCGGCGGCCTCGGCGTCACCGGCTCCAACAAGTCGAACGATGATCTGAAGCGGCTCGTCGACGGGGCGATAGCCAAATGGGGACGCATCGATGTGCTCGTCAACAGCGCCGGCCACGGGCCGCGCGCGGCGATCACGGAGATCACCGACGAGCAGTGGCACACCGGCCTCGACACCTATCTCCTCAACGTGATCCGGCCGACCCGGCTGGTGACGCCGGTGATGCAGGCGCAGAAGAGCGGCGCCATCATCAACATCTCGACCGCCTGGGCATTCGAGCCGAGCGCGATGTTTCCGACCTCTGCGGTGTTCCGCGCAGGCCTTGCCGCCTTCACGAAGATCTTCACCGACACTCATGCCGCCGACAACATCCGCATGAACAACGTGCTGCCGGGCTGGATCGACAGCCTGCCGCAGACCGATGCGCGGCGCGAGAGCGTGCCGATGAAGCGCTACGGCAAGGTCGAGGAGGTCGCGGCGACGGTGTCGTTCCTGGCGTCCGAGGGTGCCGCCTACATCACCGGCCAGAATATCCGCGTCGACGGCGGACTGACACGCTCGGTGTGAGTCGGCGCGCGGCTTCGCTCCGCCATTCTGGTGCACTTGTCGTAACGCGACGCGCGGCCTGCGCGGTGCGCCGCTGCGGCGGGGCGACGCGTGGCGTTCGGGTCACACTCGTCACTGGTCTTGCGCGATAAGTCACGGACTACGTCACAGTCCATACGAACTGCGCCGCAGACCGAGACGGCGAGCGGTCCACTCCCTATCCCCAATCTGCGCCGGATGGCTCCCACCGGTGCGCAATTGAAACGCGAGCGTCGATCGCGTGGGGCATGGAGACTCGGAATGAACAAGTTTTTGCTGGCGGTCGCTTCAATTGTGCTCGGCACCGCATCCGCGCAGGCGGCCGACCTCGCGGCGCAATACACCAAGGCGCCGGTGATGGCGCCGGCCTACAACTGGACCGGCTTTTACGTCGGCGGCAATGTCGGCGGGCAGTGGGGCAACGCCGATCTGAACACCTCGACCATCTGGACGCCGGCCGGCTATTTCGCCGCCAGCAGCGTCCCCGCCATCAACACGGTCGGCGCCCAAGGCGTCAACAGCTCCAGCGTGACCGGCGGCTTCACCGCGGGCTATAACTGGCAGGTGAACCACGCCGTGCTCGGCCTCGAAGGCGACATCAACTATTTCGGTTTCAAGGGCAGCGCGACGGGCTCTGCGCTCTATCCCTGCTGCGCGCCGACAGGCTTTACCGTGTCGTCGCAGGTCTCGGCCGATTGGCTCGCCACCATCCGCGGTCGCATCGGCTTCCTCGCGGCTCCGACCTGGCTGCTGTACGCGACGGGCGGCGCGGCGATCTCCGAGGTGAAGGGCAATTTCAATTTCACCGACACGTTCTCAGCCGCGACCGAGTCGGCCGCGATCCGCGACACGCGCCTCGGCTGGACCGCGGGCGTCGGCACCGAATATGCCTTCGGCGGCGGCTGGTCGCTCAAGGCCGAATATCTCTACGTCGATCTCGGCCGCGCCAGCGCGACCAGTACCAATCTGGTCGGCGGCGTAACGCAATATCCGAGCAACGTTTATACCCACTCGGTCGATCTCAAGTCGAACATCGTGCGCGTCGGCGTGAACTACAAGTTCGGCGGACCGGTCGTCGCCAGGTACTGAGCTCATCCCGTTCCTGATCTGGCGCGGAAAGCCCCGGCTCTGCCGGGGCTTTCTGTTGCGAGGGACGGTTCAGTGCGAGGCCATGAGCTTCGTCAGCGCGGGCAGGATCTTGTAGCGAACGATCTCGTGCGGGTATTCGCCGCGATTGGCGAGCAGGACGAAGCCGATCTGCCTGATAGGGACGAGGCCGAGATAGCCGGAGGCATTGTTGAGGCCGCCGGGCTTGTCGACGATGGTGGCGTCGGGGAGGTGGACCGTCTCCCAGGCCATGCCTTGTCCGAATTTGTCGTCGACGCGGAAGGTCTCGCGCTGCGTCATCCGCAGCGCCTCGCGCAAATGCGGTTCGACCGAGCGGTCGTCGACGCAGGCCGCAACGAAGGTCGCGAGATCCCGCGCGGACGAAAACATCTGGCCGGCGCCGGGAAAGTCGAAATAGCTCTGCTGGTTGCCGGGTGGGCCGATCGCCATGCCCTGATCCGAATAGCCTTGCACGACGCGCTGCATCCACGCCGCGTCCATCACGGCGCGGTTGTCCTCGCCGCGCTCCGGCAGGGAGGTCGCATCCATGCCGATCGGCCCAAGGATGCGCTGTTCGAACAGGGTTGCGATCGGAGCGCCGTAGCAGCGCTCGAGCACGAGCTGAAGCAGCACGTAACAGGCATGGCTGTAGATGCGCTGCTTGCCGGGCGCCTCGCCGGCCTGCGGCTCGAAGGCGTTGAACATGTCGATGAACTGCGCCCGCGAGAACGAGTCGTTCGGCCAGGGTGGATGGTCGGTCGACAGCAGCATGCCCGACGTGTGCGTGGCGAGCTGGCCGACGGTGACGCGGCGGACATAGTCTCCGGTGAGCTCGGGCAGATATTTCGGCAGGCGGTCGTCGAGCCGCAATTCACTCCGGAGCGAGCCCAGCGCCACCAGCGTCGCCTCGAACGGTTTGCGCAGCGAACCAAGGTTGAACAGCGTGTCCGGTGTGACCGGTCTTCGCGTGGCGTCGTCGGCGAAGCCGTAGTTGAAGAACTCGACATGGCGGCCGGCATAGAGCGCGGCGGCGAGGCCGCCCGGCTGGTCCGGCGTCGCGGTCGGCGCCAGCTCGTTGGCGACGATGTCGCGCATCTGCGCGATCATGTCGGAATCCGCGGATGCGCGGCGCGGCCAAGCCAACGCGAGGGGAACCAACGCAGCCCGCGCGAGGGCCCGCCGGGTGAGGTGTGATGAGGTGACAACAGACGGCACGGCTCTGACGCATGATGCGATGCGCCCCCTCTCTCTTCTAACGGGGAGGGCCGGGTGTCCCAATTCACGATTGCGCGTTGTGGGTTCCGCCGGTGGGGGCCTTGCGGAAAATTACTTAGCTTGTGAGCTAACAATTATTGACGCAGGGCGGTGGCGGGCCTATAGTTAGCTTCATGGCTAACCAATTATCCCAGCTCGACCAGATCTTCGCAGCCCTCGCTGATCCCACAAGGCGGGCGATCGTGATGCGGCTCTGCGCCGGCGAGGCGTCGGTCGGCGAGCTCGCCGATCCGTTCGAGATGGCGCTGCCGAGCTTCATGAAACACATCCATGTGCTGGAGACGAGCGGGCTCGTTCAGTCGGAGAAATCCGGCCGCGTACGCACCTGCCGTCTCAGCCCAGACGCGCTCGTCGGCGCGGAGGACTGGTTCCAGCAGCAGCGCGCGATCTGGGAGGCGCGGCTCGATCGGTTCGAGGCTTACGTCATGCAACTGAAGAAAGAGAAGGAGAGGGCGGCCGCCAAGCGGCCGTCCCGCACAACCAAACGGAAAGGTTCTGAGTGATGACGAATTCTGCCAATCCCGCTCTGTCGCAATGGTCGATGGACCGCGAGATCGTGATGTCGCGCGTGATCGACGCGCCGCGCGATCTGGTGTTCGAGGCGTGGTCCGATCCAAAACATCTCCCGCAATGGTTCGGGCCGAAGGGTTTCAAGATCGAGACCTTCGAGATCGACGTGCGCGTCGGCGGCGTCTGGCGCTTCAACATGATCGGTCCTGACGGCACCGTCTATCCGAACCGCATGCGCTTCCGCCGCATCGAGCGGCCGTCGCTGATGGAGATGGATCACGGCGTCGACCAGGACGATGATCCCGGCATGTTCCGCTTCACCCTCACCTTTGCCGAGCAGAGCAACGGCAAGACCGTGCTGATGATGCGGCAACTGGCCTCGAGCACCGAGCAGCGCGATGGCATGATCGGCTTCGGTGCCGTCGAGTATGGCTACCAGACGATGGACAAGCTCGCGGCGTATGTTGGTGGGATGAAGAAATAGAGTTCCCGCGTTATTCCGGGGGCCTCGAAGAGGCGCCCCGGAATAAGCTCGGAAACGCATGGGGAGAGCAGTCGCCTTCGCGAATATGACAGCGCGCAGGTCAATTATGACAGCGCCATAACGTAGATTTTTGTCGCGTCGTGCCGCCGATTTATGACAGAATTGCTACCACTAAATGTCATATCGGTTACGGCGGAGCGATACATGTTGCAGTGGCAGGCGCGGTCAAATCCCCTCGCGTGGTGGTGGGGGTCCCTGACGCTTGTCAGCAGTGCCAACATTCTCGTCTGGTTCATGCTGTACCGCGAGTTCTATCCGACGCCTGCCGGCAGCGCCGGCGGCGGTTCGGATATCGGGCTGATGTTCCTGCTTTGCGCCGGCTATGTGTTCGGCTGCGCCTTCCGCTCGTTCCTGCCGCGCGCCGACGTGCAGCGCATCTGCCTGTTCGATACCTGGCTCTCCAGCGTCTTCGTCGGCCGCACCGTCGCGACCGTGGCCGAACTGTGCTTCGTCGCGCAATGGGCGATCATCCTGCATCAGCTCGGTCACATGACGGGGGCGGAGACCGCGGTGAACATCGCGCTGGTGATCGTGCCCATCATCATCATCGCGGAGTGCTTCTCCTGGTACGCGGTCGTCACCACGAACTTCCTCTACAACGCGATCGAGAATTCGCTGTGGGCGGTGACGTTTTTCCTCGCCGGCATCGCGCTGTGCCGCCTCATGCCGGAATTCCAGGGACCGGTGCGCTGGGCGCTGATCGCCGGCATCATCGGCATCGCCTGCTTCCTCGCCTTCCTCGTCACCGTCGACGTGCCGATGTATCTCAGCCGCTGGCGGGCAGGGCATGAAGAGGGCAACAAGCTCCTCGGCTTCCTCGAAGGCCTGCATGACGTCGCGACGCGCTGGGTGGTGACCCACGACATCGCGCACTGGAAGGGCGAGCTGACCTGGATGTTCCTGTATTTCACCGCGGCGGTGTGGTCGAGCCTCGCGCTCTGCGCGCTCTACGCTATGGAAGGCTATCTCACGCGTTATCTGGCCTGAGCGACCGGGCTTCGCCGAGATCGGCCTGCGTCAGCAGGCCTTGCCGCAGCGCCAGCCGGACCAGCTCGATGTCGGAGCCGACGCCGAGCTTGTCCTTGATCAGCGAATGCAGGTTCGCCACCGTCTTCGGGCTGACGTGGAGCGTCTCGGCGATCTCCTCCGTCGTGTTCTCGGCGAGCAGGAGCCGCAGCACCTCGAACTCGCGCGGAGTGAGCACGTCGGCGGCCGAGCTCTCGCCGCTGATACGGCTGAGCGCGAGCTCGTGATCGATGTCGGGGCTGATGGCTATCTTGCCGGCGAGCACGTCCATCACGGCGCGCACCAGCGTCTCCGGCGGGCTGGTCTTGGTGACATAGCCCCGTGCGCCGGCGCGGATCGCCTGCACGGCGAAGCCGGCATTCTCGTGCATGGTGAAGACCAGGATCCGTGCGGCCTTGTCCCATTGCCTGATGCGCCTGACGGCCTCGATGCCGCCGATGCCGGGCATGCTCAGATCCATAATGACGAGGTCGGGCGCCTCGGATTTGAAGAGACGGTAGGCCTCGGCGCCGTCGGCCGCTTCGGCGACAACGCGAAGCCCCGGCTGCTTCTGGAGCACGGAGCGATAGCCCTCGCGGACGACGGAATGGTCGTCGACCAGCAGAATGGTCGCATCGGCCGCGCTCATGCCGCGCGCTCCAGTGGCTGCCGGTCGACACCTGCAAGCGGAATGACCACGCGCAGCGCGGAGCCGCCGTTCGGCGCGGCCTCGAAGCTCAACTGGCCGCGCAGGGCCGCTACGCGCTCGCGCATGCCGAGCAGGCCCATTCCGGATTTTGCGACGGGATCGTTCGACCGTCCGTCGTCGTCGATCGCAAGTGCGATCTCGTCGGCACGCATCGCAAGCTCCAGGCTTACCCGCGTGGCGCCGGCATGCTTGGCGGCGTTGGTGAGCGCCTCCTGCACGATACGGTACAGGCTCGCGCTGATCGTGGCGGGCAGGGTCGCGAACGCACCGTCGAAACGGATCGAAAACCGTGTCTGGCCGCGGCTACGCCCGTTCCAGCCCGCGACGAGGCCTTCGAGGCTCGCCACGAGCCCGAGCTCCTCGACATCAGGCGGGCGCAGCCGGAACAGCGCGCCGCGCAACGTCTCCATCATGCCGGTTGCGGTCCGCGCGATGCCGTCGCACTCGCCAAGCAGGGAGGGGCAGTCCTGTACGGCGGTCTGGCGGGCAGAGGAGGCGAGCGCGCGGATGGCGGCCAGCGACTGGCCGAACTCGTCATGCAGCTCGCGCGCGAGATGGCGGCGCTCCTCGTCCTGGAGTGCGATCAGTTTCCGCGTCAGCTCGCTGCGCTCGGCCAGCGCGGTGTCGAGGCTTTCGGCGAGATGGTTGAAGACGTCGCGGATCGCCGACAGCTCGGCGAGATCGAACGGCGGCAGCCGCGTCGACAGGTCATTGGCGGCGATCCGCTCGAGGCCGGAGCGGATCATGCGGGTGGGGCGCAGCGCACGCGCCAGTGCGGCGTAGACCAGGACGCACAACAGTGGCAGTGCGATCGCAAGTGCGAGCATCAGGCGGCCGGCCTCGTGCCAGGCGTCGGCCGTCTGCACGGCCGGGTCGACCGAGACCACGGTCTCGCCGAGTTTCGTTCCGCGCACGATCACGGGCCGTGCCGCCTCGCGGCCGGGGTCGAACAGGCTGCGATAGAAAGCCACGAAGACTTGCGGCGGCGGGTTCGCCGGGATCGGCGCGCCACTGCAGAATCGCTGGATGATGTCGCCGCTCACGCCGCGGAACGCCAGGCACAGGCCGGGCGTCATCACATAGGCCGAAACGGGGTCGAGGTTGGGAAAGTCCGAGCGCGGGCTAGCCACCCACTGGATCTTGCCCTGTTGCAGCTCCAGCGTCTTGGCCACGATGGCGGCGATGTCGTCGAGGCGCGCATGGGCCGCGCGGTCGGCGGTGATGAGGAAATAGGCGGAGATCGCGGCGAAGCACGCGGCCGATATGGCGGCCACGCGCAACGTCAGACGGACCTTGAGATCGAACCTCGGGCGGTTCCACATCGGCGGGCACCTGGCGCGAACGGAATTGTCGCCGGCGCATTAAACGGCAGAACGCGAGCGGCGCAAAGCACTGCGCATACCGCGGTGCAACGTCGTGAAATTTTCCCGGCCTTGGTCGGGACCAGCGCAGCTGCATGACCTGAGGCTGCCGTCCAGATTGCGCCGCCGCTCCATCACACGAGGCCCGCATGCGCCGTATCAGCTTGATCCTCTCTGCTTTCCTCCTCTTCGTCCTCCCGGCGGCCTCTTCGCCTGCCGGCGCCGAGGATGCCATCGGCGTTGCCATGGACGATTTCAGCTACACCGATACGTCGGCCGAACCGGCCAACCAGACCGCCGCCCACGAGCGGCGGCTGTCGGCGTTCATGGCCGCGCTCAGGCGGGATATCAGTGCGGACGGCCGCTACCGGCCGGTGCCGTCTGCCCAGGACGGCGCGGCATTCAAGGTCATCGGCGGCATCCAGAAGACCAGCACGCTGGTGCAATGGGCCAAGGTCGCCGTGATCGACGTCGGCGCCAAGAAGCTCGTGATGGACAAGCTCTACACCTTCCGCGGCGACAATGATGAATCATGGGAGCGCGCCGAGATTTTCGTGTCTCGCGAGGTCATGGCCGCGCTCGCCACGCCCGCGCCGGTCGCGTTGGCCGTGTTCGATTTCGAGCTCGAGGATACGACCGCCGCCTCGGCTGGCGCTTCAGCCACGTCGGATACGTCATACTTGGCCGAAGTTACCGCCAGCGTGCGCGAGGCGCTGGGCCAATCCGGCCGCTACCGCATCGTTGATGCCGGCGGCGAGGCGGTCAAGGCGCGCGCCTTGCGGGATTGTGGTGGCTGCGAGGCGGCGATCGCGCAAAAGCTCGGCGCGGATCAGTCGCTGATCGGCGTGGTGCGGCGGGTCAGCCGCACCGAATACACGCTCGGCTTCCAGGTCCGCGATGCCAGGACCGGTGCGGTGCTGTCACGTGGCGACAGCGGCTTGCGCATGGGCGCCGACTATTCGTGGAAACGGGGCGCGGTCCGGCTGGTCAGCGATAAGCTGATCGGGAGCCAGTAACCGCGATACTCGCCCTAGAACGTCAGCTGCACCTTCATCGATTGCGAGCGGTCGCTGGCGAGTTCGAACGCGGCGACCGCGTTCTCGAACGGCATGGTGGCCGTGATCAGCGGTTTCACGTCGATCAGCCCTTCGCCCATCAGCCGCACCGCGAGCTCGAATTCGGGGTCGAAGCGGAAGGTGCCGCGGAGCTGCAATTCCTTGGCGACGATGGAGTTGATCGGCAGCGTCATCTCGCCGCCGAGACCGAGCTGCACCAGCGTCGCGCCGGGCCTGAGCACGTCGAGCGCGGTGCGAAGCGCGGCCTGGTTGCCGGAGGCCTCGAACAGGGTGTCGAACACGCCCTTGCCGGCGCGCCAGGGATCGAGCGCTGCGGCATCGGTCGCGACATTGATGACGTGGGTGGCGCCGAGCTTTCTTGCGACCGCGAGCGGTGCGTCGGCGACATCGGTCACTACGATCTCGGACGCGCCGCCGAAGCGCGAGACCAGGATCATCAGCGCACCGATCGGCCCGCAACCCGTGATCAGCACGCGCTTGCCGAGGAGGGGGCCGGCCTGCTTGCCGGCATGCAGGCACACCGCGAGCGGCTCGGCCACCGCAGCTTCCGCCAGTGTCAGCTTGTCCGCGATCGGCACCGCCTGCGCGGCATCGACCGTGATGAATTCACGGAAACCGCCTTGGACATGGGGAAAACGCATCGCGCTGCCGAGGAAGCGCATGTCGAGGCACTGGTTGCGCATGCCTTCCTGGCAATGCAGGCACTGGCCGCACGGTCTGCTCGGATTGACGGCGACGCGCGCGCCCGGCTTCACATTGGTGACGCCGTCACCGACGGCAGCGACCACGCCCGCGATCTCATGGCCCAGCGCCATCGGCTGCTGGATGCGCACGACGCCGAAACCGCCGTGATGATAGTAGTGCAGATCGGAGCCGCAGATGCCGCCGTTCGCAATCTTGACGCGGACTTCGCCCGGGGCGGGGGCTGGATCGGGATAGCTGTCGATCCGCAGGTCTTTCGGGGCGTGGATGACGACGGCGCGCATGGTCTCGTTCCCTTGGCTTTCGCGATTACATCGCGGCGATCATGCCGCCATCGACATAGATGATCTGTCCGTTGACGTAGGTCGAAGCGTCCGACGCCAGGAAGATCGCCGCGCCCACCAGCTCGTCCGGCCTGCCCCAGCGCTTGGAGGGGATGCGGCCCATCAGCCAGTTGTTGAAGTCGGTGTTGTTGACCAGCGCCTCGTTCATGTCGGTCAGCATGTAGCCGGGGCCGATCGCATTGGCCTGGATGCCGTGCTGGGCCCATTCCACCGCCATCGAGCGGGTCAGGTTCTTGATGCCGCCCTTGGCCGCGGTGTAGGGCGCGATGGTGGGACGCGCGAGCTCGCTGCCGAGCGAGCCGATATTGATGATCTTGCCGTGCTTGCGCGGGATCATGCGCTTGCCGGCCTCGCGGCCGATCACGAAGGCGCTGGTGAGGTCAGTCTCGATCACCTTGCGCCATTCGTCGGTGGTGAACTCGACCAGCGGCTTGCGGTGCTGGATGCCGGCATTGTTCACGAGAATGTCGACCGCGAGCCCTTCGCGGTCGAAGCGCTCGAAGGCCGCGACGATCGCGGGCTCATCGGTGACGTTGAACGCGGCGCCCTCGGCCTGATGACCGGCGGCGCGAAACTCGGCGACGGCCTGCTCGACGCGCTTGGGGTCGACGCCGTTGATGATGATCTTGGCGCCGGCCTTGGCCATGCCCTCGGCAATGGCGCGGCCGAGCCCGCGGGAGGAGCCGGTCACGAGCGCGGTGCGACCGGAAAGGTCGAAGAGGGCGGTGCTCATCTCAAGAAATCCTCAGACGTTGGAGCGACGCACGGTCAGATCGGAGCGGTCGAATACGGCGGGCAGAAGGTCGACGCCGAGGCCGGGTCCTTCCATCGGATAGACAAAGCCGTCCTTGATCGTCGGCATCGTGGTGACGAGCTCATTGTACCAGCCCCTGTAGAAGGCGCGTACCGATTCCTGGATCAGCGTGTTGGGCTGGCTGAACGACATGTGGATGGCGGCGATGAAGCCGATCGGGCCGATGCAGTCATGCGGCGCAAACGGGCGGTGATAGGTCTCGGCCATCGCCGCGATCTTGCGGCCTTCGGTCAAGCCACCGGTCCAGCACAGATCCGCCATCACCACATGCATGGCGTCGCGGTCGAGCATGTCCTTGTAGGGAAAGCGCGAGCCCAGCGTCTCGCTGGCGCAGACCCAGACGTCGGTCGAGCGGGCATATTCGGCCAGCGCCTGCGGCGAGTTCATCCGGATCGGGTCTTCGTACCAGGTCGGCTTGTAGGGCTCGAGCGCGCGCGCGATCTGCTTGGCGGTCGGCAGGTTCCAGAGCGAGTGGAGCTCGACCATGATCTCCATCTTGTCGCCGACGGCCTTGCGGATCTTCTCGAACGGTTCGATCGCCCGCTTCATCTGGGCTGCGGTGATGTAGAGCCCCTTGTTCTCCTGTGCCGCCGGGTCGAACGGCCAGATCTTCATCGCGGAGATGCCGCTCTCCAGCAGGCTTTCGGCCAGCGCGTCGGCGTGGTGCATGAAGCCGTCGAGGTCTTCGTAGGGGCCTTTGGAGGCGCCGAGATTCCAGTTGGCGACGGGGCTGATATTGGTGGAGCGGACATATTGAGTGCCGGCGCAGGTGTTGTAGATGCGCTGCTTGTCGCGGCAGAGGCCGCCGAGCATCTGGTGCACAGGCTGATTGCAGACCTTGCCGAACAAATCCCATAGCGCGATGTCGATTGCGGACGCCGCGCGGTATTCGACGCCGGTCGAGGATTGCGCCATCGGCAGGTTCAGCATGTCGCGGTGGATCGCCTCGATGTGCAGCGGATTGCGGCCGAGCAGGCGGCCGGCAAAGGTGTCGTGGATCTGCGCTTCGACCGCGCCCGCGCCATAGAAGGTTTCGCCGAGACCGATCATGCCCGTGTCGGTGTGAACGCGCACCCAGATGACGTTGGAAAATTCCTCGGTGCGCAGCGTCTCGATTGACGTGATCTTCACGGCAACAATCCTCCCATCACAGACGCCTCGCGCCTGACGTCTCATTTCGCACTGCAACATGTTGCAGGTCGCGCGAACGTCTTACGCCTGCTTGTAATATATCACAACATGTTTTAAGGGTCCCACAACTAAGGCGCCACCCAGCAATGAGAGCGCGGTTGACAGGAGGACGACATGGCACGGCGCAAGCGCGCGCTCGAGGTGGTGAGAAACGAGGACGACGGCGAGGGCAAGCCCTCCCGGCGCAACCGGCTCAACTTCTTCGAGCTGGCTTACCAGAGGATCGAAGAGCTGCTCGTCCACTGCGAGCTTAAGCCCGGACAATTCATGACGATGCTGGAATTGCAGCACATCACCGGGTTCGGGCGCACACCAGTGCATCACGCCGTCAATCGTCTCTCCGCCGACACGCTCATCATCATCCGTCCGCGCCACGGCCTGCACATCGCGCCGATCGATCTTGCGCGCGAGCGGATGCTGCTGGCCTTGCGCCGCGACATGGAGCGCTTTGTCGTGCGGCTCGCGGCCGATCGCGCCAGCCTGTCGCATCGCAATCAGGCGCTGCACATCGAGCGTCTGCTGCGCGAACGCCGCGCCACCCTGACCCTCGACGAATTCAACAGCATCGATCGCCGCATCGACGCGCTGGTGCTGGAAGCCGCCGGCGAGCCCTTCCTGGTGCACACGCTGCGGCCGTTGCACACGCTGTACCGCCGCATCGGCTACATCCACCATCGCTTCATGCCGGGACAGGCCGAACTGTCGGGCACGATCGATCGCCACCTCGCCATTCTCGTTGCGGTCGCCGGCCGCCATGTCGAGGACGCCGTGAAGGCGAGCGATGCGTTGATCGACTACATGGACCACATGTTCACGGGCATGGAGGCGGGGATCGATCCGCGCCTGCTCGATTGCAGTATCGAGCCGCTGCTCGGCGCGTAGAGAGTTTTGAAGAGAGGACCAAACATGCAGACAATGGCCATGCCACAACCGACCGCGAGCGAAGCCGCGGTCCGCTACCTCATCACGAACTACAGTCCCAAGGGCAACAAGGTCGGCTGGCTGATGATGGCCTCGATCCTGGTCGAAGCCTGGGATCTCTATTCGATCGCCTTCGTGCTGATCTTCATCAAGGAGCAGTACAATCCCGATCCGCTGATGCTCGGTCTCGCTGCAGCCGGCACGCAGGGCGGCGCCTTGATCGGCGCGCTGCTCGGCGGCTGGCTCTCCGACAAGATCGGCCGCCGCGTCATGTTCCTGGTGACGATGGTGCTGTTCATCGTGCTCGCGCTGGCGCAGGCCTTCGTGCCGAACGTGACCTGGCTCATCGTGATCCGCTTCCTGCTCGGCATTCCGCTCGGCTCGGATATTTCGACCGGCTACACCTACATCATGGAATCCATGGCCAAGGGTGAGCGCGAGGTCATGGGCAATCGCTGGCAATTCATGTTCGCCGTCGGTGAAGTTCTCACCATCGGTGTCATCGTGATCTTCCTGCTGATCGACATGCAGCACGAGATGCTGTGGCGCGTGACGCTCGGTCTCGGCGCGGTGCCGGCGCTGATCATCCTGATCATGCGTCACGACGTGCCGGAGACGGCGGTGTGGCTGGTGCAGAAGGGACGTTACCGCGAGGCCAAGAAGGTCGCGCGCGAGATGTTCAACGACAATCTCGACATGTTGCCGGACCAGGACGTGAAGGTGCCGAAGGTCAGCACACGTGCCTTCATCGCCGACCTCAGGAAGGACCCGATCCGCTGGCGCGCCACGATCTACGGCTGGATCGCCTGTTTCGCGCAAGGCAGCGAGTTCTCGACCTTCGCATTCTATCTGCCGGTGCTGTTCGTGATGGTCGGCGTGTCGAGCGTGCTCGGCATCAACCTGGTGACGATGGCGCTCTTCTCCTTCGCGGCCCTGTCCGGCTGGGTCGGTCCGCTGCTGACGCCGAAGATCGGCCACCGCGGCATCTCGATCGCCGGCTTCAGCATCGTGCTGGCTTCGCTGCTGGTCGCTGCCTTCGCGCTCTACACCGACAACAAGATCCTGCTGCCGTTCGCAGCGGCCGCCATGTTGTGGGGCCATTATTGGGACGCGTCGAACTGCATGACGATCCCGACCATGGTTGCGAAGCCCAAGTATCGCGGCACGGCCAGCGGCTTCGCCTACATGTTCGTGAAGTTGCCGTCGTTCCTGGCGATCTTCCTGTTCCCGACGGTGTTCGCCGCGATCGGCCAGGCGAATGCCACGCTGATGGTCGCGATCTTCCCGCTGATCGGATTGCTCGCCGCAATCTTCATCCTGCCGGAAGTCTACGGCTACGAGAACGACTAACGCGTTGCCCGGTCGCGGCCTTGTGGCCGCGATCGGGCTTTTCCCGCTACGGGCTCAGGAAGACGGGATTGATCCCGGACCCATGGCCGAGCAGGCCGATCGCCTGAAGCTGGGCGCTGTGGAGGTCGATCTCCACGATCGCGAACAGGGTCAGCAGCACCACGACCGAGACGACGAGCAGGGGGTGGAATGTCCCGCCTCCTTGTTCCGGCGCGGTGAAGCTCCGAAACGACCGACGCAGGGAAAAACTCTGCGGCAATGCCTTTGACTGAATCTGCATGATGGACCTCCGTGCCGCGCCGTATGAGACTGCGCGACGCGAAGAAGCATAGGTCCGGCTTTGGCGGCGACATTGATGCGCCGCAAATTGCGCGCGATTACCAGATCGCAGCCGCAAGCGCTGCGATCAAGGCGGGGGGCGTCACCAGCAGGCCCAGCTTGAGGAACGGCCAGGCGCCGACCTCGATTTTTTCGCGGCGAAGCGCAACCAGCCACAGGATGGTCGCGAGCGAACCGGTGATCGAGAAATTCGGTCCCAGGTCGACGCCGATCAGGATGGCGCTGACGACCGAGGTGGGCAGGTGATCGGCGGCCACGATCGACCCGGCGACGAGGCCGACCGGCAGGTTATTGGCAATATTGGTGGCGATGGCGGTGGCGATCCCAACGCTCCAGCCGGCCCCGGGTACGGACTGCGCGACGGCCTCGTGCAGAAGTGCGCTGAGATGGCCGATCACGCCAGTCTTCACCAGTGCTTCCACCATCACAAAAAGCCCGCCGACCAGCGGCAGCACGCTCCAGGACACGTGCTTCAGTACCGGCATGGGCGACTGACGGCTGAGCAGCAGGACGAGGCCGGTCGTCACGGCGCCGCAGATGAAGGTCGGCAGGCCAAGCTGCTTGTCGAGCGCGGAGGCCGTGATCAGCACCACGCCGATCGCAGCAATGCCGATCGCGGTCAGCTTGCCGCCACGGCTGAGCACCTTGTGCGGCACGCGGCGCTCGATGATCTCCTGTTTCAGCGCGCGATGCTGGGTGATGCGCAGTACGACAAAGGTCAGCACGATCGAGGCGAGCGAGGGCAGGGCGAACTGACGCAGCCATTCGGTCAGATGCGGCATGCGCGAGCCGAACACCACGAGATTGGCGGGGTTCGATATCGGCAGCACGAAGCTTGCGGCGTTCGCGATGAAGGCGCAGACGAAGAGATAGGGCAGCGGCTTGGCGCCGGCCGCGCGCGTCGCGGCGTAGACGGCGGGTGTCAGCACGATCGCGGTGGCGTCGTTGGAGAGCAGCACGGTGACGACCGTGCCGACGAGATAGATCAGCAGAAACAGCCGCTGCGGCGAGCCGGCTGCATATTCGACGGCGAGCGCTGCGAGATAGTCGAACAGGCCTTCGAGCCGGGCAAGCTCGGCGATCAGCATCATGCCGATCAGGAAGAGATAGACGTCGACGCCTTTCTCGATGCCCGTGAGCGCGTCCTGCCACGGCAGGAGGCCGAGCAGCACCAGGGCGCCGGCGCCGATCACGGCCCAGATCGCCTCGGGCAGGCGAAAAGGCCGGATGATGACGCCTGCGGTCGCGGCGACGATGATGCTCCAGGCCCAGATGGCGTCAGACGGCACGTTCAGTCCTTGAGGTTGGGTCGGTTCATTCGGCAGCGATAACCGATGCTGGAGCCGCTGTCTTCCCCTGTGCCTGCAAGGTGCCACGCCGGGTCTCGGGCAAGGCGAGGAGGCAGACGACGGCGCCGATCGCGGCGACCGCGCCAAGCGTGATGAACGCCGCGCTGTAGCCGGCGCCGACCACGACGAGGCCCGCAAGCGTCGTCGACAGCGCCGCGCCGATGCTCTGGGCGGTGATGACGGCGCCTTGCGCGACGTTGAAGCGGCCGGTGTTGCGCATGAGGTCGGCGACGATGACGGGAAAGATCGCGCCAAAGATGCCGGCGCCGACACCGTCCAGAAGCTGCACGCCGACCAGCCAGAACGGATTGTCGGAGAGCGTATAGAGCGCGCCGCGAATGGGCAGGATCAACAATGCGGCGAGGAAGAAGCGCTTGTGGCCCCATCGGTCGGCCTTCGCACCGACCAGCATCGCGAACGGCACCATGACAACTTGAGCTGCGACGATGCAGGCCGACATCAGGCTGGTGCCCATGTTCTTGTCCTGCAGCGCGAGTTTCTGCCCGACCAGCGGCAGCATGGCCGCGTTGGACAGATGAAACAGCACGACGCAGACCGCGAAGACGAGGAGGGGGCGACAGGTCAGGAGCACCGCGAGACCTGAGGGCTGTTCCGGCCGGTCACCGGTATCGGCGTCGTGCAGCCCGCGCGCGAGGTCGTGGTCGATGGCGCGGGCGGGGATTGCGAGAATGCTCACGAGGCTTGCGACCGCCATGGCAGCGAGAAGGTAGAACACCACGGTCGGACCGAACCAATAAGCGCTGAGCCCCGCGAGCCCGGCCGCGACCGCATTGCCGGCGTGATTAAAGGTCTCGTTGCGGCCGATCCGCCGGGTGAAGGCGGCATGACCGAAGATGCCCAGCGAGACGGCGGCGATCGCCGGCGGAAAGATCACTGCCGCGGCCTGCGCGATGCCTTGCGAGACCGCGACCGGCAGGAAGCTGGGAAACAGCGGCAGCGACAGTGACGCCAGCGTCACCATGATGGCGGCGATGACCATCGCCAGCCGCTTCGCCCGCGTCGCATCGACCAGTGCGCCGGCCGGCGTCTGCGCCACGATGCCGGCAATGGTCGCGATCGACATGACGAGGCCGATGCGCGCCTCGTCCCAGTGCTGCTCGGTGAGGAGATAGACGGCGAGATAGGGCCCAAGCCCGTCGCGGACGTCGGCGAGGAAGAAATTGGCCGCATCCAGAGCGCGGCCGGCGCGTCTCGTCTGGTCGGTGGGGTGATGGGAGGCCTGGCTCGACATCGGTCTCTCGATCGAGGCTGGGAAGCGACCGGCCAGAAACCGATCTCACGCCACCTTTGTTCCACTCTTCAAAACTTCACGGCCAGCAGCACCGCACCGGCGCCGATCATGGCGATGCCGAGCCAGCCCTGTGGGGTCGGACGCTCGCCGAGAAAGGTGAAGGCGAAAAGAGCCACCAGCACGACGCTGAGCTTGTCGATCGGCGCCACCAGCGTCGCCGGGCCAAGCTTCAGCGCACGGAAATAGCACAGCCAGGACGCGCCGGTCGCAAGCCCGGACAACACCAGGAACAGCCAGGTCTTCGACGAGACCGCCGACGGCACCGCGAACTGGCCGGTGAAGAACAGCAGCACCGAGAAGGCGAGCAGCACCACGATGGTGCGGATGAACGTCGCCAGATCCGGATTGATGTTCTCGACGCCGACCTTGGCGAAGATCGCGGTGAGTGCCGCAAAGCAGGCCGAGAGCAGCGCCCAGGTCTGCCAGGCCGAGAGGAGGGCGGGTTTCATCGGTTATCTCTCACCTTGCCGCCGCCAACTTTTCGGTGATCGCCTTGCGCAGGATACGCGACAGCGATTCCACGGAGTACGGCTTCTGGATCAACTCGAACCCGCGATGCGCGTTCTCGGCGAGGACGTTGCTGTAGCCGCTGGTGAGCACGACGGGCAGGCCCGGATAGCGCTCGCGGATGACGCCGGCGAGCTCGACGCCGTTCATGCCGGGCATGATGACGTCGGAGAAGACGAGGTCGACGGCGAATTCGTTCTCGCCGAGAATGCCGAGCGCCGCATTGGCGTTGGCGACCCGGCGGACGACATAGCCGAGATCTTCCAGCAGCTCGGTCGAGAACTGGCCGACGTCGTCATTGTCCTCGACCACGAGCACGCGATAGCCGCGCCCGGTGGTGGCGGCCTCGCTGGTCAGTGCCGCAGCGTCCTTCTCCGCGGCGGGACTGTGCGCCTGCGGCAGGTAGATGGTGAAGGTCGCACCTTCGCCGTGCGTGCTCGTCACTGCGATGTCGCCCTCGGACTGCTTTGCGAAGCCGAAGGCCTGGCTGAGGCCGAGGCCGGTGCCCTTGCCGACCTCCTTGGTGGTGAAGAACGGCTCGAAGATGGCGTCGATGTTTTCAGGGGCGATGCCGCTGCCGGTGTCCGCGACCGAGATCGCGACATAGTCGCCGCCGCGCGCCGACTGCGCACGCAGGCTCGGGATGCCCGCGACCTTGCGCACGGCGATGGTGAGTCGGCCTTCGCCATCCATGGCGTCGCGGGCGTTGATGGCGAGGTTGATCAGCGCGGTCTCGAACTGCGCGATGTCGGCCACCGTGAAGCAGTCGGCATCGTTCACCTCGACGGCGATCGCGATGCGGCCGCCGACCAGTGGCCGGACCAGTTGCGCCACGGCCTCGACCTGGCTGCCGACGTTGAAGATCTGCGGCTTCAGCGGCTGCCTGCGCGCAAAGGCCAAAAGCTGCGCGGTGAGCTTGGAGGCGCGCTCCACGGTGTCGGAGATGGCGTCGACATAGCGGCGGCGGCGTTCTTCCGGCAGTTCGCGGCGGCGCAGGAAGTCGGTCGCGGAGCGGATGATGGTGAGGAGATTGTTGAAGTCGTGGGCGACGCCGCCGGTGAGCTGGCCGATCGCCTCCATCTTCTGCGACTGCCGCAGCGCTTCCTCGCCGCGGCGGCGCTCGGTGATGTCGACGGCCTCGGGCACCGCACCGGTGATGTTGCCGTGGCGGTCGAGCACGGGACGCATGCCGAAGTCGAAATCGCGCTCTCCGATGGGCAGGCGCAGGCGCATCTCCAGCCGCACCGCTTCGCCTCTGAGCACGGTGTCGAAGGCCTCGCGCACGACGGCGCTCATGCCCTGGGTCTGGTTGAACCAGGGCGTGTCCCAGAACGGTTTGCCGATGACGTCGCGGGCCTCCACGCGAATGCCATCGAGCGCAGTCCGGTTCGCGTAGAGCAGCTCGCCCCTGAGATTGACCAGCCCCTGATACTGGTTGCTTGTCTCCAGGATCGCGCGCAGCCGCGCCTCGTTGGATTCGAGCTCGGCGGTGCGCTCGGTGATGCGCTCCTCCAGCGTCTCGTTGAGTCGCCTCAGCTCGATCTCGGCCTGCTTGGCGGCGGTGATGTCGTGGGCGACGCCGATGAAGCCGATGTGCTTGCCGGTCGGGTCCCAGCGCGGCTGCGATTCCGAGCGCAGCCACCGCCATTCACCGCTGGCGTTCTTGTAGCGCGCTTCCAGCACGAACGGCTTCAGCGACGCTTCGCCCTGGACGGATTGCTGCAGCACATGCGGCAGGTCGTCCGGATGCAATATCTTGCGCCAGTCGAAATCGATGGCCTGGTCGTAGGGCAGGCCGATGAAGTCGACATAGGCCTGGTTGGCGAAGGAGCGCGTGCGGTCGAGCTTCGTGACCCAGATCGGCACCGGCGCGCTGTCGGCGATCAGCCGGAAGCGCTCCTCGCTCTCGCGCAGCGTCTCGCGCGCGAGTGCCTGGGCGGTGATGTCGATATGGGCGCCGACGAGGCGAATGGCGCGGCCGTCACTGTCGCGCTCGAACTTGGCGACGACGCGGATCCAGCGGGTCTCGCCGTCGTTGGGGCGGATGATGCGGTATTCGGCGGTGTAGTCTTCGTTCGTCCCGGCCAGCGCATCGAGGAAGTGCTTGACCGCGGCGTCGCGATCCTCGGGATGGATGCGGTTGACCCAATCCTCATGCGACTCGTCGGTGGCATCCGCCGGCAGCCCGTGGAGCATCAGATATTCCGGCGAGCGGCGGTTCTTGAAGCCTTCGCGGAAGTCGACCTCGAGGCCGCCGACCTTGCCGATGCGCTGGATACGCGCCAACTCTGCCTCGCGCTCCTGGAGCGCGTGATAGGCGTCGTCGCGCTCGCGCGCGATCTCTTCGAGGTGCTGGCGCAGCCTTTCGGCGGCGGTGGTATCGGGCAAGGGATCGTTCAAGGTGTCGGCCGTTGTGATGCAAGAGCGCACGTGCCGGGCCGATATTCCCACAGACAAAGCGTGATAGCCATTACTCAAAAGGGGATAAGGACGGAAAGGCGCCACCGATCGCAGGGGCGGGTATGAACGAACGCCCGGTCTGGCTATTTGTTCCCGAATGTTGGAACGATGAGCCCCCCGCGCGCGTATTTGCGAGGCGTCGCAACTCTTAATCATAAAACTCTCTTCCCGAAGAGGCTAAATCTTGAAGCTCTTTGTCTGCCAGGACTGCGGCAACGTCCTCTATTTCGAGAACCGCGCCTGCGAACGCTGCGGCCACCGCGTCGCGTTCCTGCCGGAGAAGGAGACGATGTCGGCGATCGAGCCGGACGGCGAGGCCTGGATGACGCTCGCCGACAAGGGCAAGGGGCGGATGCTCTGCCGTAACGCCGAATACGACGCGTGCAACTGGCTGACGGATGCGGGCGACACCACCGGCTATTGCCGCGCCTGCCGCCACAACGGCATCGTGCCCGATCTGTCCGATCCGGTTCAGCTCGCCGGCTGGCGCGAGTTGGAGGTGGCGAAACACCGGCTGTTCTATTCCCTGATCCGCTGGAAGCTGCCGCTCCAGACGCGGCAGGAAAATCCCGAACATGGGCTGATCTTCAATTTCCTCGCCGACGATCCGAACAGCGGGCAGAAGATCATGACCGGCCACGATAACGGCCTGATCACGATCGCGCTGACCGAGACCGACGAGATCGAGCGCGAGCGGCGCAGGCTCGAGATGGGCGAGCCCTACCGCACGCTGCTCGGGCATTTCCGCCACGAGGTCGGCCACTATTTCTGGGAGGTGCTGGTGCGCGAGGGCGGCAGGCTGGAGCAATGCCGCGCCGTGTTCGGCGACGATTCCGCCGATTACGGCCAGGCCTTGCAGCTCCATTATGCCGAAGGCGCGCCGCCGGACTGGCAGCAGACCTACGTCTCGGCCTACGCCACCACGCATCCCTGGGAGGATTTCGCCGAGACCTGGGCGCACTACCTCCACATCGTCGATACCCTGGAGATGGCCTCGGAGTTCGGCATGGAGGTACGCCCCCGGGTCGATCGCGACGGGGAGTTGACGGCGCGCATCCGTTTCAACCCCTATGAGACGAGGGACGTCGAGGCGCTCGTCAATGCATGGCTGCCCTTCACCTTCGCCATCAACAGCGTCAACCGCGCCATGGGGCTGCGCGATCTCTATCCGTTCATCCTGTCGCCGGCGGTGGTCGGCAAGCTGGGCTTCATTCACGACTTGGTCAGGGACGTGGCCAAGGCCGCGAAGCCGTAGGTCCGCTCATGGGCTCACCGGGCCGATTTCGGTCTTGCGCTGGTACGCCAGAGGGCCGCGGATTTAGACCGTTGCCTCCGGCTGATTTTGATGTACCACGGGAGCCACAACGGCCCATCCGATAGGCCCCAACGGCCAGGGAAGGGTCCCGCCCAAGGTCGAGACTCAAGAAAAGCATGTTCAAACGCATCCTGATCGCCAATCGCGGCGAAATCGCCTGCCGGGTCATCAAGACCGCTCGCCGCATGGGAATTCAGACGGTTGCGGTCTATTCCGAGGCCGACCGCGATGCCCTCCATGTCGAGATGGCCGACGAGGCCGTTCTGATCGGCCCGCCCGCAGCCGCCGAGAGCTATCTGGTGATCGAGAAGATCGTGGAGGCCTGCCGCAAGACGGGCGCCGAGGCCGTGCATCCCGGCTACGGCTTCCTGTCCGAGCGCGAGGCGTTTCCGCGCGCGCTGGAGGCCGCCGGCATCGTCTTCATCGGCCCGAACCCGGGCGCGATCGCGGCGATGGGCGACAAGATCGAATCCAAGAAAGCCGCCGCGAAGGCCAAGGTCTCGACCGTGCCGGGCTATCTCGGCGTCATCGAGGACGACAAGCACGCGGTGAAGATCGCCGACGAGATCGGCTATCCCGTGATGATCAAGGCCTCCGCCGGCGGTGGCGGCAAGGGCATGCGCATCGCGCATTCGAAGAGCGAGGTTGCCGAGGGCTTCAACCTTGCCAAGGCCGAGGCGAAAGCCTCGTTCGGCGACGACCGCGTCTTCGTCGAAAAGTTCATCGTCGATCCCCGCCACATCGAGATCCAGGTACTGGGCGACAAGCACGGCAACGTCATCTATCTCGGCGAGCGCGAATGCTCGATCCAGCGCCGCAACCAGAAGGTCATCGAGGAGGCGCCGTCGCCGCTGCTCGATGAGGCCACCCGCCGCAGGATGGGCGAGCAGGCCGTCGCGCTGGCCAAGGCGGTGAATTACGACTCCGCCGGCACCGTCGAATTCGTCGCAGGGCAGGACAAGAGCTTTTTCTTCCTGGAGATGAACACGCGCCTTCAGGTCGAGCATCCCGTCACCGAGCTCGTCACCGGCATCGACCTCGTCGAGCAGATGCTCCGCGTCGCCGCCGGCGAGAAGCTCGCGATCACCCAGAAGGACGTTACGCTCACCGGCTGGGCGGTGGAATCCCGCCTCTACGCCGAGGACCCGTTCCGTAACTTCCTGCCCTCGATCGGGCGCCTCGTGAAGTATCGGCCGCCGGCCGAAGCCAGCCAGGACGGCATCACCGTGCGCAACGACACCGGCGTGCAGGAGGGCGGCGAGATCTCGATCTATTACGATCCGATGATCGCCAAGCTCGTCACGCATGCGCCGTCGCGCGCGGCCGCGATCGAGGCGCAGGCCACCGCGCTGGATTCGTTCTATGTCGAGGGTATCAGGCACAACATCCCGTTCCTGTCGGCGCTGATGCACCATCCGCGCTGGCGTGAGGGACGGCTCTCGACCGGTTTCATCGCCGAGGAATTCCCCAAGGGCTTTGCCGTGCGCGTGCCCGAAGGCGAGGTCGCGCGGCGGATCGCGGCGGTCGGCGCCGCCATCGACCACGTGCTCGGCGAGCGCAAGCGGCAGATCTCGGGCCAGATGGGCGGCCGCGTCGTGCAGCGCGAGCGTCGCCGCGCGGTCTGGCTCGACCGCCAGGAGATTCTGCTCGAGGTCGGACGCGAGGGCGAGGCGATCGCGATCCGGTTCGTCGATGCCGAAGGCAAGGCCGGCAACGCGCATCTGCTGCAGTCGCCGTGGAAGCCGGGCGATCCGGTCTGGCAGGGCACCATCGACGGCCATTTCGTCGCGGTGCAGGCGCGCCCGATCGCCAACGGCATCCGCCTTGCGCACCAGGGCGTCGAGGTGCCGGTCTATGTCTGGACCGAGGCGGAAGCAGCCTCGGCACGGCTGATGCCGGTGACCACGGCCTCCGACACCGGCAAGAAGCTGCTCTGTCCGATGCCCGGCCTTGTGGTCTCGATCGCGGTGACCGAAGGGCAGGAGATCAAGGCCGGCGAGACGCTCGCGGTGATCGAAGCCATGAAGATGCAGAATGTGCTCCGTGCCGAGCAGGACGGTACGGTGAAGAAGATCCACGCCAGCGCGGGCGCGACGCTCGCGGTGGACGCGCTGATTCTGGAGTTTGCGTAAAGCAAGTGAGTGGGGCCCTCACTGGCCCCACCAACACCGTCATTGCGAGCGCAGCGAAGCAATCCAGACTGCCTCTGCGGAAAGATTCTGGATTGCTTCGCTGCGCTCGCAATGACGGAGTATGTTGCGGCTGCGTCGCAACAGTTGAGAGGGCACCATGGCCTTTCGTTCCCGCCGCGAAAAACTGCGTTCGATCCTGACGGGCTCGGCCTGCGTTCATCCCGGCTCGGTCTATGACGCGATCTCCATCCGCATCACCGAGGATCTCGGCTTTCCGCTCGGCATGTTCGGCGGCTCGGTGGCCTCGCTCGCGGTGCTCGGCGACCCCGATGTCACGCTGATCACACTCACCGAACTTGCCGAGCAGATGCGGCGGATGTCGCGCGCGGCGACGCTGCCGGTGCTGGTCGATGCCGATCACGGCTATGGCAATGCGCTCAACGTGCGCCGCACGGTGCAAGAGCTGGAGACCGCTGGCGCCGCCGGCCTCACCATCGAGGACACGCTGCTGCCGGCCGCCTTTGGCGAGGCCAAGACACAGCTGATCTCGCTGGAAGAAGGCGTCGGCAAAATGACGGCGGCGCTGGATGGCCGCGGCGATCCCTCGCTCGTCATCATGGGCCGCACTGGAGCTGCCTCGGTCACCTCGATCGAGGATGCGATCCGCCGGGCCAGGGCCTATGAGGCGACCGGCGTGGACGCGCTTTTCTTCACCGGCATCAAGTCGCGCGCCGAGCTCGAGGCGATTGTCGCCGCTACGCGCCTGCCGATCGTGCTCGGCGGTGCGCCGGACGAGTTGAACGCGATTGACTATCTCGCCAGCCAGCGCGTCCGCATCGCGCTTCAGGGCCACGCGCCGATCGCGGCTGCCACGCAGGCCGTCTACGAAACGCAGAAAGCGTTGCGCGAGGGCACGCCGCCGAAGAACCTCACAGGACTTCCGTCGCCGGACCTGACCAGCCGCGTGATGCGCGAGGCCGACGTCAAGGCACGCAGCGCCGGCTTTCTCGGGCTGAAAAAATGAGCCGGGCGATCCTCCAGGTCATGATCCGCGGCCGCGTGCAGGGCGTCGGCTACAGGGCCTGGGTCGAGTACCAGGCAACAACGAGTGGCCTCGAAGGCTGGGTTCGCAACCGCCGCGATGGCAGCGTGGAGGCGCTGTTTGCGGGAACGCCGAAGCATGTCGCCGACATGGTCGCGCTGTGCCGCCACGGCCCGCCATCCTCGCGCGTGGACAGCGTCACCAGCGAGACGGCCGGTGCGGATGAGTTGAACCTGCGGAGGGCAGGGGAAGCGTTTTCGGTGTTGCCGACGGTGTGAGAGCGGATTCTCTTTCCGCGCGGGCGGTGCGCTCCCTCGCCCCGTTCTTACGGAGAGAGGTGAAAAATCACCGCGGCAGCTTCGAGATCGCCTCGCTCAGCTCGTGAATCTCGTAGGGCTTGCGCAGGATCGGGAAGTCGCCGCGGACATCGGCGGCGGCTTCGCTGTAGCCGGTGGCGAGCAGGATCGGCAGGCCAGGGTGGATCTGGCGCAGATGATGGGCGAGACCGAGCCCGTCCATCTTGCCGGGCATCACGATGTCGGTGAACACGAAGTCGACGCCGTTCTTCTCGAGCTCGCGCAAGGCGGACTCGGCGTCGGCAACCCGGTGCACGCGATAGCCGAGCTGCTCCAGCAATCCGATGCTGACGAGCGCGACGTCGGGATTGTCCTCGACCAGCAGCACGGTGCCGCTACCGGGAACCGGCACTGCTTCAGGGATATCGATTGGTGCGGTCGCGGTTTCGCGCGGCAGCAGGATGGTGAAGGTCGTGCCCTTGCCGAGCTCGCTTGCGACCCTGACCGTGCCGCCCGCCTGATGAGCGAAGCCGTGCACCTGCGACAGGCCGAGGCCGGTGCCTTTTCCGACGGGTTTGGTCGTGAAGAACGGTTCGAAGATCTTGTTGACGACGTCGGAGGGGATGCCAAGCCCGGTATCGGCGACGGTGATGGCGACGTACTCGCCGCTGTGGAGCGGATCGTTCAGGACGACGTTGCGTGCGCCGACCGTCACGGTACCGCCGTCGGGCATGGCGTCGCGAGCGTTGATGACGAGATTGAGCAGCGCCGTCTCGAGCTCTGAGACATCGGCCTTGACCGACCAGACCTCGCGGTCGATGTCGAAGGCGAGACGAACGGCGCTCCCGACGCCGGCGTGAAGCACTTCGCGGATCGCCTCGATGCGGTCGCCGAAGCGGATCGCCTGGGGATTGACGCTCTGCCGCCGCGCGAAGGTCAGGAGCTGGGCGGTCAGTGCGGCGCCGCGCTTGGTTGCGGTCTCGATCGCGGACATCGCGCGCTGAATCTTGGCCTCGTCCTCGTCGCGCTTCTTGAGGATGTGAAGGCTGCCGCTGATGATCATCAGGAGGTTGTTGAAGTCGTGCGCGACGCCGCCGGTGAGCTGCCCGAGCGCATCGAACTTCTGCGACTCGGCAAGCTGCCTCTGCATCGCTTCGAGCTTGAGCTGCGAATTGCGCCGCTCGGTGATGTCGCGGGTGATCTTGGCGAAGCCGACCAGGCTGCCGTGCTCGTAGATCGGATCGATGATGACGCTCGCCCAGAAGAACGTGCCATCCTTGCGAACGCGCCAGCCTTCCTCCTCGTAGCGGCCGTGGTCCCGCGCGATGCCGAGGGCACGGGCGGGCTTGCCGTTGGCGCGGTCGGTCTCGGTGTAGAAGCGCGAGAAATGCTGGCCGACGATCTCTTCGGGCGAATAGCCCTTGATCCGCTCGCCGCCGATGTTCCAGCTCGTGATGATCCCGGTGGGATCGAGCATGTAGAGCGCGTAGTCCGCGACTCCTTCCACCAACAGCCGAAAACTGCGCTCGCTTTCGAACAAGTCTCTCTGTTGACTGGACTTTGTCGTCATTCTCAACCCGCCTGGAACCGGGGCAAACGCCCCGAAGGGCGTTTGGTTCCCGTTCTCTGGGCCGTTTTTAGGCAAATACGACGGACGGTATACAGGACGCAAGCCGCCGAGCGCTCTTGACAATCAGTCGCGCTCGTCAGATATTTCTGTCATGACAGAAATAACCGGAAAGAAGAAACTGCCCACCGCCGTCGAGCGCTTCATCCTGCATTGGGGCGACATGGGGGACGGGTGGGGCGTCAACCGCTCGGTCAGCCAGATCCACGGGCTGCTTTATCTCGCCGAGGCGCCGATGACGGCCGAGGACATCGCCGACACGCTCGGCATGGCGCGCTCCAACGTCTCCAACTCGCTGAAGGAGCTGCTCGCCTGGAACCTGATCCGGCGGGTGCCGATCCTCGGTGACCGCCGCGACCATTACGAGGCCGAGACCGACATCTGGGAGGTCGCCGCGAGAATCGCGGCGCGGCGCAAGGAGCGAGAGCTCGATCCGGCGATCACGGCGCTCAGGGCCTGCGTGTCCGATGCCGCAGATGATCCGACCATCAATCCGGTCGCAGCCAAACGGCTGAAGGAGATGCTCGCCTTCACCGAACTCGCCGACCACTGGTTCATGCAGATGCTGAAGGTGCCGCGACCGCGGCTGGTCGCCTTGATGCGGCTTGGCGAGAAGATCGCCAACCTGCTGCCGCTGGGCAAGGCCAAATAGCGTTGAGGAGGGTACGATGACGTCGGCTCGATTATCAGGCTCCAGCGCATCTCCCTCAGCTCACGTCAAACTACTCGACGACCGCCGCTTCCGCGCGTTGCTGTCGGACGAGGATTGGGGCCGGCTGCCGCTCGCGACCTGGCGGCGCTTTTCGAAACGGGTCGCTGACGGCGACAGTGTCGTTTATGTCGGCGTGGTCGACGAGGTCTCCTTCAGCGACATCGGCTGGTGGTTCGCGCAAGCCGCCCGCCTGATCGGCGGACCGCTGCCGACCGGCCGCGACACCGGCGTCCCCATGATCGTGACCGTCACCGAGGACGGCGCGAACGGCGGCCAGACCTGGACCCGCATCTGCGCGCGCAAGCGCGGCTTTCCGCAAGTGATCCATTCCGCCAAGCGTTTCGCCGGTCCGACCGGGCTTGAAGAGTATGTCGGCTTCGGCGTCTCGATGGCGCTCCGCATCGCGGTCGAGGGACAGGCGCTGACCTTCCGTAGTGCCGGTTACGGACTCCAGCTCGGACGCTTGTGGATCCCGCTGCCGCAATCGCTCACGCCCGGCGATCTCACGGTGACGCATAGCGATCTCGGCGAGGGCGCCTTTCGTTTCACCCTCGATGTCACTCACCCGCGTTACGGCGCGCTGATCCACCAGTCCGCCGTCTTCAGGGAGGCCGTATCATGACGCCGCTGTTGTGGACCCTCATCGCCATCCAGATCGTGATGGGCGTGTTCGACACTTTCTATCACCACGAATTCACCGAGCGCCTGGCGTGGCGCCCGTCGCAGCGTTTCGAGCTGAAGCTGCACGGCATCCGCAACATGCTCTATGCGCTGCTGTTCCTGCTGCTCGGCTGGTTGGAGGTTTACGGCGTGCTGGCGATCCTGATCGTGGCAGTCCTGGTCGCCGAGATCGTCATTACGCTGATGGATTTCGTCGAGGAGGATCTGAGCCGCAAACTGCCGCCGAGCGAGCGGATTAACTACACGCTGCTTGCGATCAACTATGGCGCCATCCTGGTGCTGCTGCTGCCGGTGCTGATCGATTGGGCGATGCAGCCGTTCGGCGTGAGTGTCGTGTATCAGGGCCTGCTCAGCATCGCCGCCACTGCCTGCGCAGTCGGTGCAGCGCTCTGCGGCGTCAGGGACTTTGCGGCGATGCGCCGGCTCGGGCGCATGAAAAGCGTGCCTGCGCACGGGCTCGTCGAGAAGGTCCCCGGCCGCAAGACCGTGCTGATCACTGGCGCCACCGGCTTCATCGGCAGCCGCCTTGCCGCGAGCCTCAGCGGGGCAGGGCACGACGTCATCGCGCTGATCCGTAACCCTGCGAAAGCCGAGATGCTGCCGCCGCCGGTCACGCTGATCACCAGCCTCGATCAGCTCGCATCGGACACGCCAATCGACGCCATCGTCAATCTCGCTGGCGAGCCGATCGGCAACGGCCTCTGGACCGAGGCAAAGCGCGCGAAAATTCTCGGCTCCCGCATCGACATGACCGGCGAGGTCGTAAATCTGATCGCGCGGCTCGAGCGCAAGCCGGAGGTCCTCGTCAGCGGCTCTGCGATCGGCTGGTACGGCCTATGGGCCGACCAGGTGCTGACGGAATCGGCGAAGTCACATGCCTGCTTCAGCCACGAGCTGTGCGCGGCGTGGGAAAAGGCGGCGCGGCCGGCCGAGGAGCTCGGCGTCCGAGTGGTCTGTTTGCGCATCGGCCTCGTGCTGGGCACCGAAGGCGGCTTCATCACGCGCATGTTGACGCCGTTCGAGTTCGGCCTCGGCGGTCCGCTCGGCACCGGGCGGCAGTGGATGTCCTGGATCGAGCGCGACGATCTGATCCGGCTGATTGCCTATGTGATGGCGACGCCCGATCTCACTGGGCCCGTCAACGCCACCGCGCCGATCCCCGTCACCAACGCAAAATTCACCGAAGAGCTCGGCCGTCGTCTGCACCGGCCCGCGGTGTTTCGTATCCCCGGCGGGTTGTTGCGCCGGATCGGCGGCGGCTTTGCCGACGAACTCCTGCTCGGTGGCCAGCGTGTGCTGCCCAACAAGGCGCTGAGCCGCGGTTTTGTCTTTCGGCACGAAACGCTGCGCAGCGCGTTCGAGGCGATCCTGTGAGGTGATGTCATGTCTTGCGAGACCTGCCCGCGCGTGGTGAACGGTTGGTTTCGGGGATGCTTGACGGCAGCGACGACATTGGCGGCATTGCCGGTCATCGCGATGATCCTGTCCCTGCCGTACCGGGGTCTTGAGGAGAACCTCGGCGGTATCATCACCTTGGTCTTGTTTGTCTTGCCGCTGATCTTGATCCTGGTCTGCCTGCTTAGTGGGATGCCGGCCGCACTCGTGATCTTGTTCGGGGAAGCGCTCCGCATTCGCTCTGTGTTGTTCTACGTTCCTGCCGGTGCGGCGATCGGTGCATTCATTTGGCGGATCACCGTTGGGGCCAACCATCCGTTGGGGCTGCTCTTTGTACTGGCCGGAGCTCTCGCGGGAATCGCCTATTGGTTCGCCGCGGGCAAGTATGCGGGCGAGGAGGGGCAGCCTGAGCGCTAGGCTGCCACGCTCCGAAACGTCGCCGCCACCGCACGCAGCGCGGCGAGCTTGGCGGGATCGCTGACCTTCGAATGCAGCATTACCTTCGAGCTGCCGAGCTTCGGCAGCTTGTGCGCGGGGCCGATGTCGACCAGCCCGGGAGGCGCGATCCGGCGCGCGAGCGGCGCAATCGCAAGGCCGGCAAGCGCGGCCGCGACCACCGCCGTAACGCCGCCGCCGACAAAGCGTTCGCGCCAGGCGAGGCCGGCCTTGTCGAGCGCGCGCACTGCGATGGCGCGGACGCCGCAGGGCGGGGCGAGGGTTGCGAGCGGCAGCGGCTCACCCTTCGGCAGGGTGAAGCGCCGTGCGGCGAACCAGCCGAACTCGTCTTCGGCCAGCTTCTCGCCGCCGCGGCGACTGCCTTCCTGGCGGACGATCACGGCATCGAGCTGACCTGCGTCGTAAGCGTCCTGCATCTCGCGTGAGAAGCCGATGGTGACGGCGAGGGTGAGACTTGAGGACATCGCGTGCAGGCGTTCGAGCAGCGGCACCAGCTCGGGGCCCGCGGCATGGTCGGAGATGCCAAGCGAGAGCGACTGCGCAGTCGATGTTTCGCCCGACAGTGCACGGTCATGCGCCTCCATCAGCGCGCGGGCGCGATCGAGGAACGCGGCGCCGTCGGCGGTGAGCCGGACCGCGCGCGGCGAGCGCTCGACGAGGCGCTTTCCCAGCAATGTCTCGAGCCGCTGAAGCTTCAGGCTGACGGCGGCCTGCGTCGTGCCGAGTGCTTCGGCGGCGCGCGTAAAACTCTGGAGGTCGGCGACCAGCAGGAAGGCCTTGATGGTGGCGATGTCGAGCGTTGCTGTCATTATGAATGGTTATCACTGGTATCAACAGAGATAAGATACCAAAATGACGGGGCAAGGTCTAGCTTCTCACCAACGCCGCGCAAACTCCGCGCAGCATCTTGAGGAGAACCACCATGCCCCTGATCACCGTGTCCTACACCACCTCCCGCCAGTCGCCGTCGCTGAAGGCCGATATCGCCAACGCCGTGTCCGAGCTGACCGCAAAGATCCTGCACAAGGATCCCAGGGTGACCGCCATCATCGTGAAATCGGTCGACGCAGGCGACTGGTTCGCCGGCGGCAAGTCGCTCGCCGAACAGAAGCTTGCGAGCTACTGGATCGACATCCATGTCAGCGAAGGCACCAACACCAAGGACGAGAAGGCGGCCTATCTCGCCGCGATGTTCAAGCGCATGGCCGAGATTTTGGGCCCGCTGCATCATGAGACCTACCTGCATGTCGACGAGGTCAAGGGCGACGCCTACGGCTTTGGCGGCCTGACCCAGGAGCGGCGCTACATTGCCGGCAAGCTCGAAGTTGCGTTGCAGGCGGCGTAAGGTAGCTGGCCGCGGGTGAAGAATCTCACCCGCGGCCTGAAGCCGTCAGCTCGCCGCTCGGAACTGGACTTCAGCGTTGTTGATGAAGCACGTCTTGTCGAACAGCTTGAGGTCCAGCGGGTTCGGCAGCCTGATATCGTCGAGGTCTGGGCACGGCTTGACCGACGGATCATAGGATCGATCGATCTGCGAGATGAAGACGACGATCAGCCCCGCGTCGCGCGCGAAGGATTTCAGTGCGCGCACCTGAACAGCGAGATCAGGATTTTCCCGCCTCTGGTCGAGCAGTTGCAGATAGTCGATCACCACGACCGTGCCACGAGGCGCCGCGGCCATCTGCTTGACGACGTAGTCGGCGCTGATGGCGTCGGAGCAGTCGATCTCAAACAGTTTGTCGAACTGCGCCGGCTCCACACCGATCGCCCGCAGGCGATCCAGCACATCATTCTGCGTGTACTCGAGCGAGAAGAACGCCGCGCGATGGCCCGACTTCATGGCCTCGACGGCCAATTCGAGGCTCATCAGTGTCTTGCCCTGACCGGGGCGAGCCCCGACCAGCACCAGATCGCCCGGCTGAAATTGCGGGAATAGCTTGTTGGCTGGCGTCAGTGCAGCGGCTTTCGCGGCGAGCATGCTCCAGGCGGAAAAGCCTTCCGTCGCGGCGATGCGGTCAAGCGCGTCGTGGAGCGGAATGCCTTCCTCGCGCGACAGGCGCTTGGCTCGTCGCTTCAGATGATAGATCGGCGCAGAGAGTCTCATCGTCAAAACCTCCCATTGCGAGCAGAAAGCGCAATCCCTCCTTATGCCTGGCGCTCGAACAGTCGGTCCGATGATCATTCGCCCGGCATGATGTCTGCTTTCCCGGCGGAGGGGGGAGGCGTGGGCGGCACCGGAAGCAAGCGTAACCGATTCCGCGACCGGCCGAGAACAGGCGCGGTGGGGCTCAAACAGAAAAAGTGCTAGACGGCCGCTTCCGCCACCAGCGCGCGGGTTGGCCCGAACAGCTCCTCGAACGCCTGCCGGAGCGCGACGTCGACTTCGGCCATGGACACGAGCTGGCCGAGATCGACCAGCGAGGTGACGCCGTAGCGGGGATCGGCGACGCCGCAGGGCACGATGCCGGCGAAATGCGACAGCTCCGGCTCGACATTGATGGCGATGCCGTGGAACGAGACCCAGCGCTTCAGCCGGACGCCGATCGCGGCGATCTTGTCCTCGTGCTCGGGCCCCTTGTCGGGCCGCTTCACCCAGACGCCGACCCGGTCCTCGCGCCGCTCGCCGCGGACGTTGAAGGCGGCGAGCGTCCGCAGGATCAATTCCTCCAGGCTCGCGACATAGGCCCGGACGTCCGGCCGGCGCCGCTTGAGGTCGAGCATGACATAGGCCACCCGCTGGCCGGGCCCGTGATAGGTCAGCTGCCCGCCGCGCCCGGTGGCAAAAGTCGGGAAGCGGGGATCGAGCAGGTCGGTTTCCTTGCCCGAGGTGCCGGAGGTGTAGAGTGGGGGGTGCTCGAGCAGCCAGACCAGCTCGGGCGCCTCGCCGGCGGCGATCTGAGCGACTCGCGCCTCCATGGCGGCCACGGCCTCCGGATAGGGCACCGGCGCGTCCGAGATCCGCCACTCCACGGGCTCGCCGGTGGAGGCGGAAAACGACGTTAAATCGAGGTCTTGGCGGGGGTTTTGAGGCGAATTAACCATTGGCTAACCATAACGTGGTGATCATCTGGGGAGCAAATGCCAAGTCCTTTGGCTTAAGTCCCAAGTTGCGGCGGTCCTGACAGTGCCCACTCTCGATAAAGTCACCGTGGATCTCATGGTCGTCCTCGGGACGACCACCATGCCGATCCATCAAGTATTACGTCTTTCCCGCGGCGCCATCATCGAACTGGACGCAACCGAGGCCGACGAGGTCAAGGTTCTCGCCAACAATCTGCCGGTCGCCTCCGGCGTCGTGCTGGTCGACCGCAACCGGATCGCGGTCGAGGTCAAGCAGATGCTGCCGCGCACGACGGGCACGCGGTAGCGGCCCGGGCACGCAGGAGCGGCCCGGGGGCAGCCGGCAGGGCCGGGGCACTCGAAAGGGCCGATCCGGGCAGGGGTCCGGATTTTTCCTGCCAAGCTTGTGGAATTCTGGGCCTTTGCAGGCTTGTACCCCTCTGATGGATTTGTTAGATCGGCGCCGTTGATCCGGCAGGCCTCAAGCCCTAAGCCGGCACCCCCAAAGCGCTCGTGGCGGAATTGGTAGACGCGCTGCCTTGAGGTGGCAGTGAGTAAAATCGTGGGGGTTCGAGTCCCTCCGAGCGCACCAACCTCGAAAGCCGATCGATGGAGAGACCGGCTCAGGGAACCCAGGTCTTCGCCGTTCGGCCGTCCCCGCCTGACGGTTCGAGTGTAGGGCTGGCGGCTCGGCGTGATCGCCGTTTGCAACAGGGCACGCGTACTGAACATCACGCAGGTTGCTCATCACCGCGGCAACGACACCAGTAGCCAGACGCCGGCGGCCGCACACGCAATGCCGGCGGCGCGCGCGATCCATCGTCCGATCGGCGTAAGTTTCTCCAACAGGACGAGCAGGGCCAAAAGCGCAATCCAAAGCACGTTCATCACCCCGCCTACGAACAAAAGCGCCATCAAGACCCAGCAGCAGCCGACACAATAGCCTCCGTGCCGCAGCCCCAGCAGCAGGCAGCCTCGCAGGTCGCCGCGAAAGCCGCCGTGGCGCATCAGGAACAGAAATGGCGACTGGCATTGGGCGAGACAGACGTCCTTGAGCGGTGTCCATTGATAGACTCCCGCCGCGATCAGCACGATTGCACTGAGCAGATTGCTGGCGATCGTCATCCGGGAATCCAGCAGGACCGCCCGCTCGATCGCCCATTGGAGTAGGGTTGCTGCCAGCGAAAAGCCGCCCCAGGCGAGGAGATAACCGGCCGCAAACCAGCCGGTCGCAGCGAACGGCTTGCCCTGCGCTTTCCCCTGTCGACCCACGCGGGTGTACATGAGGATCATGGGTGCTGCCGAGGGGGCCATCATTCCGACCATCATCACCACCCACATCAGCAACACATACGCGAACTCGATCGCTCGCCATGGCTCGCTCGCCGGCAACATGATTCCGATCCCGGCCGGGATCATGCGGAACCCGGTCATGTCCATGCCGCCCATGTCCATGTCCTTGGCGAGCCAGAGCACATAGGCCCATGCCAGTGCGACAATGATCCCGATCGCGCCGCCGACGATCAAGCGATCGCGCCGCAGCACGGTTTCCAGGGGGCCGTCGGTCATTTGCGATAAGTGTTGCCGATCTTCTCGCAAGACCGGGTCAGGAGTTGCATCACGCCTGGTTCGACCAGCGGATCGGCGCATAGAGGCCGTTCTTGCCGGAATTGTCCCAGCGCATGCCATGATCGCTGAACGTATTACCGGCGGCGCCGACTGCCATGACCATCCTGTCGGGGCTGACTGGATGGCCGATGTTGGCCCACATTTCCCCGCTCGGATGCATGGTCGGCAACGGGTCGACGGACATGTGCAGAATATCAGGGATTTCCGCGGACCGCGTCTTGCCCTCGATTCGGAATGTGATCGGGACCCTGCGAACCCCCAGGTTCTTGCTGATCAGCGGTGTGAACGCGGCCATCGGACCACCGGCGGCGCCGGTGAAGATCGCAGCTAGAGCCTCGGTCTGCTCATCGTTGGCGCGCTGGTCGATATAGGCGGCCACCGACCAATCTCCGTCCGCCATGATCCCCGGCGCGTGGAGGATAACCAGGACATTGAGTCCATCGAGCTCGATGTTGCCGTAGCGGCCGCTCTCGACGTGGAAGATCAGCGGTACGTTACAGAAGCCCTCGGTCGGTCGCGCGGTCAGCGGGGGAGCCGCCGACACGAGGCAGGGACACACGATGCTGCAATTGCAATTCTCGAAGTAGTCACCGGAAAGGTGCCATGGGACATCTGCCATCGCCATCTCCCGCTAGGCCGAACCCGTCAGATTACTTTCGAATGAGCTACGTACAGTTGAAAGTTACGCTGCGTGGCGAAGTCCCGCAAGCTGAAGTCCCGCAAGCTATTGTGAGGTTCGGTCAATCCACGGGAAAAAGCACCTATCAGCTGGAGATCCACCCAAACTCTTTGCCCATTTCCGCAAGCCATTGAAACTTCAATAAATGCGACCACCCCCCGAACGCGCCAAAACGGCGGATCGCGCCGCTTTAGCCGGGGTAGGGGCCTGTTTCTGCCGAAGTGCCCTCTCAGATCAAGTCGATGATCTGATCATAGAACATCAGACGAAAGTGGCTGCATCGGACGAGATGCGTCTGAGCGAATCTATTCAGCCAATCTGATTTGCCGAGATTGACCACGGCAGCGTGGCGCGGCGGCGGTCCCCAATCGATTGTGTCGAAACTGAAATTATAGACTTCCTCCGGCGTGATCATCGAAACCTGTGGCCGATGAATCCGCAGATGCCTCATGTCGCTTTCGATAGAACAGTGCGCGTCCGGTTGGAATGAGTTGGAGCGGGCAAAGCCTGGAACACCGGCCACTCCGCGGGATCCTCCCTGCTCACGCAATTGTTCCTGGGCGTAGTCTGCCAGGGGCGCTGGTCGATCGACACCTTCTTATTGCGTTTCTATGCTATCACATCTTATAATTGATGAACTCCGAGAGACACGAAATATCGGTCGCTGGCTTCCGGGTCCGAACACGGGCGGCTGGAGTCGAGCACCTTTGCAAGGAGGGCAGCATGACGCTCAAGTCGGGATTCCAATTCGCGGAGGCGCAACTTCTGCTTGAGATGGCGCAGCGTGCCTACGCCGGCACGCCATCGCTGACCGAAGCGGTGGCAACCTGCGGCGTGCCCTCCGTGCCCGATCCAAGCTCAAATTGGGCGATCCGCAAGGACCTCACCCCGACGAGTGCCACGCTATTGGATAATTACTGGCAGGTCTGGCAGAACCAGAGTGACACCACCCAATACGCGATCGCAGTGCGCGGCACGGTCGCAAGTGCGGCCAGCGTGTTGGCCGACTTGCTGTTCCCCCTGATCAACGCGCGCTTTGACGTGAAGCTCGGTCCGATCTCGCTGCCGTTCTATCTTGCCCGCGATGAGGGTGACAGTGCGGTGAAAGCCGGTGTGCATTCGGGCTTCGCTCTGAGTTTGCTGCTCATGCTGTTCACCACCGATAGCCCGTTGTTCGTGACCTTGGGGCTGCTCGCGGAGCAGGGCAACGACGTCTACATCACCGGGCACAGCCAGGGTGCCTCGATCGCCACGCTGCTGACCTCGCTGGTCCGGCACTCGACGGATGTTTTTAAGGGGCCGGCCTACAAGACCTATACCTTCGCGCCTGCCAAGGCCGGCAACGACCATTACGCATACGATTACGCGCGGCTTGCCGCCGTCGAGGGATACGGTTGGGCCGCGACGTCGACGCAGGACTGGGTGCCGCAGGCACCGTTTGCCCTGGAGTGGATATCAGACCTCAACACGCCAAATCCGCTGCGTGGGTTCGGCGGCAGTCTCAATCCTGAAGCAATGATCGCGCTCGGCAGCGTGGTCACCGACGGTGAGAGCGCAGTCAATCGCGTTCGCGACGATGCGGTGAGGCGGCTCAAGCAGCGGGTCGAGAGTCTTTCTCGGAGACTGATATCCGAGACGATCCATTTGACCGCCGCCGATCTCGGCGCGGCAACCGCCGCACCGATCACGGGATCAACGATCTCGGATTTGATCCAACAGATCCTCGGCCAGATTCAGGCCTCGCTGAACTATGCTGACGCCGGCGCGCTGCTGCCGCTCTTTGCCAACCCGGGCGGCAACCCGACCGATGGGACGCCGGGATGCCAGAAGCTGGACTATTTCTGGCAGCACCACCTCGGCAACTACCTGAAATACATGAAGCAGCAATATGGCGGCTGAGCCGGGAAGGACTGCGTGCGCCCTCCGAGCGCACCACCTTCATCCTTATCGCTGTTTTGGCTGGATTTCGGCGACTGCCTCGCGCGGTGCTCGTTGGTCCAAGCGATCATCAGCTTGTCCGCCGGTCAAAGTGACCGGCGGGAATATGCTGTCGTAGATCGCACGCGCCTCACGGATGAGGCGCTGCCGCTCGAGCTCGGATTTCGGAACCAATCGAACGACGTTGGTCATTTGCGTTCCGCGGCTTCGTCCGCGCGGCGCCAGACCGGGAAGGGGTCTGCGAGCTTCGCCCATTCCGTGACGTTCATCGCCGGCTTTCCCGGGACGAGGCAGGCATCCAGACGGGCGCGGAGCGAACCTTCATCCATACTGGTGCCGATGAACACGATTTCCTGGCGGCGATCGCCATAGATGTCGTTCCAGTTCGCACGCAGCTGCTTCCGCCAGGACGGATCATCCGGCCATCGTTCCGCGGGTACGGCCGCCCACCAGAAGCCAAGCGCCTGCGTGCGCGTGATCGTGCCAGCCTGGCTGATCTCGCCAAGCCATTGCGGGCGCGTCGCCAGCCAGAAATGTCCCTTGGCGCGAATGACGCCGGGCCAGGGCTGCCTGACGAACTTGTCGAACTTTTCGGGATCGAACGGCCGGCGCGCGCGATAGACGAAGTTCGTCACGCCGTATTCCTCGGTCTCCGGCACGTGATCGGCAAAGCCGTAGAGCTCTTTGAACCAGAGCGGATGCTGCTGCGCCCGCTCGAAGTCGAACCGGCCGGTGTCGAGAATGCGATCGAAGGCGACCCGGCTGTGGTTGGCTTCGATCAGATCCGCGTCCGGATTGAGCGCGCGGATGATTTTCCTGGCCGCCTCGCGCTGCGCTGGCGAGGCATCGTCGACCTTGTTGAGAACGATCACGTCGGCAAATTCGATCTGCTCGACGAGGAGATCGACGAGCGTGCGCTTGTCGTTCGCCAGCGCTTCGCCGCGCTGATCGAGAAAATCCGTCGACGAATAGTCTTTGAGCAGGTTCACGGCGTCGACCACGGTGACCATGGTGTCGAGACGCGCCACATCGGAGAGGCTTTCGCCGTCTTCGGAACGGAAATCGAAGGTCGCCGCAACCGGCAGCGGTTCGGAGATGCCGGTGGATTCGATCAAGAGGTAATCGAAGCGGCCATTTTCTGCGAGGGCGCGCACCTCCTTCAGGAGGTCGTCTCGCAGTGTGCAGCAGATGCAGCCATTCGTCATCTCGACGAGCTTCTCGTCAGTCCGGGACAGGTTCGCATCGCCATCGCGAACCAGATCCGCATCGATGTTCACCTCGCTCATGTCGTTGACGATCACGGCCACCTTCAGGCCGTGCCGGTTGTTCAGGACGTGGTTCAGCAAAGTGGTCTTTCCAGCCCCGAGGAAGCCGGACAAGACGGTGACGGGGAGTTTTTGCATGGAGATCGAAGAGCCTTTTCAAGGGGATAGGGCGGTGACGCGTGGGGAGGGGCATTGGGACCGGATATGTAATGTTATAACATTACATTCGTTGGCGACGCCGACGTCAAGCCGTTTTGCAGCTCAGCTGAAATTCACGCGAACATTGAGGTGGATGATCGTTGTAACGATCGGCTGCCGCTCAGCCCTAGGCAGCAGCGCGCTCGAAGGACCGGCGCGACGGACTTAGCCGTATTCGTCGCCAATCCCGTATTCGCGGTAGATCTCGAGCGGATCCGTGTCCGGAAACAGGCGGCATTTGGCCTGGGCGAGGTGCAGGCTCACCGCCGACGGCTCCTTGCCGTTCGCCAGCATCTTGCGGATGTCGTCCATATGCGCGCTCGGCTGGTGTTTTGGTTCGAGCTGCTCCAGCGCGACGAGCGCAGTCGCCAGGGCCTCGGTCAGCACCCAGTCGTCGTGGCCCGTGATTCCCTTCTTCGGCATCGGCAGACCCCACATGCGGTGGCTGTGCCAATGTACCGTAGCTTCCGGCGAATCTCCATCGCGCAGCTGGCAACCTCGCGCTTACGTGGAACACGCAGGCCCCGGTACTCTCGCTTGCATTATGAACGCGCGTGGCTAAAAGGCGGCCGGCGATCGAATCTTTGTCGAAATAAAGATGACGTAGACGGGTCGCACCGCTCAGGGCTGGAGCCAGCATGGTCTTTCTTAGCTTCGTCTACCGCTTCGTGACGAACTTCGCCTTCATGGCGATGGTCTATTTCAGCCTGAATTTCATGGAGAAATACCAAAACCGGGCGATCCTCGCGATCCTCGTGCTGGTCTATGCCGGCATGCGCGCGGCCTCGACGCTGCGTGCGTTCTATTTCTTCCAGAAGATCGAGAAGCTCGAGGCGGAGACCAAGCGCCTGCAGGCTCCGATCAATGACGGTTCGGGCGCAACGAACGCGCGCAAGCAGGTCGTGGCCGACGTTGCCCGGCTGCGCCGCGACGGCGAGCTCAAGTCCTATATGGACCTGTTCTTCCTGGCGCTGATCGTGCTGCTCTGTGTCGCCAACATCATGCGCCAGTAGAGCTTACTGCGCGCGCTTCTTCAGGCTGGCGACGCGGGTCGGATGCGTCGCGGAACTCCGCGGTGTGGCGCCCTTGGGCGCCGTGCTCTTGGGGGCAATGCTCTTGGGGGCGGTGCCCGTAGCCTGCGCGGTGTGCTTCGCTCCGGCCGGCGCCGTATGTGCGGTCCGATGTCCGCGCGACTTGCCGGCCTTGCCCTTGGCCGCATGGGGCGTCTCGGCCGCCATTGCCAGCCGCATCGCGGCGCGCCGCGACAAGGTCGTCGACAGCAGGACCTCGACCGAGCCCTCGGGGATGGCAAAGAGATCGCGGTCGGGCACGGGCAGGGTGGCTGCGACATTCGCCAGCGCCATTGTCTTGCGCGGCAGCAGCGGCTGATGCTCGGTCTGCGCGTTGAGGTCGGCAAGCGAGGGCGCCGGCAGTGTCTTGGTCTGCGCGAACACGAAGTTCGGCACGGACGGCCAGCGGGCGATCGGCACGGTCTCGGTCGGTGGATGCAGCAGCCATTCCACCGGCGTGGTCGGCGTTGCCGGCCGGTCGGCGGTCGCGGGCACCACATGCACGATGCGATAGCCGCGCGCCTTGAGGTCGCGGATGATCTTCGGCAGCGCCGCCACCGTACGGGGCTGGATGTCGTGCAGCAGCAGGATGCCCTTGCCCTTGGCTTCCAGCCGCTGGATCGCGAGCTGATAGACGCGGTCGGACGACACATGGCGCCAGTCGTCGGCGGGGAAGTCGGCGCTCCAGACCTGGATGCCGCGCGAGATCAGGAGGTTTTCGACGCCTTCGGCGCGCATCAGGCCGGGAATGCGGAAGAACGGCGCGAGCTTGGACGAATCGGTCATCGCGGCCGAGGTCCACTCGATGCCGCCGTTGATCTGCGCCTCGGCCTTGTCGAGCGGCATCCGGTCGAACGTCAGCGGATGGTTCATGCTGTGCGTGCCGACAGTGTGGCCCGCGGCAATCAGCTTGCGCACGCCTTCCGGGTTCGCCTTGGCCTGCTCGCCGATGATGAAGAAGGTCGCCTTGATGCACTCGTCGTCGAGCATCTTGAGGATCTGGTTCGAATATTTCGGCAGCGGACCGTCGTCGAAGGTCAGAACGACTTCATGGTCTTTCAGCGGCAGCGTTTCGCGGTACTGCATGGTGCCGATGCGCGGATGCTCGCGCGGATCGACCACGAGGGTGCGGGAGGTCCCGAGTGCATCCGGATGGCCGGGACAGTCCGCCGCAAGGGCCGCCGGTGAACCGACGACCAACAGCCCCAGACACAGGACGATCCACGATCGCGTCCGAACAACAACGCTACTTCCGATCATGAACCTCGTCTGCCTCCTTACGCGACTGCCGCCTCAATTGGTCGGAGACGCCCAGAAACGGTTCAGGCGCAATACCCTCTACATCCTTGCATGCCGTAGCATGAACAGACTGTTAATAGGGCCCAAATCACCCCATTTTGCACCGCCGTGACATTACGGCATCAATGCGCATCGGCGCTCTTCTGTGATGTGCCCGCCGGCACGACGTGAACGACCCGATAACCGTTGTCCCTGAGGTATCGCAGGAAGGCCGGCATGATCGCGGCCGTGCGTGCCTTGGGGTCGTGGAAGAGGATGATGCCCTTGCCGGCGGCGGCGAGGCGCTCGGTGACGAGCTTCAATTCCTGCTCCGGCGTCATCTCGTTCCAGTCGCTGGCCCAGAGGTCGGCCCCGAACACGACGATGCCGCGTGACTGGAGCAGGTCGAGCTGCGCTGGCGTCCCCTCGAAATAGGGGAAGCGGAAGAACGGCGTCGAGGGCGTCGTCGTCGACGCGCCTTTGAGCGCCGTCTCGTCGGCTGCGATGCCGCGGTCGATCTCGCTCTTCGCCTTCTCGAACGGGATCCGCGCCATGAACGGGTGCGACCAGGTGTGGTGGCCGATGGTGTGGCCCTCGCGCGCGATGCGCTTGACCATGTCAGGATGTTCGGAGGCGTGCAGGCCAATCAGGAAGAAGGTCGCGCGCACGCATTCCTGCGCCAGCGCCGCCAGCACCTTCGACGTCGTCGGCGGATGCGGGCCATCGTCGAAGGTCAGCACGACCTCGTGATCGGCGAGCGGCAGCGTCTGCGGAAAGCTCTTCAGGCCGACGCGCGGCGTGGTCTTGGCGTCGACGCTCAGAACGCGCGAGGTGCCGAGCGCGTCCTTGCGCGGGCAGTCCGCGGCCTCCGAAGCGGCGATGCCGGCGAGGCCCGCGAAGACCGCGCCCACCGAGATCGACATCCATTTCAGCCGAAGCATCTTTGCCATTGCGCTCGCAGTTCGCTTGTGGGTATTGCCTGACCGTCAGCTCAGACCACTCGTTCCAACCTGTCAAACGGCGAGGCGCGCCATGGATGAACATATGGACGGTGCCCCATCCGCCGAGGCCTCGGTACTCGACCACGTTCCGATGCGCAATGAAGACGGCGAAATTCGTCATGAATTCGTCGAGGAGATTGCCCATGCGATCGAGGCCGGCGACAGCGCCGCGCTGCGCGCCTGCGTCGCCGAGCTGCACGAGGCCGATCTCGGCGATCTGATCGGAGCTCTCGCGCCCGACCACCGCGTTCGCCTGGTCGAGCTGACCGGGCGCGACTTCGACTTCTCGGCACTGAACGAGCTCGACGAGGGCGTGCGCGAGGAGATCCTCGAGGAGCTGCCGCCGGAGACCGTCGCGGAAGGCGTCCGCGAGCTCGAATCCGATGACGCGGTCGAGCTGCTGGAAACGCTGGACGAGGCGGAGCAGGAGGAAATCCTCGAGAAGCTGCCGTTGCAGGAGCGCGTCGCGCTCGAGCGCAGCCTGCTTTATCCCGAAAATTCCGCCGGCCGCCGGATGCAGACCGAGTTCATCGCGGTGCCGCAGGATTTCACCGTCGGGCAGGCGATCGACTACATGCGCGAGACGCCGGATCTGCCCGACCGCTTCTACGAGATCTACGTCGTGGACAAGGACCAGCACTGGCAGGGTGCGGTCTCGCTCGACGTCCTGCTCCGCGCCCGCCGCCCGGTCGCGCTTGCCGAGCTGACCGACGAGGATCGCCGTCGCGTCTCCGTCCTGGAGGACCAGGAGGAGGTGGCGCGCATGTTCGGCAAGTACAATCTCGTCGCGGCCCCGGTGCTCGACACCCAGGATCGCCTGGTCGGCGTCATCACCGTCGACGACGTCGTGGACGTGATCGAGGAGGAGGCGGACGAAGACCTCAAGGCGCTCGGCGGCGTCAACAGCGACGAAGAACTCTCCGACACCGTGTTCACCATTGCGCGCGCGCGGTTCAACTGGCTGCTGGTCAATCTCGCCACCGCCTTTCTTGCATCCTCGGTGCTCGGCCTGTTCGAGGGGCAGCTCGAGAAGATGGTCGCGCTTGCCGTGCTGGCGCCGATCGTCGCGAGCCAGGGCGGCAATGCCGCGACCCAGACCATGACGGTCGCGGTGCGCGCGCTTGCGACGCGCGAGCTCGGCTCCTCCAACGCCTGGCGGGTGGTGATGCGCGAAGGCCTGGTCGGGCTCGTGAACGGCCTTGCCTTCGCCTTGATCACGGGCATCGCGGCGGTGGCCTGGTTCAAGATCCCGGGCCTCGGCATCGTCATCGGGCTTGCGATCATCTGCAACCTCGTCGCGGGCGCGCTCGGCGGCATCCTGATCCCGATGGCGCTCGAACGTGTCAGGGCCGATCCGGCGGTCGCGTCAGGCACGTTCGTCACGACGGTGACCGACGTCGTCGGCTTCTTCTCCTTCCTCGGCATCGCGACGCTGTGGTTCGGGTTGAGGTAAGGCGCGCTATGCCCTCGCGTGTTCCGGGCGCGCTGCAACGCCCTTCGCGTTGCTGCGCAGAACCGGGACCCAGAAAGCAGCACGGCACGTGGTGGCGAAATGGGCCCCGGCTCAGCAGCGCACCGCTGCGCGCTGCGCTGCGTCCGGGGCACGAGACCGTCTTCGCCCACCATCATCTTTAATCCGAACTTAAGCGACCTGCCGCATCATTGCCCGTGCTTGGGGGAATGAACATGCGGTTGCGGCTGAAGGCGGACGGACGGGTCGTCGAGTTGCGGGATGGGCAGGAGCTTCCGGTCCAGCCGTTTCCAGTCCAGCCGTTGCCGGTCCAGCCGGCGGCCAATGCCGCCCCTGGCGAAGATGCCAGCTCGCTTGCGGTGCGCGCTCTGCGCCGTCGCGCCTGTCTCACCCAGATGGAGTTCGCCGCCAAGCTCGGCGTTCCCGTCGAGACCATCCGCAACTGGGAGCAGGGCAAGCGCGCCCCGCGAGGACCCGCCCGCGCGCTGCTCGCCGTGATCGCGCATGCGCCGGACACCGTATTCCAGGCGCTCGCCAAAGCCTGACGTCAAGGCCGGGCGCGAACCTCCCGTTAGCATTGCCCTGAATATCCGGCCCGGCGCCGGCGCCGGCGTCGTCCGTTGGCAGTGTCACGGGCCGGGTCCATAATGGCGCCCGGATGATGTTTTGAGGCGATCGCAACAGAGAGGATTCCTCATGCTGTTCGTCGAGGCCAATGGCGCAAGGATACCGGCGATCGGGCTCGGGACCTGGGAGCTGGGCGGGCGCGCTTGCGGCCGCGTGGTCGAGCAGGCGCTGCGGCTCGGCTATCGCCACATCGACACTGCGCAGGTCTACGACAATGAGCGCGAGGTCGGCGACGGCCTGCGCGGCTCAGGCGTGCGCCGCGACGACATCTTCCTCACGACAAAGGTCTGGACCAACCATTTCGCGCCCCATGATCTCGAACGCTCGGTCAAGGAGAGCCTCGCCCGGATGCGGCTCTCCTCCGTCGATCTCCTGTTGCTGCACTGGCCCAATTCGCACGTGCCGCTGGAGGAGACGCTGGGTGCGCTGTCGCATGCCAAGCGCATGGGCCTGACCCGCCACATCGGCGTTTCCAATTTCACCGTGGCGCTGACCGAGCAGGCGGTGGCGCTGTCGCCGGAGCCACTCGTCTGCAACCAGGTCGAATATCATCCTTATCTCGACCAGACGAAGGTGAGGGCAACCTGCGACCAGCATGGCCTCGCACTGGTCGCCTACAGCCCGATCGCCAGGGGGCGCGTCAAGGCCGACCAGACGCTCGCCGGGCTCGGGCGCGCGCATCGCAAGACGCCGGCACAAATCTGCCTGCGCTGGCTGGTGCAACAGAATGTCGCTGCGATCCCGCGCACCTCGCGCGTCGAACGTCTGTCGGAAAACATCGATATTTTCGATTTCGAGCTCTCGGACGACGAGATGGCCCAGATCGCCGCGCTGGCAAATCCCAAGGGCCGCCTGACCGATTTCGGCTTCGCGCCAAAATGGGATTGAGAGGGGGCCGCTGTATGCTAGGACCGGCGTGGCAACCCAAGATCGATCGATGGAACTGCGGAAGATCATACGGACGGACATTGCAGCGTCGGCGGTCGCGCATCTGACGCTGGTGGCGCTGATCATCCTGATCAGCGAAGTCCATCCGTTTCACGCCGCGGTGCCCGAGACTGTTTCGGTGGACATCGTCACGCCGGAGCAGGTGAAGGAGGAGGAGGCCAAGGCCGAGGAGAAGGCTCAGGAGCAGGCTCAGGAGCAGGCGAAGGAGAAGCCGCCGGAGCCGCTGCCGGACCTGAAACTGCCGAAGCTGGATTTCACCGACAAGGACAAGGCGGAACCCGCGCCGAAGCCTGCGACCAAGCAGCAGGCCGCGGCGCCGTCGCCGTCACCGCAGGCCTCGCCTGAACCGCAGCAGAAACAGCCGCAGCCGCAACCCTCGCAGGCACCGAAGCAGCGGGAGGCCAATGTGCAGCCGCAGCCTCAACAGCCGCAGCCGTCACAACAGCCGCCTCCGCAACCCCAGCAACAACCGCCGCCCCAGGTGATGCCGCAGCCGCCGTCGCAACAGCCGCCGCCACAAGCGATGCAGCAGCCGCAAGCGGCGCCGCCGGCCTATCAGGCGCCGGAGCCTGACGTGACGGTCAAGTACGGCGTCATGCTGGGCTTGCCGCCGGAATTGCCGCCGGAGCTGCCGAAAGACGCCCCCAAGGACGATGGCGGCGATGCCAAGGATTCGATCGCAGCCAAGCTGCCACCCGAGGTCATCGCCGCGCTGCGTCGCCACCTGAAGAGCTGCGCCAAACTGCCGGCCGGGGTCGACCCGACCGACAACGTCAACATCAAGCTGCGCACGGTGTTCGCCACCGACGGCACGCTGGCCCGCCCGCCGATCCTGATCGAAGCTCCGCCATCCGCGAAGGGCGTGGCCATCGTGAAATCCGCGACCGCCGCGCTCCAGGCCTGCCAGCCCTACAAGATGCTGCCGCCCGACAAGTATGGTGAATGGAAGATCTTGGACCTGCCGTTCTCGCCGCGGGATTTTGGCGGAGGGTAGGCGGCTCGTACCCATCCTGCGAGCTAAGGCCTCCCGGTTCGCGGCTTCAGCCATGCCATGATCACGGCGTGCGGCGTTCTCCGGCTGCGTGGCAAGCTATGTCTTTCGATGGTGCGCCGTGCAAAGGCGCCGGCCTGCTCGGCGGAGCCTCGCTGCGCCGGCGCGAGAGCCATCCACTCGCGAATGACGGCACGTCGAATTTTCGATTTTGGCATCGGATCAAATCCATGAGTTCGGGTGGATGTTCACGCGGCCTGCCGAAGGGGGATGGCCTCCGAGCGCCGCGCCAGAAGCACGCTGCCACATGGATGCTCGGCGCCTTGCAGGACGACGAAGCCGCGCTTCGTCACTGCGGCACGAAGAGTGTCCTTCGCAGCTGCCTTCTGCGCGTCGAGCCAGATCACCAGCACGGCGCGGGGGCTCAGGAAATCGTCGAGCCAATCCACTGTCGCATCGAGTGCGTGAAGCGTGCGTCGCCGCCAATCCACGAGCGCGACTTCATATTGACCTGCCGGCCGGCCGCAATTACCTGCAGCAGCCGCCAGCAGATATCCGCGACGATGCAGCTCAATCACTAATTCCATGCTCTTCGCGCCGACCACGACGATGCGTTGCCGCGTCGAGCAGTTCGCGATGGCCATCATCGGATCGATGATCCTGTCGCTGACCCCTGAGTTCGACATCATTTCACCAGTTCGCTACGCCGCGCGAGCTTGCGCGACGGAGCGGATATGGTGCCGGAGGCTGTATGATTTCGAGATTGGCGCGATCGCGGTTGCATAGGATCGGCATAGGACCGGCCTCGGCCGCGCGCTGCCGGAAACTTACGCCGCGCTTATAAACAGACGATGCACTCCCCATCGCATTCAAATGCCGTCAGCGCCATTCTTCCGGCCCGCGCGTGCTATCGCGCCTTGCCTGGAGACGAAAATGTCCGCTTACCGTGCATTGATCGTGGGACTACACGATCGTCCCATCAGAATGATTCACATGGATTGCATCGATGATGAAGCCGCGATCAGCTCCGCGGAGAGGCTCGTCGACGGTCGCGACGTGGAGCTCTGGCAGATGGATCGGCCTGTGGCCAGATTCGATTGCCGGTCCGGGACGATGCGCAGGAAGTAGGCCGGGATATCGCCGAGTGGGCGAGCCTCGCGCCTTGGGATGACGGAGTTAGTCGCGTCGTCATTGCGAACGTAGCGAAGCAATCCGGACTGTCACCGTGAAAAGATCCTGGAGTGCTCGCTGCGCTCGCAGTGACGGTGTGGAGAAAACGCGTGCCGCCCTTCGCTCGCGCGCAGCAGATGCCTCAATAGCCGCGCTTCCGCGTCTCCGCACCATCCATCTCCTCCGGCGCCATCGCCGCCCATGCGCTCGATGCGAACTGCCTTCGCCAGGTGACGATCACCACCGCCGCCGTGGTCACGAACAGCACCCAGGGGCTGACGAACCAGCCGAGATAGCCGAGTGCGAAGAAGAAGGCGCGCTGGCCGCGGTTGAAGTGGCGGCCGGCGGATTCGAACAGGCGCGAGGTGCGGATGACGTGGGCCTCGGCCTCGGGCGTGTCGCGCCGGTCAGCCGGCGGCATGCCGCCAAACAGGATCGCGACATAGTTGAACAGGCGATAGGCCCAGGCGAATTTGAAGAAGGCGTAGACGCAGATCAGCACGAGGCCGACGCATTTCAGCTCCCACATTGCGGGCGAGGTGCTGAGGTCGATCGGCAGCTTGCTCAGGATCGTGATGGCGTCGTTGGTGGCATGCAGCAATGCCAGTGCGCCGCCGAGCGCGAACAGGCTGGTGGAAGCGAAGAAGGCGGTGCCATTCTGGAGCGAGGCCATGATCTGCATGTCGACCATACGGGTGTCGCGGTCGAGCAGGCGGCGGACCCAGACCTCGCGATAGCGGTTCATGCGCGCCGACAGGCTGTCGCGGCCATAGGCCGAGTGCTCCAGCGTCAGGGCATAGACCAGCCATTCGATGATGAAGAAGCCGACGGCCGTGATGTCGACCCAATGCCTGCCCATGTCTCACTCCTCACGAAGATCGCAACGATTGCCACGCGCGGCCGGGTGCGGCAACGATTGATTGGCAGCAGGCGATGGCGCTAAAAGCAGCCGCATCCAAAGGACCTAGGGAAGGACCAGCGACATGGCAGCGCTCAAGCTCGCGATCGGAAACAAGAACTACTCGTCATGGTCGATGCGGCCATGGCTCGCACTGCGCGCCAATGACATCCCGTTCGTCGAGACCGTCATTCCGCTCTACACGGATAATCCCGCGGACAAGGATCGGATCCTGTCCTTCAGCCGCGCCGGCAAGGTGCCGGTGCTGGTCGACGGCGACATCACGGTGTGGGATTCGCTCAGCATCATCGAGTACATCGCCGAGCGCTATCCGGACGTGAAGCTGTGGCCCGACGATGTCGCCGCCCGCGCACACGCCCGTTCGGTGTGCGCCGAGATGCATTCCGGCTTCATGGCCTTGCGCAACGAATGCGGCATGAACCTGCACCGCCCCGTGGGCGCCGTGACGCTGTCGGCGGACGCCAGGGCCAACATCGCGCGCGTGCAGGAGATCTGGCGGGAGTGCCGGGCGCGCTACGGTGCCAAGGGACCGTTCCTGTTCGGCCGCTTCGGTGCGGCGGATGCGATGTACGCCCCGGTCGTGCACCGTTTCCGCACCTACGCGATCGAGGTCACGCCGGAGACCAGAGCCTACATGGACACGATGATGGCGCTGCCGGCGTTCCAGGAATGGACCCGTGACGGGATCGCCGAAACGCTCGTCATCGAGAAATTCGAGAACGTCTAACCCGCGAATGTGATCGGGCGCCGCTTGACGATGTGCAGGCTGGCGGCGCTCAATCGCGGCGGAAGGACCGCTTGGGAGAGGGCAGGGGCATGGGAATTCTGGACTCGCTGGAAAACAATCCGGCGCTTCGCAGCGCGCTCGGCCAGCTCGGCGCCGCGGTCCTGCCGGCGGTGTTGAACGAGGTGCTCGGCAGCAACAATCAGGGCGGCCTCAGCGCAATCGTCGCGAAGCTCCAGCAGTCCGGCTTCGGTGACCAGGTCAAATCCTGGCTCGGCAACGGCCAGAACCTGCCGATCTCGGCCGACCAGCTCCGCGCGGTGCTCGGCAGCGACACGGTTCGGCAGCTTGCGGCGCGCTACAACATCCCGGTCGATCAGCTCGGCCAGATTCTGGCCCAGGAACTGCCCAAGGCCGTGGACCAGGCAAGCCCGGAGGGGCATCTGCCCCACACCGCCTGAGGGAGCCGGTTCCAGCGGTATCCTCCACTCACCGGTTCCCGCACTATCGTCCTGAAAATACTGCCGGATCGGCCTATTTGCCATGCCTGTATACCGCTGGCCAAAACGCCGCATTGCGTGCTATATGTCACGCCGGGTTTTCAGCCGGTCCGACGCAGTGGGACCCTGGGCACGGCCGGCGCTGTTTGAGTCATGGAGATGGGCGTTGAAGCATAAATTCCCCGTGGGAACGCGCGTACTGTTCACTGCCAGCAACGTCGCGCGCCCGGCTGCGAGTGGCTCATACGAGATCATCCGCCTGCTGCCGACGGATGGCGACGACTGCCAGTACCGCATCAAGAGTTCGACTGAAGCGTTCGAGCGCGTCGCCAAGGAAAGCCAGCTCGCCCAATCCTGACGGATGACGGTGCCGCGCGTTGACATCGCGAAGGAATTTGCTTCGCTCGCCGTCAAAAGGCCCCCTTCGCCTCGACATGGTGAACCGGGGGCAGTTGCCGACTCGCGGGGGCTCGCTTTGACCATTCGCTCTTTGCTCGCGTGAGGGACGTCGCGCATGAACTGGGCATGGGCCACTTCGTTCGACCAAATCTCGCGCCCACAGGCCTTTCCGATGTGGATGATCCTGGTAGCCGCCGGCCTCCTCGGCCTGATTCTCCTGATTACGCTGGTGCGCGCCGAAAGGTCGGTTGCCAACGGCGCGCTGACCGTCATCACGCTGCTTTCCATTGCCATCGCCGTGGCTGCCACCGTGCGCGTCTATGGTCCGGCGGAGGAGGCGCCGCCCGGCGAGGCGCGCGCGCAGAGCGCGGTCGTCGCCAGCCTGCCGGCGCTGTCCTGTCTCGACGATCTCGCCGGCAATGCCGTGGCGATTGGTTGCGAGAAGGCGCTGTTCGGCTCGCCTGACGCGGCGGCTGCGGCGGTCTCCTACACCGCCGCACGGATCGACCGGCTCACCGCGCTCGGCGATGCCGCGACCGCCGAGAAGAGCCTGACGCTGGACGTGAAGGTGCTGCGCAAGGCGCTCGAGCGCGATCGCTACGGCTTCGTCGCGCAGGTGCTGGTTGCGCGCGACGGCTGCACGCAGTTCGACTGCCCCGCCTTCCGCTCGCTGACCGATCAGCAGCGGGTCGCCGCCAACATGGATTCCCATCTCTACGACACGCTGGTCGCACGCTATGCGCCGGGCTGGAACGCGCCCGCAACGGCCCCGGCGATGCCGGCCACCGCGGCGCTTGCCGGGATGCCGCCATCGATGCCGACGGGCAGGCCGACCAATGCGGAGTTCCCGAGCGCGTCTTCGACGCCGCCGGTGAGCATCATGAATCCGGAGCCGCCCACGGCGGCGGTGCGACAGGCGGCGCCTGCCGGAGGCGCAGCCTCGGCGCCGCGCGCGTCCGCTCCGACCTCGGCGCAGGCTGCTGCTCCTGCGG